>PMBG01000056.1 GCA_003153755.1 Chloroflexota bacterium | reverse complement strand
AGAAGTACATCGAGTCGGGCCACCTGCTCGATGACAACGGCAACGTGCTCGGCAAGAAGACCGATGCTCACGCGGCCGCCGTCGTCGGCGATACGGTCGGTGATCCCTTCAAGGACACCGCCGGTCCGTCCCTTCACGTTCTGGTGAAGCTGCTTGCCACCATCACACTGGTGATGGCTCCGCTCTTCATCCGCTAGCAAACCGCACAAGCGCGGGCCGGTGGTCGACGCGATCGCCGGCCCGCGCCTACATTCGGAGCCCGGCGCGGGTTCGGCATAGAACCCCGCCATCGGGTCGTCCCACCCGTATCCGGAGGAGTCGTTCTGTGGATTTGTCCATCCAGGCGCTGATCATGGGCCTCACGCAAGGGCTCACGGAGTTCATTCCGGTCTCCAGCTCCGGGCACCTCGTTCTGATCCCCTGGCTCTTTGGATGGAAGGATCCGTTCATCGATTCGGTGGCATTCACCGTCGTTCTGCACATGGGCACGCTTCTTGCGCTGCTCGTGTATTTCTGGCGCGACTGGCTTACGTTGATCCCGGCCGGTCTGGCGACGATCCGGGACCGCTCGTTCAAGGGTGATCCGAACCGCAAGATGGCCTTCCTCATCCTCGTCGCGACTATCCCGGCCATCCTGGTGGGACCGCTGTTTGACGCCAAGCTTGAGGAGATGGTCCGCAAGCCCGCCGAGATCGCATTCACCCTGTGCGTCGGCGCCGCCATCCTGTGGCTCGCCGATCGGTGGGGTGCGCGCAAGCGCGAGATGGACTCGCTCACATTCCGGGAGGCTCTCGGTATAGGTGTCGCCCAGGCGATCGCGCTGGTGCCCGGCATCAGCCGCTCCGGCATCAGCATCTCCGGCGGGCTCTTCCTGGGACTTACCCGTGAATCGGCGGCCCGGTTCAGCTTTCTCATGGCGACGCCCGTCATCGCCGGCGCGGGTCTGTGGACGGCACGTAAGTTCTTCACGCATGAGGCCGGTCCCAACCCCGAGATGAACGTCGTCCTGATCGGCTTCATCGCCGCGACGATCTCGGGCTTCCTTGCCATTCGCTTCATGCTCGCGTTCCTGCGACGGCAGTCGGTGAACGCCTTCGTGGTCTATCGCGTCCTGGCCGCGATCGCGGTATTCATCGTTCTACTTTCGCCCCACGGCGCCTGAGGGAGGCTCTCCGCTCGATGGAGGTCATGAAGCAGCTGCGGCAGCGCGAGATCCGTGATCTGCTGGCTCAGCGCCCAATACGTACCCAGCAGGAACTCGCTGCGGCACTGCGGGAGCGCGGCTTTCGGGCCACGCAGGCCACGATCAGCCGAGACGTGGCCGAGCTCGGCTTGATCAAGTCGGTTCAGGACGGCGTTCAGACGTACGTGGTCCCGACTCGAGTGACCGAAGCCGAGAGCACCGGCGAGGAGCGCCTGCGGGCCCTTCTCCATGATCTCCGCGTCGATATCCGAGAGGCCGGGCTGATGCTCGTGCTCAAGACGCTGCCCGGCTCCGCGCACGCAATCGCGGCGGCGCTCGATAGAACGCGCTGGACCGAGGTGGTGGGAAGCATCGCCGGCGACGACACCGTGTTCGTGGCCTTTGCGGATCGGGCCGCGATGCAGCGTGTTCGTGGAAGGCTCCTGTCCCTGAGCCACTGACGGCTCGCGGGCCTTCCGAGGTCTGCTCCGGACGCGGACCGGCCCCGGCTTCCGGGGAGGAGGAGGGAGGATCCGGAAGGCGGGGCCGGTAATGCTTTTGTTGATCGCAGTCTGCTCAGTCCGCTTTCAGGATTCCATTCCACTTTCGTCCCTCCCGTATGGGGACCTCCGTTCTGATGCAAACGCGGGGGCGCGCGCCATCGGATTGCAGTAGCACGGCCGCGCTCCCTGGAGCCGCCTCGCAGGGCTACCTGTCACCGATCTTGACCCCGCACTGTCGGCTCGATCACATGTGCCGTCAGGGAGCCGGTTCTAGGCTCAAGACCTGACGGTGCCGCCTCGGAGTGCGGACCCCGTCACGCGCTGTGCGCCATGCCGCTGGGCTCGCGGGGAGGCCGGCCGGGCCTGCACAGGCGAGAGGAGGACCCTCGATGGCCGATAAGACCGCCAGGCAGGACCATGCCGTGGCTTCGATTTCTCGCCCGGTCCGCCACAGGACCAGGTCACTAGCGGCGGCGCTGGTGCTTGCAGCGGCCGCATCGGCGATCGGGTGGGCCGGCCCGTTCGCCGGCGAAGCTCGTGCCGGCACGACGGGTCCGGCGGACGGCACCGTCGTCGCCTTCGGCGCCGACAACGTTCATCAGGTCGATGTCCCGCTGGCGGCTCAGGGGACGATCACGGCCATTTCGGCGATGGGCGAGATGGCGATGGCGCTGACCTGGGAGGGCAAGGTAATCGCCTGGGGCGACAACAACTCCGGACAGACGAACGTACCTGCCGGCCTCACCGGCGTGAAGGCAATCGCCGCGGGCGGCACATTCGCCGTGGCGCTCAAGAGCGACGGCTCGGTGATCGTCTGGGGCGACAACAGCGCGCATGTCAAGGATGTGCCGGCGGCCGCGCAATCCGGAGTCGTTGGCATCGCCGCGGGCCTGGGCTGCGTCTTCGCGCTCAAGTCTGACGGCACGATCGTGGCCTGGGGCAGCAACGTCTACGGCCAGACGACGATCCCACTGATCCCCATCAAGATCGGGAACCTGATCAAGTTCGTCCCGCTCTCCAACCTGAAGTCGCTGAGCGCCTCAGGTCAGGTTCTGGGACTCACTCAGGGCGGTACGGTCTACGGCTGGGGCTGGAACAACCACAGCCAGGCCACCGTGCCGTCCGGACTGCCGGCCATCACGGCGGTCTCGGCGGGGTTCACGTTCAGCATGGCCCTCAGATCCGACGGCACGATTGCCGCCTGGGGAGATAACAGCGCCGCGCAGCTCGCGACACCGTGCGCCCTCTACAACTTCCTGACCAAGAAGTGCGTAATGCCCGTCTCCGGCTTCACGGCGATCGCGGCCGGCGACAAGCACGGACTGGCGCTCAAGGGCGGGTATATCTACGCCTGGGGCGACAACTCCTACGGCCAGACGACGGTGCCCGACTTCTGGAAGCAGGGCGGGATGACGCAGGTCGCGGCAGGTTCGGACTTCAGCCTGGCCCTGTACGGAATGCCGCGACTGCCCGGGGCGCCGGCAACCATCAACGCTTCTGCCGGAAACGGATCGGCGACCGTCAATTGGGCCGGCATGTACACCGGCGGTTTGCCACTCCTCCACTGCACGATCACCGCCTCGCCCGGCGGGAAGACGGCCGTGGTGCCGTGTGACACGCTCGACGCCTCGGGCTGGGCCCACGGCGTGATCAACGGGCTCACGAACGGCACCACGTACACGTTCACCGTGTCGTCGACCAACGTGATGGGGACGAGCGGACAATCCGTCCCGTCAAACCCGGTTACACCGACGGCCGGCTAGGTCCGGCAGGGCCGGCGTCGCGGGGCTCGGCGCCGGGGATCACTGGGCTGGGGCGCGCCGGCGTACGACCGGTCTCGCCTCAGCCCTTCCTTGTCGGCGTTGTGCAGCGGTGCGCGACCACTTGGGCTTTGACACCGAGGGAGGTGGCGCCTACGATACGCGCCGGCCGAACTTCAGGACCCGATAGGTGTGCCTGGAGTTCGTTTCCTTATCCCGGCCGACAAGAACGGAGCCCACTTCGCGGTGAACAACAGAACGCAGTACATCTCTGAAGAGGGCTTGACCAAGCTTCGAGCGGAACTCGAGGAGCTCGTCAACGTCCGCCGGCAGGAGATAGCCCAGAGGATTCACGACGCGAAGGAGCACGGCGATCTCTCGGAGAACGCCGAATACGAAGACGCCAAGAATGAGCAGGCCTTCACCGAGGGGCAGATCCAGCGCCTCGAGGCCCTCGTAAAGAACGCGATCATCATCGACGAGCACCACGGCACGGACCACGTCCAGATCGGTTCTACCGTGAAGGTCGAGGGAACCGACGGAGTGGAGAGTTTCACGATCGTGGGCTCCACCGAGGCCAGCCCCCGCGAAGGCAGGATCTCCAACGAATCGCCCGTGGGCCGCGCTCTGCTCGGCAAGCGCAAGGGTGATGCCGTCGCCGTGCACGTCCCGGCCGGCGATTTCTCGTACAAGATCCTCGAAATCAGCTAGCGGGTCGCGGCATGTATTGGGCCGACGAGCTCGCCGCTTCGCTGCGCGGACCGCAGGTAGTCAACGATTCCAAGTCCCCGTCCGGGACGGTGCACGTTGGGTCTCTGCGAGGCGTTGTGCTCCATGACGCCATCCAGCGTGCTCTGATAGGCGCGGGACTGGAGTCGAAGTTCCTGTACGGCGTCGACGACATGGACGCCATGGACTCGCAGGCACTGCTGACCCCCGACGCGGTCGACCGCTACATGGGCGCGCCGCTGTCGCGGGTGCCGGCTCCAGAAGGCAGCAGCGCCGCGAACTACGCCCGGCACTTCGTGGGCGAGATCTTCTTCCGCACGTTCGAGCCACTCGGAATCAAGCCCGAGTTCTACTGGGTGAGTGAGCTGTACGCGGCGGGTTCCATGGACCGCTTTGTGAAGCTCTCCCTTGACCGGGCCGACCGGGTCCGCGACATCTACAGCCGGGTCAGCCATGTCGAGCGGCCGAGCAGCTGGTTGCCGATCCAGGTGATCTGCGAGCAGTGCGGGAAGATCGGGACCACTCTCGCGACGGGCTGGGACGGCGCCACGGTCGCATACGAATGCAAGCCGGACATGGTCACATGGGCGCGGGGCTGCGGGCACGAAGGCCGAGTCTCGCCCCTGGGCGGCCGGGCCAAGCTCCCGTGGAACCTCGAGTGGGCCGCCAAGTGGGGCCTGCTCGGCGTGACGGTGGAGGGCTGCGGGAAGGACCTGGCGACGGCCGGCGGCTCGCGTGACCGCTCCGACGCCATCAGCCGTGAGGTATTCGAGGTAGAGCCGCCGCGGAATATCGCGTACGAGTTCCTCAACATCGGCGGCAAGAAGATGTCCACCTCGAAGGGGCAGGGAGTCGCGGCGCATACGATTGCCGAAGTGCTTCCGCCCGAACAGCTGCGCTTCCTCTTCCTGCGCCCCAAGCCGAGCCAGGTGATCGACTTCGATCCGGAGGGCGACACGATCCCGCGCCTGTTCGACGAGTTCGACCGGATCGCCGCGGCCACGTCTGGTCGCGAGGTCAAGGGCGAACTGCCCGCGGACTACGAACGGCTCTTCTTCTACTCGCTTCTGGATGGCAAGGACGCGGAAGTCGAGGCCGCCGCATTCCGCCCTTCATTCGGGCATCTGGCGTTGCTGCTGCAGATCCCCGGGGTTGATATCCCGGAGCGAATGCAGGTCGAGAAGGCCGGGCCACTGAATGCCCAGGAGAACGAGGTCCTCGGGGAGCGAACCGCCTCGGCCCGAGCCTGGCTGGAGTCATATGCGCCGGAGCGGGCCCGCCTGGTCATCCAGCGCGATGCAGTTCCCGCCGAGGTTGGTGGCCTGGACGAAACGCAGAAGGCGTACTTCGCCGCCCTGGCTTCGGCCGCCGAAGGCTCCAGGCCGGGTTCAGGAGAAGCGTGGCAGGCGCTGATCTTCAGAGTGGCTACCGATACCGGGCTGGCCTCCGGCAGGGCGTTCGGGGCGCTCTATGCGGCGTTCCTGGGCCGTTCCAACGGACCGCGCGCCGGCTGGCTGCTCGCCAGCCTGGACCTCGGGTTTGTCATAGAACGGCTGCGCGCGGCAGGCCAGCGCTGATACGATTCGGCCAGCGCTAGTGGCCGGACCGCGACCAGCGTACGGCGATCCTGGCAGGCAGGGGTTGGAGGATCATGACGGACTCGAGAGTGAAACCTTCTGACGAAAAGGTCGGCGGCCAGCTGGGCGGTGACCAGCAGGGTGGCGACGGCGGTCGATCGGTTGCCATTACCTTCACTCACCCGGACGTTATCTTCGATATCCATCCTGAGCTGCTCGACACCTGGGCCGAGGGCCCTTTCCTGGCGATCAAGACCATCGGCTTCTTCCTGCGCGTGGCGCTTCAGGTACGGCTGGACGACGGCTCGCGGGTTGATTTCGGGACATGGCTCGAGGTCGACGATGAGGACTTCCGGACCGCGTGGCAGACGTGGAACGTCCCCGAGTACGCCGACCTGGTGGTTCACGGCTACGTGGCCAACAGCATCGCCCCGTGGGGCCAGCTGCCGCACGTGCTGGTCGAGGCAGTCGTCCGAGATGTCGATGACATCCCGGTGCTGGCCTCCTGCCCGGACCTTCGTGTCGCGGAGATCATCGACGGTGTCTGGCCGGCCGACCAGGTTCTAGCTCCATACGGCGACGTTCTCCGCGGCGAGCCGGGGGAAGCCCAGAGCCCCTCCAGGCGGCGAAACGCAGCAAAGCGTGGCAAGCGGAAGTCCGTCAGCGGAGCCGAACCGGAAGCGATCTGAGCCGGCGCGGGCCTGCTACTTGCCGCCCAGCCGGATCATGACTATCGACGCCTCGAAAAGGCCGTAGAGCACCACCGACATAACCATGGGGCTGACAAAGTCGGCTCCGGGCGTGATCAGGTTCGACACGACGACGATTCCCAGGATTGCGCCCCGGCGGTTCTTGCGTAGCCACTTGGAGGTGATGATCCCCACCTTGGACAACAGGACCAGGACTATGGGGAACTCCATGATCAGGCCGAACGCCAGGAACAGCGTGGTGACGAAGCCGAAGTAGGCGTCGGCCGTGAGCAGGATGTGGATGTCCTTGGACTGGAAGGTGAAGAGGAATCCGGTGGCATAGGGCAGGATGAAGTAGGCCACCCCTACGCCCAGGGCGAAGAAGGCCATCGCGAGGGGGACCCATGGCCTGGCGGCCGAGCGTTCCGACGGCGTGAGCCCCGGCGAGATAAAAGCCCAGAACTCGTACAGGATGACCGGCATGGCCAGGATGACGCCCGTGATCAGCGCCACCTGCAGCTGGATCATCAGCGCGTCGGTCAGCCCAAGAGCCTCGAGCGGATCGCTCGTTGGTAGTGGCGACCGCAGGAAGTGGATTATCTGGCCGGAAAAGAGGAAGCCCAGGATCGAGCCGGGGATCAGCGAGAAGGCCGCCACCGTGAGGCGATTGCGGAGTTCGACCAGGTGGCCGACCCAGCTCAAATCGCCTTCCGGCCGCTTCTCAGGGGCGCTGCGGCGACGGAAAGGCAGCCGGCCGCGTCTGCGGGTCGCCGGTAAAGCAAGCTGAGTGGCTACCGCCGATGGGCGGACGTCCGGTTCCATAATCAATCCCATGAGCGGCGCATGGCGCGCGCCTTGTAGGTCCTGGGCGGTCTTCGCGAGCCACTGCGGGGGGCAGTATGACGGGTTCCGGTGGCGCGCCGCAGTTCACTGGTCACGGACCCGAGCGAATGCCGTGTCGCGGACCGTTTGGCCGGTCTGAGCATATCGGCGCTATGCCGTTGGGGTGGCCATCGGACCAGCGCCGTCCACGGCCGCCACCACGAACACTCGCGGCTTGAGTCCCGTGCGAGCTGGGTAGTCGCTGAGGACCCGCTCTCGAAGGGCTTCCTCGGCACCGAAGCGGACGAGATTGACCGTGCAGCCACCGAAGCCGGCTCCGGTCATGCGGCTGCCCACGACGCCCGGCACTCCCGCGGCGATCTCGACCATCGCATCCAGCGCCGGCGAGCTCACTTCGTAGAGGTCTCGGAGGGAAGCGTGGGAAGCGGCGAAGAGCCGGCCAACCTCGGCAAGGTCGCCCGATGCCATTGCCGCCACCGTGGCTGCGACGCGTGCGTCCTCTTCCACCACGTGTTCGCACCGGCGCGCCACAACCTCCGGAAGGCGGGCCCTGTTCCGGGCGAGCATCGCGCGGTCCACGTCTCGGAGCGCCGTCACACCCTTCTCGCGCTCCGCGATGAGCGCGACTCCGGCCTCGCACTCCGACCGGCGAGTGTTGTACTCCGAGGAGCTCAGGCGGCGAGGCGAGCCCGTGTCGCAAACGACGATCGACAGGCCTGCCGGGATCACGGCCACCTGGAACTCGTTGGCTCGGCAGTCGATCAGGAGGCTATTGCCGGCCTTTCCCGCCGCGCTCGCGAATTGGTCCATGATCCCGCAGTTGACCCCGACATACGCGTTTTCGGCCCGTTGCGCGATCGCCGCCATTCGAGGCGCGGACGGCCGGGGAGCGGCAGGGTCCGCCAGGGCCCAGGTCGCAGCCATCTCCAGGGCCGCGGACGAGCTCAGCCCGGAACCACCCATCGGGATTGTCGAATCCAGGACTCCGCGGAAGCCGCGTAGCGGCAAGCCTGCCTCGCGCATCGCCCAGGCCGTGCCCGCAACGTAGTCGATCCACGAAGTGGACTCTCGGCCGCCAGGCGCGAGCCCATCGAATTCGAACGAGCGCGTCTCGTCGAGATTGAGCGAGGTCAGCTCGACGCCGGGCTTATCCCAGGCTTCGACCGCCATCCAGATCTCCAGGTCGATCGCCGCCGGCAGCACGAACCCCTGGTTGTAGTCCGTGTGTTCGCCGATAAGGTTGACGCGCCCCGGCGCCCGGACGAAGGTGGCCGGGCCGGACGGCTTCAGGCGAGCAAGGAGGGATGCGGCCCGGGCGGCCGAGCTGCGGCTCGCTGGGTCTGGGGTGGGGGACTGGGTCATGAGATTACGCTCCGTGTCGGGAAGGCCGGGGTAGCCCCGGAGCTTCGAGAGCCGCAAGGTCGGACTGTGGGTCGCCGGGAGGGCTACTGGTCGAGTCGCGGGCCGCTCGTCGGCAACTCGCCGGCGCCCGGGGCGGGCGTTTGGGCCGAGGGTTGAGTCGGCGGGTACGCGGGAACGGCAGGGTATCCGGCCGCTTCGTGCGGCTGGCCGGCATACGGCTGCTGCGGCTCCGATGCCTGAGGCGCGTAGCTCTGCGGGGGATACGGCTGGCCGGCATACGGCGGCTGGACGGCGCCGGGCTGGGCGTAATAGGACTGGGCGTAGTAAGACTGGGCCGGCGGCTGGGCAACTGGCTGTACGGCAACGGGCTGTACGGCAACGGGCTGTACGGCCACGGGCTGAGGTTCGGCGGGCGGCGCCATCGTCGACTTGAGCAAGGAATCCGTCATCCCGCCCGATGCCTTCTGGAACTCCCGCAGGCTCTTGCCGATCGCGGCGCCGACTTCGGGCAGCTTGCCGGGGCCGATGACGATCAAGGCGATGACGAGTATCAGAAACAGGTGTGCGGGTGAGAGTCCAGCCATGGTCAAGCTCCTTCGTTGGGCCCTCGGTCGCTCGAAATAGCGGCGCTTGGGCTAGCGCTCTTGACGGCCGACCGGAGTCGGTCCGCGGCGTCTTCCGCCGTTATGTCTCTTTGTGGCTCGGACAGCAGCTCGTAGCCCACCATGAACTTGCGGACCGTCGCACGCAGTAGCGGGGGGTAGAAGTGGGCGTGGAGCTGCCAGTGGGGGCTATCGGTACCGTCGAACGGCGCCTGGTGCCAACCCATAGAGTAGGGGAAGGGCTGCGAGAACAAGTCGTCGTATCCGCGCAGGAGCGAGGTCAGCCGGCGGGCAAGCGAGTCACGCTCGACTCCGGTCAAGTCGGGGATTCGTGCTACCGGGCGGCGCGGGATCAGTAGCGTCTCGAAGGGCCAGGCTGCCCAGAACGGCACGACAACCAGCCAGTCGTCATCTCCGTCGATCTCGCGCGGGCCTCCCGATTCCTGCGCGGCATAGTCCAGGAGCAGTTGATGACCCGTGGCCGCGTAGTGTCGCCTCTGGCTCGCATCCTCCCTCGCGGCCTCGCGCGGGAGTGCCTCACCCGCCCAGATCTGGCCGTGCGGATGTGGGTTCGACGCCCCCATCGCCGCTCCACGGTTCTCGAACACCTGAACCCACCGGAACTCACTGCCCAGTTCGGCCGACTGATCCGACCACAGATCGACGATCCGGCGTGCCTGGGTCGCGTTCATTCGGGAGATGCTCAGATCGTGGCGAGGCGAGAAGCAGATCACGCGGCACGTGCCGCGCTCGCTCTCAGCCTTGAGCAGCCCGTCCTGGAGGGACATATGCGGCGAGTCCGGGCGAAGCGCCGCGAAGTCGTTGGTGAAGACGAAGGTCGATTCGTACTGCGGGTTGGTCGCGCCGTTTGCCCTGATGTTGCCCGGGCACAGGTAGCAGGATGGATCGTAGGCGAGTGAATCGATGGATGGCGTCGATTCCTTACGGCCGAGCCAAGGGCGGCTCGTTCGGTCCGCGGATACCAACAGCCACTCCTCGGTAAGAGGGTTGTAGCGGCGGTGGGGCTGTGGCTGCGGCTGGCCGGCGGCGCGTCCGTTCATTAGCGGTTCCGTTCCGTTGATGGATGCGACTCCCCGTCGAGGACCTCGGTATCGCCGGTGGCAGGGTCAACGAGTACGAGCGTGCGCACCGCTGAGGAGATCAGCATCCTGGCGTCCGCATCCAGACCGGCGTCGGTGACGACGGTGTCGGCATCCTCGAGCCGCGAGACGGCGCTGATGCCGACCACTCCCCACTTGGTGTGGTCCGCGAGCACCACGAGGTGCCGCCCTGCCTGGATCAGGGCACGGTTCGTCTCGGCCTCCAGGATGTTGGGTGTGGTGAGGCCGGTTCTCGCATCCAGGCCGTGGGTGCCAAGGTAGACCGTGTCAACGTGCAGGGAGCGGATTACCTCGACCGCGAAAGGCCCCACGAGGGCGTCGGAGGGTGTTCGTACGCCGCCGCTCAGGATCACGGTCTGGTCGGCGCGGCCATCCTTGTAGAGGACGTCCGCGACCGGCACTGAGTTCGTCAGGACGGTAATGCCCGGACAATCCACCAGCATCCGCGCCAGTGCGTAGGTGGTCGTGCCGGCCGAGATCGCGATGGCCGTGCCCGGCGCGACCACACTGGCCGCATACCCGGCGATCGCGTCCTTCTCACGCTGCATCAAAGTCGACTTCACGCTGAAGCCGGGTTCGAACAGCGAGCTGCCCTCGATCGCGGCGGCCCCGCCATGGACTTTCTCGATCAAGCCTCGTCCCTGGAGCATCTCGAGGTCGCGGCGGATGGTCATGTCCGACACGCCGAGATCGCGGACGAGGTCGGCAACCCGCACCGCGCCATGCTCGCGTACGCGCTCCAGGATCAGGTTCTGACGCTGACGCGCGAGAACGGGTCTTCGACTCGCGAGGGCCACGGTCTCGCCCGTGCGCGAACTTCGGTCCGACTGCATCCTTCTCCGCTTGCTCTCAGCCGCCACATAGCCCAGCTTGTCCGGCAGAATCCATCGTGCCCCAGACCAGGAACCAAGTCAACGTTTATCACCATGATCGCACGTCTTACATCAGAAGACCATTGACATGGCGACCATCGCGGACCACAATCCGGGGGTCCTGTTGGTTCTTGTTGGACCACGGCCGTTTTTGCGGTCGCATAGGGAGGAGTGAGTGCCCAATGGATGAAATTACTCGCGCCAGCCAAGTCTCACGCAGGGAAGTCCTGAAGAAGGGCCTCCTGGGGGCCGCCGGCCTCACGGTCCTGCCGACCGTCATCGCAGCGTGCAGCAGTGCGGCGGCAACGCCCGTCGTCACCGCGGCCCCGGTGGTCACGCCGGTGCCGGGCGTATCGGTGACCCCGGCTCCCGTGGTTACGCCGAAGGGCCTGACCGGCACGGTCAGCCTCGGCTCCAACTACTCGGACGCCATCCCGAAGAAGGCCATGCAGGACATGGCCGACGCTTTCACAAAGAAGACCACAGTCGCGGTCACGGTCAACACTGTTGACCACGGGACCTTCCAGAACCAGATCACGTCCTACCTCGGCGGCAAGCCGGAAGACGTCTTCACATGGTTCTCCGGCTTCCGGATGCGCTTCTTCGCCAAGCAGGGCTACGCCCTTGCGATCGACGACGTCTGGACCACCCTGAAGTCCAACTACTCGGACGCCTTCAAGGTCGGCTCCACCGGCGACGACGGCCATCAGTACTTCGTCCCGATCTACAACTACCCGTGGGCCGTCTTCTATCGCAAGAGCCTGTTCGCCGACAAGGGCTACAAGGTCCCGGCGACCATGGACGACTTCAAGGCCCTCTGCAAGCAGATGCAGACGGACAAGCTCACCCCGATCGCCTTCGCCGACAAGGACGGTTGGCCGGCGATGGGCACGTTCGACATCCTCAACCTTCGCCTGAACGGCTACCAGTTCCATGTCGACCTCATGGCCGGCAAGGAGAAGTGGACGGACGCGAAGGTAATCGCCGTCTTCAATCTCTGGAAGGACCTCATGCCCTACCACCAGACCGGCGCTGCTGGCCGGATCTGGCAGGATGCGGCGCAGGCCCTGGTGAAGAAGACCGCCGGTATGTACCTGCTCGGCATGTTCGTGTCGCAGCAGTTCAAGGCCGTCGATGACGCCACTCTGGCCGACCTCGACTTCTTCCCCTTCCCGAGCCTCGGAAACGCGTTCGACGCCGAGAAGGCGCTCGACGCCCCGATCGACGGGTTCATGATCGCAGCCAAGAGCCCGGCCGGCCAGGCCGGCGGGGAGCAGGACAACGCCCGGGCGTTCGTCGGCTTCCTCGGCACCGGCGCGGCACAGGACATCTATGTCGCCGCCGACCCCAGCAACGTCGCGGCCGCCAAGGACGCCGACACCACCAAGTACAACGCTCTTCAGCAGAAGGCCGTCACGCTGATCGGTGCCGCGCAGAAGATCACTCAGTTCATGGATCGCGACACCCGACCGGACTTCGCCGGCGCCAACGGCATGCAGAACTTCATCCTGAAGTTCATCAGCAACCCGAGCCAGGACCTGACCGCCTTCACGCAGTCGATCCAGAAGTTCTGGGACAGCCTGCCGCCCGCCTCCTGATCCAATACCATAGGGGCTGCCTTTCGCTGAAAGCTAGATAGTCGATCTCGATGACACAAGCACGCGAAGACAACGCCCTCGACCTGGCCGGCTCTCAAGCCGGCCAGGCGGGGGCGCGCCCGTCTCGTCGACGCCGACGCTTCTCGGTGTTGACGCGGCGAGACAAGATCCTTCTCGGCCTCATGGTCGGGTTCCCGCTATTCCTGGATCTGGCGTTGATCTGGGGTCCGGCGCTCGTATCGATCGGACTGTCCCTAACGAACTGGCGGAACACTCAGCCTCTGACGTGGGACAACTTCGTGGGGCTCGGCAACTTCGAACGCCTCGCGAGTGCCTACCCGCCGTTCTGGGAAGGCCTCAAGCACAACGTCCTGTGGTTCCTCGTTCTGATGCTGATCGCTACGCCGATCGGCATGTTCTTCGCGGTCTTGCTGGACCGCGACATCAAGGGATCGAGGTTCTACCAGTCCATCTTCTACCTTCCGGTGGTTCTGTCACTGGCAGTCATCGGGATCATCTGGCAGCTGCAGTACTCGGCGGACAACGGCTTCATCGACGCCGTTCTGGGCTTCTTCAACTTGCCGAAGCCGGACTGGTTTGGCGATCCGAACATCAACCTCTGGGCCGCCCTCGTGGCCGCGAGCTGGCGCCACGTCGGCTACATCATGGTCCTGTATCTGGCCGGTCTGAAAAGCGTCGACCCCTCTCTCCGAGAGGCGGCTTCCATCGATGGAGCCAACGGACGGCAGACCTTCCAGCACGTTGTCTTCTGGGTCATGATGCCCATCAACGTAGTCATCGTAGTGATCACGACGATCGAGTCGCTGCGTGCGTTCGACATCGTGTACATCATCAATCAGGGAAAGAACGGGTTGGAGTTGCTGTCGGTGCTGATCACCAACAACAGCATCAGTGAAGCGAACCTGACGGGCTTCGGGGCTGCCATCGCGGTGGTCCTGCTGGTCATCTCGCTCGTACCAATCGTGATCTTCCTCAGCTGGATGATGCGGGAGGACACGTCGGCATGACCACTGTGACGGCGGTTACTCCAGAGACAAAGCCCGTTCGCTCCAGACGCCGGCCGATTCAGTGGGGGAACATCGGCGTCCACGCCTTCCTTATCACCATGGCCGTCGTGTGGCTGTTCCCCGTCCTCTGGGCGTTCTACATCGCGCTTCGGTCTTTCGCCGACACGACGCTCAACGGCTACGTTGCCTTCCCTTCCTCTCTTACGCTCGACAACTTCTTCAACGCGTGGACCCAGGGCGATCTCGCGAGAAACTACATCCAGACGCTGGCGGTAGTGATCCCAGGCGTGATCCTCACGCTTCTGATCGCGTCGATGGTTGCGTACGCTTGCTCCCGATATAGCTGGCGTTTCAACCGGCTCATCCTGATGGTGTTCGTCGCAGGCAACCTGCTTCCTCAGCAGGTAATCATCGTGCCGCTCTACCAGCTCTACCTGGCCCTGCCGCTGCCCAAGGCGGTAAGCGACACGGGAGTCCTGTACGACCAGTTGATCGGGATCTTGCTGATCCACATCGTGTTCCAGATGGGCTTCTGCATCTTCGTCTTGAGCAACTACATGAAGACGCTCTCCAAGGAGTTGACGGAAGCGGGTCTGGTGGACGGAGCGTCCGTCCTGCGGATCTGGTGGAGCATCATCCTGCCGCTTTGTCGGCCGGCTCTGGCGGCTCTGGCCACCCTCGAGTTCACCTTCATCTACAACGACTTCTTCTGGGCGCTGCTGCTGATCGAGAAGGGAGCCAAACGCCCGATCACCTCGGCTCTGAACAACCTCCAGGGTCAGTTCTTCACGGACTTCAACCTGCTGGCGGCCTGTTCGGTGCTGGTGGCGATCCCGACGATCGTCGTCTACGTCGTGCTGCAGAAGCAGTTCATTCGAGGCCTCACTCTGGGCTCGACAAAGGGCTGATCTTCACTGCGCGTCGGTTGCCACTGGCCTCTCTGGAGCGATATCGACATCAATAGGACCGGCGGCCACGCCGGTCCTATGATTTTCCGACGAGGGTGCGCCGCGTCGGTTTCCATTAGCGATGCCACCGGAGACAACGATGCCAATCACCTGGAGTGCCGAGTCGCAGGATTTCCACCTCCATAACGAGTGCATCAGCTACGCCATCCGCGTCCTGGATAACGGCTGGCTGGGCCACCTGTACTTCGGAACTGCGGTGAGGGCGGGTCGGTCGTTTGCCCACCTCGCGCCCGGCGAGTTCGCGGGTTTCGCCAACCGGGTGGGCGATCCTCTGGCGCTCGAGTTTCCAACCGGGGGCAGCGGCGACTATCGGATCCCGGCGTTGGCCGTCGAACAAGCGGACGGCTCGGGCGTGCTCGACCTTCGCTACAAGAGCCATCGGATCATGGCCTCCAAGCCGTCGATCCCGGGCCTTCCGTCGGCGTATACCGAAGTAGGCGGTGAGGCCGAGACGCTCGAAATCTTGCTGGTCGATCCCGTCGCCGACCTCGAGGTCCGCCTGCTCTACTCGATCTTCCGGGATCGACCGCTCGTCACCCGTAGCGCTCGCGTGACCAATGTGGGCAAGAGCGCGGCGATAGTCCGTTGCGCCATGAGCGCTTCGATCGACGTTCCAGATTCGGACTGGCAGCTGATCACGCTGAATGGGGATTGGGCGCGGGAGCGCCACGTCGATCGTCGCGACCTTCGGCCGGGACACCAGTCCGTGTCCAGCCTCCGAGGAGCCTCGAGCTCGCAGCACAACCCCTTCATGGCGCTGGTCCGGCCGTCCACGACCGAGGAGGCCGGTGAGGCGATCGGCCTATCCCTCGCTTACTCGGGCAATTTCGCGGCCGAGGTCGAGGTGGAGCCGTTTGGGACGGCCCGGGCGCGTATCGGCATAAACCCCGACGGTTTCTCGTGGATCCTGGAGCCCGGGGCCAGTTTCCACACGCCCGAGGCGATCCTGGTGTACTCCGGGACAGGCCTCGGCGACATGAGCCAGGCGTATCACAGTTTCTTCCGGGAACGTGTTGCTCGTGGCAGCTGGCGCGACAAGCCTCGTCCGATTCTGCTCAACAACTGGGAGGCAACCTACTTCGACTTCGACGAAGCGCGGCTGCTCGAAATTGCTTCGTCGGCCCGCGAGCTTGGGATAGAACTGTTCGTTCTCGACGACGGCTGGTTCGGGCAGCGCGACGACGACACGACGTCGCTCGGCGACTGGACGGTCAATCGGAGCAAGCTCCCCGGCGGCCTCGAGTCGCTCGCCCGCAAGGTCGAGGACCTGGGGATGCGTTTCGGGATCTGGATCGAGCCTGAAATGATCAGCCGGGCCAGCGCCCTCTTCGAGGCTCACGCGGATTGGGCAGTCGGGATACCGGCCCGTCCGCGAACGGAGCACCGCAACCAGTACGTCCTCGACATGTCCAGGCCGGAGGTAGTGGATCACCTGTTTGGCGTGCTATCGAGTGTCCTGGGCAGCGCACCCATCTCGTACGTCAAATGGGACATGAACCGCAACATCACCGAGCCGTTCACGGCGTCGCTGCCGGCCTGGCGTCAAGGCGAGTTCATGCACCGCTACATCCTCGGCGTCTACGACTTGTATGACAGGCTGACGAAGGCGTTCCCGGGGATCCTCTTCGAGTCCTGCGCCGGCGGCGGCGCGAGGTTTGACCCCGGAATGCTGGCCTACGCGCCGCAGACCTGGACCAGCGACAACACGGACGCCGTGGATCGACTGAAGATCCAGTACGGCACAACGCTGGCCTACCCGCTCAGCTCGATGGGGGCCCACGTGTCGGCGGTCCCCAACCACCAGAGCGGTCGCATGACCCCCCTCTCGACCAGGGCGGCAGTGGCCTTCTTTGGCGTCTTCGGCTACGAACTCGATCCGACCATCCTGTCGGAGAAGGAGCGGTCCTCTCTGGCCGAACAGGTGGCCTTCTACAAGAAGTGGCGCCAGGTCATCCAGTACGGGCGCTTCCATCGGCTGCTCAGCCCGTTCGAGGGCGATGGCAACGAAACGGCCTGGATGACGGTGGGCGACGATCGGCGCACGGCCCTCGTGGGCTTCTACGAGGTGCTCAACCGCGTCAACATCGGGCCGCGGCGGCTCCGACTGCGCGGCCTGGACCCGGCGGCACTTTATGGCGTGTCTGTCTGGCCGGCGGACGCCGAGCCGAGCGTACCCACCGTAACGGTCGGCGGCGATGTCCTGATGGCGGCCGGCCTCGTGATCGAGGCACGTCGGACGAGTTCGCTGGGCGACTCCCTGTCGAGGGTGTACGTCCTGGAGAGGGTTGAGTCTGCCGGTTCGAACGGGGCCGACCAAGCGTAGGCGGCGGACGTTGTTGTTGGAGGTCTGATTCCATGACCGTGAAACCATGGCTTGCCCCCGAGCTGACGGCTGAGAATCGTCTGCCGATGCACAGCGTTCCCCATCTCGATCGCGTCCCCTTGGACGGCCGATGGCGTTTCCAGCTGCTCCACGATCCGGATGAGGCGCTCGGGCCGGAGTGGCGTGAAGTCGACGTTCCGAGTTGCTGGACTATGGCCGGATCGGACGATCCGCAGAAGTCGTTCTTCGACCTGCCCCACTACACGAACGTGCAGATGCCGTTCGCCGGCCGTTCGCCCGAGCTGCCGGCCGTGAATCCGACCGGCGTCTACGAGCGGTCGATCGAGCTGCCGGAGGCCTGGCTCGCGGGGCATCGAGTCGTGTTGCATGTCGGCGCGGCGGAGAGCGTCCTGATCGCGACGCTCAACGGCCGCGAGGTGGGCGTAAGCAAGGACTCCCATCTGGCGGCGGAATTCGACGTGACCACGTTCGTTCGACCGGGCGACAACTCCATCTCGCTGCGGGTGGTCAAGTGGTCCGACGCCACGTACATAGAGGACCAGGATGAGTGGTGGCACGGCGGGATCACGCGTTCCGTGTTCTTGTATTCCACGCCGCTGGTGCATTTTGCCGACCTGCGCGTGAACGCCGGCCTGACCGACGACCTCGCCACGGGGACCTTCGAGCTGGTAGCCGAGATCGAGTTCGGCGGCGAGCTCGAGGCGGGCTGGACGGTGGAGGCCACGCTGGGGGAGCGTCCCCTGCCGGTGGCCATGGTGCCCGCGGCCAACAAGGGTCCGGGCCCGCGGGTCAATCGGGCGGATTCCGACACGTTGAGCCGGTATCGCTTCGAGCTTGCCGCGAAGGCGGCCTCGCAGGGGTTGTCGGGCGCGGAGGCGGCCGAATGGACCGAGTTGCTACCGCAGCTGCGGCCGCCGCTCGATGCCCGGGCGGTCATCCGGACGGAGGTAGCCGACGTCCGGCGCTGGTCCGCCGAGCAGCCGAACCTCTACCCGCTGCACGTCGTGCTCCGTTCGCCGGGCGGTGAGTCCGTCGAGGAGGCCGATCTCCAGGTGGGCTTCCGGCGGGTCGAGATCGAGGGCGTACATCTCCTCATCAATGGCGCGCCGGTTCTCATGCGGGGCGTCAACCGGCACGACTTCGACCAGCACACCGGGCGGGTGATCTCGCCGGAGTCGATGCGGGCGGACATAACGACGATGAAGCAGTTCGGCTTCAACGCCATCCGGACTTCGCACTACCCGAACGATCCGATCTTCCTGGACTTGACCGACGAGATCGGCATGTACGTCATCGCCGAAACCGACATCGAGACGCACGCCTTCATCGACCAGCTGTGCGACGACCCCCGGTACCTCAACGCCTGGGTGGACCGGGCGGCCCGGCTGGTTCGCCGCGACAAGAACCACGCGTCTGTGATCGCCTGGTCTCTGGGCAATGAGTCGGGCCACGGCGCCAACCACGACGCCCAGGCAGGCTACATTCGACGCTACGATCCCAGCCGACCGCTCCACTACGAAGGCGCGATCCGGTGGGACTGGTTCAGCGACCAGAAGGTCAGCGACCTTATTTGCCCCATGTATCCGCCCATTTCTGCGATCGTCGCCCACGCGCAGAGTGGCCGGCAGCTGCATCCTCTGATCATGTGCGAGTACTCGCACGCGATGGGCAACAGCAACGGCACGCTGGCCGAGTACTGGGACGCGATCGAATCGACAGACGGACTGCAGGGCGGCTTCATGTGGGAGTGGTGGGACCACGGCCTCGTGCAGACGCTCCCGGACGGCACGAAGCGTTGGGCTTACGGCGGCGACTTCGGCGACATGCCCAATGACGGTAACTTCTGCCTCGACGGCCTGGTCTGGCCCGACCGCACGCCCAAGCCGGCGCTTTTCGAGCATCGCCAGATCGCGGCACCGGTCCGCGTCTCCGGATCTTCGGAAGCGGCCCGGCGCGGGTCTGTTGAACTCACGAACCGGCAGTATTTCACCGACCTCGCGTGGCTTCGAGCTTCGTGGGAGGTGGCCGCGGAAGGAACCGTCGTTGCCGGCGGCGAGCTGCCGCTCCCTGAGCTGGCACCGGGCGGGACGGTGACGGTCCGCCTGCCGGGCTGGGTGCCGTCGGCGACCGACGGCCGCGAGCTCTGGTTGACGGTTCGATTCCGAACGGCGGCGGATCAGGCCTGGGCCCCCGCGGGTTTCGAGGTCTCCTGGGGCCAGATCGATCTCAGCGAGCCGGCGGCGAAGCAAAGCGCCGCTACCGCTACCGCTACCGCTACCGCGAACGCCGGTCGCGTCGAACTCGATCCGGCCGGGCTGTTCGTCAACGAGCTTCTGGCCGCTTCACCGCGGCTTTCGCTCTGGCGCGCCCCCACGGACAACGACCGAATCCCCGGCTTTGGCCAGCAGTGGAGCGAGTGGGGCGTGGCCGACCTGACCCGGACCGTTCGTGCGATCCGGCAGGACGGAGGCGCGACCATAGTCGAAGCCGAAGAAATCACCTCCGGCGGGTTCGTGGTTGGCCACGAGCAGCGGTTCGAGAGACTGCCGGGCGGCTACCGGATCGTCGAGACCGTAACGGTTCCCAAGGAACTTGCAGACCTGGCCCGCGTGGGCATCGCCCTGGAGGCGTCCGCCGGCCTGGAGCAGGTCACATGGTTCGGCACCGGGCCCGTCGAGACGTATCCGGACCGTCGCCGGGGTGGCGCAGTGGGCCGCTGGAACTCCACGGTGACGGACCAGTTCGTGCCGTACACGCGTCCGCAGGAGAACGGGGGTCACGCGGCCGTGCGTTGGATCGAGCTGTCCGACGGGGCGGGACGTGGCTTCCGCCTGGACTTCGACCGGCCGCTGCAGGTCTCGGCCACGCACTTCCGCGCCTCCGATCTCGCGGCCGCCAACCATGCAACGGAGCTGACCCCGCGCGCCGAGACGGTCGTCTACTTCGACGTTGCGCACCGAGGGTTAGGAACCGCGAGCTGCGGCCCGGACACCCTGCCGGAGTACCGTTTCGGACCCGGAACGTACAGTTGGACCTGGACCTTCGTGCCGCTCCGGTAACCCGTCGCCATCTCCCCCGGGAGGCTGTCATGAGCAATTTCAAGATCGGCATCAACCTCTGGAGCCAGGGAGCCTCCTGGCGGGAGATGCTCGATGCCGCCCAGGCTGTGGACCGGCTCGGTTTCGACCATCTCTGGACCTGGGACCACGTCAAGGCCATATTCGGCGACCCGAACCAGCCGATCTTCGAGGGCTGGACGGTGATCACCGCCTGGGCCATGGCCACGAAGCAGGTCAAGGTCGGCCTGCTCGTAGGCGCCAACACGTTCCGTAATCCCGGGCTCGTGGCCAAGATCGCGACGACCCTGGACCATGTCTCGGGCGGGCGCGCGATCCTGGGCATCGGAGGTGCCTGGTTCGAGGTCGAGCATCGGGAGTTCGGCATCGATTTCGGGCGGAGCGTGGGCGAGCGGCTCGATTGGCTCGACGAGTCGGTCGCGGCAATGCGTGCCGTCATGGCCGGCGAAACGGTCACCTCGCCGCAGGGCGGCCGGTACTCGTTCGATGGTCTGACAATCAACCCGCTGCCCGTCCAGAAGCGATTGCCGATCATGATCGGCGGCAATGGACGGACAAAGACACTCCGGACGATCGCCCGATATGCGGACATGTGGAACGGCTTCGGATTGCCCGACGAGCTCCGCGAACTGGCCGGAGTGCTTGACCGGCACTGCGCCGAGGCCGGTCGCGATCCCGCCGAAATCGACCGCTCCGTCAACCTCTGGGTGGTGATCCGCGATTCCGAGGCCGAGGCCAAACGAGTCTGGGCTCAGGCAATGGAGCGCAACCTGACTCCGCTCGAGCGCTCGACGGAGCCATCCCGACCGCTTCTCACCACGCCCGAGAAGCTGACCGCACGACTGCTCGAGTACGTGGACGCGGGCTTCTCGACGGCTCTCGTCGAAATGCCGGCTCCGTACGACATGGAGACGCTCGAGCGCCTGGCGAAGGAGGTGCGGCCGGCGGTCAACGGTTCCCGATGACGGAGCCGACGAGGACGCCGAGCACCAGCACGACGCCAACCAGCACGAAGAAGACGGGCCAGGCAAGGGCCGCGCTCAGCCGCGTTCGAAAATCGGCCGGCGCTGGCGCAGGCTTCTGGCTCTGCAGACCTGCTCGTGAGGCCAGCGCCTGCATCAACCAAGCCCGAACAATGACGATAACCACCGCCGCCGCCAGGCCGATCGCAACGTACTTCATCGCCGAAGTCTAGATGAGCCTGGCTGAGCAGGAGTATCTTTCACAGGACCGAACCTGTCGGTCACTCCGTCCCGGACGGACATGACTCGGCAAGGCGGCCACAAGGAGAAATTGACATGCCCTGGGGCCTGACTCCAGTCCACCTGATCGTGATCCTGGTCATAGTCTTGATCGTTGTGGGGCCGGGCAAGCTGCCCGACACCGGAGCGGCCATCGGCAAGGCCCTGCGCGGGTTCAAGGACGCAGTGGACGGCAACGACCCTGCCCAGCCGTCCCAGTCCGGGCAGGCACAGGCAACTCCCGCTCAGCAGCCGCAGCAGGCGCCGCCGCCTGTAGGCTATGTCGCTCCGCTCGCCCAGCCTCAGGCGCCGCAGCAGCCGTATCCGCCTCANNCTCAGTACCCCCCGCAGCAGCCCTACCCGGCGCCGTACGCTCCGCCCCAGGGTTACGCGCCGCAGGCGCAGCCCGGCCAGCCCGGACAGCCTGTGTATCCGGCCCCGTACCCGCAGCCTCAGTATCCGCCGCAGCCCGTCCCCGCCCCGTATCCGGTCGTTCCGCCGGTTCAGCCCGGATCGGAAGAGAAGCCGCCGCAGGGCTGATACCAGCGCCGAGTCAGTACATGCGTCACGTCGGCTAGACTTCCCGGTATAGACACGTATCCCACGTGGGATGACCGGGAGAGACGCATGAGCATCGGGCTGGCCAGGCTGCGCGAAGAGCCGGACCGGATTCGTCAGGGAGCGATCGACAAGGGCGAGGACCCATCGATCGTGGACGCCGCCCTGGAGCTCGAGACAACGCGCCGCCGGCTGCTGGCCGAGTCGGATAGGCTCAAGGCCGAACGCAACGCCGCGTCCAAGACGATCGGCGAGGCGATTCGCGGCGGCGCGGCTCCCAACGGGCCGGAAGTCGCGGCGTTGCGCAAGGCGTCCACCGATGCCGGCGTGGAGATCGACAAGATCGACGCGGAGCTGGCCGCCGCCGAGACTCAGCTCGAGGAGCTAATGCTCCGTATCCCAAACCCCGCCGACCCCGACGTGCCGGTGGGGGATGAGTCGGCCAACGTGGTCGTGCGGACATGGGGCGACTTGCTGGCGAAGGAGGGGGTCGCCGAGGCGGGCGTTGCATGGACGCGGCGCCCGCACTGGGAGATCGCCGAGCGGCTCAAGATGTTCGACCTGGAGCGCGGCGCCAAGATCACGGGATCCGGCTTCCCGGTCTACACGGGCCAGGGATCGCGCCTTCAGCGGGCCCTCATCGACTTCATGCTGGACATCCACACCGGCGAACACGGCATGACCGAGGTCTGGCCGCCCGCGATGGTGAACGCCGCCTCGGCGCGCGGAACCGGGCAGATCCCGGACAAAGAAGACCTCATGTATATCGCCACGCGCGACGAGCTGTATCTCGTGCCCACGGCGGAGGTGCCGGTCACCAACCTCCACCGTGACGAGATCTTCGAGGCGGACCAGCTGCCGGTCAGATACGCCGCCTATTCGCCCTGCTTCCGCCGCGAGGCCGGCGCAGCCGGCAAGGACACGCGAGGAATCCTGCGCGTCCACCAGTTCGACAAGGTGGAGATGGTCTTCTTCGAGAAGCCTGAGGCATCCGGCGAGGCTCTGGAATGGCTGACGGCTCGGGCGGAAGTCATCCTCCAGCGTCTGGGGCTTGCATACCGAGTCCTGCTCATGGCCACCAAGGACATGGGCTTCGTGCAGGCGAAGAAGTACGACATCGAAGTCTGGGCGCCCGGCGTGGAGCGCTGGCTCGAAGTCAGCTCCTGCTCGAACTTCCGTGACTACCAGGCTCGCCGCATGGCGATCCGCTACCGGCCCGAGCCCGGCGCCAAGCCGGAACTCGTACACACGCTCAACGGCTCCGGCCTTGCGCTCGCGCGGACCGTCGCCGCGATCATGGAGACGTACCAGCAGCCCGACGGCAGCATGGCCGTGCCCGAAGCGCTGCAGCCGTATATGCGGACCGCGCTCGTCACGGTTTGAACGGTGTGAGCGGAAGCGCGCAGACGGCCCTGCCCGAAGGGCACCGGCTGTTCACGATCGCGGACGAGCCGGATCGATGGCGGCCTCTGGACGATTTGTGCTCCAGCGTCTGGCCGGAGTTCATGCTCCACAGCCCGGTTGCGGGCGCTCACTGGGATCTGCTTCGGACCGACTGGCCGGAGTTGCAGTTCGGCCTGCTCGACGCCGGCGGCCGGGTCGTGGCGGCAGCGAACGCCGCTCCGATCGCATGGAGCGGAGTGGACGCGGACCTGCCGATAGGCTGGGACGACCAGTTCGTCCGGTCGGCGGCCGATCTCGCGGCAGGGCGGCGCTGCGAATCCCTCGGCGCCCTCCAGATAGTGGTAGCCAACGAGCGCCGCGGCGAAGGGCTCAGTTCGGTGATGCTCGCCGCCCTCCGGGGAGCTGCGAGCGGTGCCGATCGCAGGACGCTCATAGCCTGCGTGCGGCCCACCGAGAAGGCGCGGTATCCGTTGATGCCGGTCGAGGATTACGCCGCATGGCTCCGGGCGGACGGCTTTCCGCACGACCCGTGGCTGCGTGTGCATTCGCGCGCCGGCGCCAGGATCGCCCGTCCAGAGCCGAGGTCGATGACGATCACCGGGACGATCGCCGAGTGGCGCGAATGGACCCACCTGGAGTTCCCCGTGTCGGGTTCATACGTAGCAGAGGGCGCTCTGGCACCGATCGCCATCGACCTGGGCGCCGACCGCGGCGTCTACTACGACCCGAATGTCTGGATGATCCACGAGATCGGATAGCTCGCCGATCCTTCCCGCCCTTTCGGTCACGGACCGCATGAAGGTTGGAAGGGTCCGTGCCTTTCTGTCACGATGTGGTCAATCACTCCGCGAACAGCGGCCCGGGATCGACCGGGATCCGAGCGAGGTAGCCATGCGCAAGATCGCGTCCCTGATTCTCGTCGTCGCCTTCGTCGTGGCGGGCTGCGGCTCTTCGGTTGCCACCGCCGCCAATGCCGCCGCCACGCCCGGCGCGATTACCACCAGTACGCCGCCGCCGGCCAGCCAGGCCGCAGCGCAGTCGGGCGGCAACGTCACCACCGGTTGCAGCACCGGCACGTACAAGGGCTTCAAGACCAACACCTACTGCGGGCCGGCCAAGGGGACGGTCACAATCGCCGGTACGGCATACCAGGTCAGCGGCGGCCTTTGCATCTACGATGTTGCCGTTGGCTTCGCCGCCAATATCGGCACCTCGGTGACCGGAAGCACGGATGTGACCGCGGACGGACCGCAATATCTGTTCGTGGCGTCGTTCCCGGGCGCCGGAGCGTCTGCCGCGGGGGTGATCCACGGCGTCCCGTTCTCTATTCTGGATGGAGACGGTGCGAACACGGTGACGATCGCCCCGGACCACAAGAGCGGAAGCGCATCGGGCATTGCCGGCCCCAACGACGATCCTGTCACGGTGGCGTTCACTTGCTAGCAGGCCGTCCTCGGCGGGTTCTGCGTGCGCATATCGCCTCCGGCGGCGTTTTCTGGCAGGATTGCAGCCCCGGGACCGGCGTGCCCTCGGGAAATAGCGGAGGTATGGAGGTTCGGATGACGACGGCGAGTCGCGGACGCGCGCGCATAGGAGCCATGGTGGGAATCGCGATTGCGGCTTTGGTGGTCGCTGCCGCCTGCTCCAGCCCCACCGAAGCGCCCGGCACCATCTATGTCACGCCGACCCCCGGTGCGATCACTCCGCTGCCGTCCGGTGTGACTCCTGAGCCGGACACCATCCCAACAGTCGACAACGTGATCATCTCCACCGACGCGCCCGACAAGAAATGGAAAGTGACGTTCAAGAAGCCGGTCATCAGCGGCATTTCGGACGCGGCGATGACCAAGATGAACGACACCATCACGGCGCTAGTGAACGGCTACATCAGCGACTTCACCGGGTCGAGCCTTCCCACCCCGGCCGCCGGCGCTGCACCGAGCACGCTCGAAGGCAACTACTCGATCGCGCTCAGAGCGCCCGATGTGATCAGCCTCCGATTCACCATGATCACGAACGTGGTCGGATCGGCACATCCAAACGGAAAGCCCGGCAGCATCAACATGGCGGTCAAGACCGGCGCCAAGATCAACCTGTCGGATCTCTTCACGGATCCGGGTATCTCGCTGCCCACGATCGTCACCAAGACGAAAGCCGATCTGACCAAGCAGCTTGGCACCGACCTGACCTGGGACGGGAAGGCGAGTTCGCTCGACTTCTTCGGAAATGCCTGGGTGCTCACGGCGGACGGACTCGAGTTCAACTTCGAGCAGGGGAAGATGGCCAGCGCCGCAGCCGGTATGCCGTCGACCACCCTCACCTGGTCCAGCCTGAAGGCGCTGATCAAGCCGACGGGTCCCGCGGGAGGCTTTACTCGCTAGAGCCCTCGCGTCAGTCTCTGCGGTAGTCCTGCGCGCTGAACCACTTGCCGGAGACGCCGTCCTCGAGCAGGACCGGCACCATGGCGCCCGGCAGCACCGATTCCACCGGGTTGGGGGCCTCGTTTCCGCCGAGGTCGGTGCGCAGCCAGCCCGGATCGAGAAGGTTCATCGTCACGCCGGTTCCGCCGAGATGCGGCGCCATGTCGTAGACGTACTTGTCCAGGGCCGCCTTGGATGCCGCATAGGCCATCAGCTGCGGCATGTCCTTCACGCCCGAAGTGACGTTCACGATTCGGCCGAACCTGCGTTCGATCATGCCGGGCAGCATCAAGTTGCACAGAGTGATCGGCGCGATCGAGTTCACCTGGTAGCTTGCGAGGAACTCGTCGCTGTCCGTGGTGAACATGTTCTCGTGCCACGGCATCTGGATCGCGGCATTGTTGAACAGGATGTCTATGCCGCCCGAGATGCGGAGAGCTTCCTGCCCCAGCTCGACTACTCGGCTCTGGTCCGACAGTTCCGCCGCCAGGGCGTGGACGGTCAAGCCTCGTGCCCTGAACAGTTCAGCCTGCTCGGCCGTGTGCTCGCGATTGCGGCTCTGCAGGATCAGATTGCAGCCCGCGTCCGCGAGCGCCCCGGCCACTTGCCGCCCTACTCCGCGGCTGGCGCCGGTGAGGAGAACCCATTTTCCCGCGATGTCGAGCACGCGAAGTCTCCCTGTGGCTCGGTCGAGACCGAGATGACTGGTGACGCCGGACGGACCGGTGATTACCGGCCGGATTTCAGCGCGGGATGAGCTCCAGGCGCTTCAGCTCCTCGACGAGCACGCGACCGTCGATGGGCTTCACGAGGAAGTAGTCGCACTGGCCCTGGATCGCCTGGAGGACCGTGTTCTTGTCGGCCAGGGCCGTTGTCATGATCACCCGGGCGCGCTTGTCGTCGGCGATGGCCGCCTCTGCCTCGAGTCGCCGTATCCGGAGGAGGGCTTCCTGCCCATCCATCTCCGGCATCATGATGTCCAGGCAGATCAGGTCGAACGGTTCTCCCGCCTCGATCGCGGCGCTCACCGCCTCCACGGCTTCCTTGCCGTTCACAGCGGTCTGCGGAACGCCGTAGCGTTTGAGAATCTCGCGCAGCAGCGCGCGGCTGGTGAACTCGTCCTCCACGATGAGGGTTTTCACTCGTGCTCACCCGGTGTCACTGGTGCCTGCTCCGCGTGGTGCCGCATCGCTACCTTCAGCCGGTCGTGACCGAATTTCCAGGTTGGGGATCAACGCCATGATGGCGTTGATATCGCCGATCTGTCCAGCCTTCTCGGGATCGGATGCCTCCGCCCTGGGCGCCAGGTCCTCTAGTTCGCGTCGAGCGTCGCGCGGACCCGGACCAGCAACTCGCTCGGCCCGAAGGGCTTCTCGATCACGCACGCGTCGTCGTCCACGTTTCCGCGATTGGCCATCGTGTCACGTGCGTAGCCCGTCATCATCAGCACCCGGGTCCGCGGGCGTATCTCGGAGACTCGGCTGGCCAGATCCGTGCCGTTTCCTCCGGGCATGATCACATCGGTGAGGAGCAGGTCAATCGGTCCCGGGTATTCGGCTGCGATGCTCGCCGCCTGATCCGGGCCGTCGGCCGCCAGAATCGTGTATCCGGCGCGCTGCAGGACCGAGATCGCGAACTTGCGAACGGCCGGCTCGTCTTCGACCACGAGGATCGCCTCGAAGCCCCTCGGCATGGGCTCCGTGGTCTCGACCCCGTCGCGCTCCTGGTCGGGGTCCGAGGCGGTCGGGAGCAAGATCTCGAACGTCGTGCCGATTCCCGGCTCGCTGTGAACCTCGATCGTGCCGTCCGACTGGCGAACGATTCCATAGACGGTGGCAAGGCCGAGACCGGTGCCTTTTCCTACCTCCTTCGTCGTGAAGAACGGTTCGAATACGTGCTGGAGCGTCTCGCCGTCCATGCCTGCTCCGGTATCGCTCACCCGAAGCAGGGCGTATGGCCCGGGCAGCGCGTCCTCGTGGGCGTCCGCGCTCTCACGATCGAGCGTCATGCTCCGCGTCTCGATCGTCAGGGTTCCGCCCCGCGGCATCGCATCCCTTGCGTTCACGGCCAGGTTCAGCAGGACTTGAGTGAGCTGGCCCGGGTCGATCCGGACCGGTCCGAGCCGCTGGTCCAGTTCGATTCGGAGTTGCAGGTCCTCCCCCAGCAGACGGGCCAGCATCCCTCGTATCTCTCCGATCGACGCGTTTATGTCCACCATGCGCGGCTGGAGTACCTGCTGCCTGCTGAAGGCAAGCAACTGGCGCGTGAGTCCGGCCGCTCGACCGCTCGCTAGGAGGATCTCGTCCACTTCGCCGATCCTCTCGTCCTCCGGACCGAGTTCGTCGCGCAATAGTTGCCCGTATCCGGAGATCGCCGTCAGGAGGTTATTGAAGTCGTGGGCAACGCCGCCGGCCAGCCGCCCGACTGCCTCCATCTTCTGTGCCTGGCGCAGGCTGTCTTCCAACCGGACGCGGTCCGTCACGTCTTCGGCGAGCACCAGGCGGGCAGGTCGCCCGGCCCAGATCAGGCTGCGCGTTGTGACTTCGACCTGAACCATCGAGCCGTCGGCGTGGAGATGACGTGTCGCGATCGGGCTCGACATCGGGGATGTGTCTATCTGGATGTACTCGGCGTGCGTAGGCCGCTCCTCCGGGGTCCGGATGTCGGTGACCTGCATCGCCCGGAATTCCTCGACCGACCAGCCATAGCGCTCCACCGCGGTGCGATTGGCCTCCAGGACTCGCAGGGTGTCCGGGTCGAAGATCCACATTGGGTGCGGGTTGTTGTCGAAGAGCTCGCGGTACCGTCGCTCGGATTCTCGCAGCGTCTGTTCGGCGTATTTCTGTTCGGACACGTCCATTACGAACGAAATCGTTGCAGGTCCGTCCGGAAGGCCGATCTCGCGAGTACTCAGGAGGGCCGGAAACCGTGAACCGTCCCTCCGAACCCCGACCATCTCATGGAACTCCTCCGGCTCCTGGCCGGCCGAACGGCGTCGGAGCCGATCGATCATCCTCTGCCGATCCTCGGGCGCCACGAAATCCAGCAGCGACCTCTCGTGGATGCCGGCGAGCCCGATACCGAACATCGACCGCGTCGTCCTGTTGGCGTGAACGAGCCGGCCCGCTCGCGTCATCGTCATTCCGGCGGGCGCGTCCTCGAAGATCACGCGGAATCGCTCCTCGCTCTGGTATGCCTGGGCGAGCCCAGCTTCCATCCGGAGGATGACCAGGACAACGATGGCGCCCCAGGCCGCCAGCAAGACCGGCACGTTGGTCTGGCTCCCAGTGGATGCCTCGACCGCCAGCGTGGCCGGCACGAGAAGCAAGGCTGCCGCGATTACGATCCGGCGTTCGATCCCTCGACCGATCCAATCCGTACCACCGGCAACAAGCTCGCGCCGAGCCGCGGGATGCACGGCGGCCGCCCCCCACATGGTCATAGCGATCAGGTACATCGCGTCCAGTGGCGATGGGTCGGGCACGACTCCGATGAGACCGATCCAAAGGCTCGAGAGATCCGCGAAGAAGGTAAGGGCGATGCCGCCGACGACCAGACGCAGGACGGGCGAGCGCTGGTTACCTGTGAAGGCGAGTCTCAACGCAACTGCCAGCAACGCGATGTCGGCGATCGGATAGGCAAGCAAGACGGCCAGATCGAGAGGTGTCCCGGAGTAGCCTTCCAGCTCCGGCCGCACGATGAACTCGAAGACAACCACTGCCGCAGCGGTAGTTGCGATAAGGGTGTCCAGCACCGATATGCGGTCGGGGCGGCCGCGGAACAGGAGCATGACGCCGGCCACGAGCAACGGATACTCGGCGAGGTAGAAGACGTCGGCCAGGGACGCGGAGGGTGTCTCTTGCGTAACGAGCACGAACCAGAACCATAAGGCATCGCCGATCGCCACCGCCACCATGCCGAAACCGAAGAGAGTCCAGGCCAGGCCACGCGCCCGTCTGTGCAGACGCAGAGTGGCGAAGACGGTGATGATCGCCGCCGCTTCGGTCGCGAGATAGACGATTGCCCGGCCGTGGGGATCCAGGCTGGGCAGGAAGTACAGGCCCGTCGCAAGCACGCCGACGGCCAGGACCACCAGCCATGCGTTCGAGCGCTGGTTCGCCTGCTCGGTCATGCTCGACGGGTCGTCGGTGAGTTGGCTGGTGCCGTCTTCGGCTGGCATTTGCTCTCTTGCACCTGGACGCCCGGGCCGCAGCGCGACATCAGGGCCGGCACAGGTCCGGACCTGGTGTCCATCGATCGCCTGCTGGGTAGTCATCGGCTGAGGGGCCCGTTTGGGAGAGCGGGCTGTGGATCTGAGGCTGTCGGCCGATTACTAGAGGGCGTGGCTTCCTGCCCGTGCCCTGAACACGAAGAAGTGTCGGGGCGGGCGAGCGCAATACGGGTACGAAACACATGAAGACGCCGAGCATCGCGCGTTCAAGCATCACCGCCGGGCGCTCTCTCTTGCTGCGCGGCGTAATCCATTCGGGGCTCGGGCTCGGCCTCGCGTGCGTTCTCTTTGGGTGGCTGGCTCTTCTCGCCGGGGTTTCGTTCGGAATCTGGGCGGCCGCCGTGGGCCTTGGGATCGCCATCGGCTGGGCCGTGACGCTCGGCCTCATGGAGCTGACCATCTCGCGTCCGTTGGCCCGGATCACCAGGGCAACCGAAGTGCTTGCGACGCAGGACACCGTGGCGTTCTCCGACATGCTGCTGTCCGTCGCGCAGGGCGACCTGACCAACCGGCTCCAGCAGCGCTCGAGGCCCGTCCTCCTGGCCGCGGCCGCCTCGGCGCAGGCGAGGCATCTGGGCGATGTCGTCAACGAGATCGGGATCAGGCTGGCCGAAGGCGCGGCCTCACTCAACAGCGTGACAGACGAGGTCTGCCGGCGGCTCTTCTATGTAGGCCCCGACGGTTATCTCCAGGGCCAGACTTGCGGCGAGTTGATGGGCCGCTCGCTGGGCGGACGGGGACAGGTGCTGGTCCTATCCGCGGACCTGAACCACGCCGGCCTCGAACAGCGTCGCAAGGGGTTCCAGACGTTCCTGCGCGAGAACTACCCGGACATCGAGGTCGCGGAGGTTGCTCAATGCTCCTTCGACGTCGAGGGAATGCGCGCCCAGACCGTGGGGCTGCTGCGGAAGTACCCGCGCCTCACGGGCATCTACGCGACCGTGGCCGCGGCCGGGGCCGCCCAGGCGGTGGCAGAGGCCGGTCAGGCGGGCCGGATGACGATCATCTGCTACGACCTCACCGACGAAGTGATGCCATACGTATCGAAGGGCATCGTCTCGGCGACGATCAGCCAGGATCCCTACGCCCAGGGGTACGACACGGTAGTCAACCTATTCAACCATCTGGCCGCGGGCTGGCAGCCGCAGGATTCGCGTCTGCTGACCGCGATGGATCTGGCCACCCCGGCCAACTGGGATCAGTTCTGGCAGCCCGGCAAGGGCCTGCTTCAGTCGCAGGCCATGATCGACCGGCGCCCCAGGCCCATCAAGGCTTCGGCCCGTCGACTCCGGATCGTCATCCTGGGGGTCGAGGACAATCCGTTCTGGATCCCGGTGCGCAAAGGCGTGCTGGCGGCTGCCGAGGAACTGCGACCCTTGGGTGCGGACGTCGAGTGGATAGTGCCCGAGCCGGACAAGGCGTTCGACCTCTCGATCCGGATCGGGGCCATCGCCGATCTCGTGCGGGACGGCTGCGACGCCATCGCTACGCCGGCCAACGACACCGGCCTCGTCGCCGCGATAAACGGCGCCGTCTCGGCCGGTGTGGCCGTCGCCACCTTCAACGCCGAGTCGTCGAGCCTGCGCGGCCTCATGTACACGCTGAGCGAGCGCGCCCAGCGGTTGATGTCCATGAGCAGCGACCTTGTTGCGTCGGCACAGTCATCCGGCGCATCCACCAGCGAGATTGCCCGTACCGTCTCGCAGATGGCTGAGGCCGTGGGCAACGAGGCCGGCGCGGTCACCCGCGCGAACGCCAGCATTCAGCGGATCACGGAATCGATCGATGCGATGACCGACGGCGCCCGTGAACAGGCGCGTGCCGCGGACAGCCTCTCGCAGACGGCGGCTCACATCGCGCGCGCGGTCCAGGCGGCCGATACGACGGCCGGAACCGTCGTCGCCGCCACCACGCAGGCAAAGGCAACCGCGGAACGCGGATCCGAAGCCGTCCGCCAGACTCTCAAGCAGATGGAGTCGATCGAGCAGGCCGTCGACTCCTCGGCGACGACGATCGGGGAGACCAACGTCCACGCTCAGCAGATCGGCGAGATCGTCGCCACGATCGAGGACATCGCCGCCCAGACCAACCTGCTGGCGCTCAACGCCGCTATCGAGGCCGCCCGGGCGGGCGAACAGGGCAAGGGCTTCGCCGTGGTCGCGAGCGAGGTCCGGAAGCTCGCCGAGAAATCCGCGGTCGCCGCCAAGGAGATCGGGGCGATCATCACGACCGTTCAGGCGAGCGCGCGCCAGGCCGCGGCGTCGATGGACGCGGCGATGGTCAAGGTTCACGAAGGCTCGTCGCTCGCCCGCAATTCGGGTCAGGCTCTCGAGGAGCTGGTCGCGTCCACCGTTACGACGCAACGCGAGACGGCCGAGCTTGTGGGCGCCAATCAGGCCGTCGCCGGCGTGATGGGCGACCTGACTACCGCGATCGAGCAGGTCTCCGCCGTGATCACCGCCAACATGGAACGTTCGCACACCGCGGCCTTCAGCATCCGCGAGGCGATGCAGGTGGTTGAGAACGTCGCCGCCATCAGCGACGAGAACGCGACATCCGCTGAGTGGGTTGCGGCAACGATCATCCAGGTGTCCACGCAGGCGCAGGACGTGAACGAGTCCGCCTCGTCGCTGGCCGTCATTGCCCGCGAGTTGCAGGGCTCGACAGCCAGATTCAAGCTCGAGAAGGAAGCCGACACGCGGGCCCCCGAGGGCCAGCCTCGGGCTGAGACCAGGCGCCCAAAGAGTCGGGCGGCCTGACGGTCTGTTCCGGCACCGGTCCCGGCCGGGGGGGGCCGGGCGAGATGCACCGCCTCAGACGGGCTTTGCTCCGTCGAGGACTTCTCGGACCTTTCGGGCGAGCCGCTCGGGCGTGAACGGTTTGGCCAGGAAGGCTCGCTTCGCCGCGGTTTCGGGCGAGAGCACCGTGGATTCGGCGTGCCCGGACATAAGCATTGCGCGCGCGCCGGGCACGATGGCCGACAAGCGCTCGAGGAGTTCGGGGCCGCTGATGCCGGGCATCCTGACGTCGCTCACGATGAGGTCGATCGAGGATCCCGCCTGGGTCGCCAATTCGATCGCGTGCGCCCCGTCCTCAGCCTCGAGCACGACGTAGCCATGCGCCCGCAGGCCAAGCACCGCCAGGCGACGGACGCGCGGGTCATCTTCGACGATCAGAACCGTCTCGACTCCGGCCGGGCTGGATTTCGGCGTAGCCACCGGGGCGACAGGGTCGGCTGAGCCGTCCCTTCGGGGCAGGTAGACGCGGAAGGTCGTGCCCTGACCCGGCTCGGTATAGACGAGGATGTGGCCCCCCATCTGCCTGACGATCCCGTGGCACGTGGCGAGACCGAGCCCCGTGCCCTTGCCCAGGCCCTTCGTGGTGAAGAATGGCTCGAAGAGATGCGACCGCACCTCTTCCGTCATCCCCGCTCCGGTGTCCGCCACGGCCAAAAGCACGTACTCCCCAGGCGGGACTCCCGGTGCGGCCCGGGCCGAGTCGGGGCCGATACTCTCGTTCGCGGTCTCGATGAGCAGCCGCCCGCCGTCGGGCATCGCGTCGCGGGCGTTGACGGCCAGATTCACGAGCACCTGCTGGATCTGTCCGGAGTCTGCCTCCACGGTGCCGGTCCGTACATCCAGCGCGGTCTCGATCTCTATGTCGTCACCCAGCAGACGTTGGAGCATCTTGAGCGCGTCGGAAACGAGGGCGTTGAGGTCGAGGCGCACCGGGGCCACCAGTTGCCTGCTGGCGAATGCCAGAAGCTGCCGAGTAAGCGTGGCCGCCCGCTCACCCGCGATCGCCACTTCGTCGAGGTCGACTCTGGCCGGATGGTCGGCCGGCAGCTCCGGCGGAAGGTCCAGCTTGCACATCTCGATGTTGCCCAGGATCGCCGTGAGAAGGTTGTTGAAGTCGTGTGCGACACCGCCGGCCAGGCGCCCGATGCCCTCCATCTTCTGAGACTGAAGGAACTGCTCGTGGAGCTTGCGCCGCTCGGTGATGTCCTGTACGACGCCGTCGTAGGCCACGCGGACTCCATCGGGGTCGGTGCGGATGACCGGCGTGTACCGGACCCAGCGAAGCGCGCCATCGCGTCGGACGATTCGGATCTCTATGGGCGATGTTGGCTCACCGGACAAGACCCGCCGGATCTGAGCCTCGGCGGCCGACCGGTCCTCGGGGACGATCAGGCTCGTCCACAGACCCGGATCGCGAGTCAGCTCCTCCGCCGTGTAGCCCGTCACGGCCACACAGCCGGCTCCGTGGCTCGTCTCGACGGCGCGCCCGTCCTGGATCTTCACACTCACCACATAGTCGGTGATTGTGTCGACGATGCGGCGGTAGCGCTCGTCCGTCTCTCGACGGGCGTCCTCGGCGAGCTTGAGGTCCGTGATGTCCTCTGAGATCCCCAGCACGAACTGCGGCTTGCCCTGGTCGTCGAAGAGCGGCACCTTCTTGGTGCGCAGGTACCTCCGCCCGCCGTGCGGTGGCGTAAGGACCTCCAGCGGGAATTCCATCAGCCGGCCCGTCTCGACGACCTGCCTGTCCATCTCCGCGTAGTAGTCCGACTCGTCGGACGGACCCAGATTCCGGCTGTCCGGGGAAACCAGCTGGTCGCTCGTGTAGCCGAGCGTCTCTTCGGTCGCGCGATTGACGCGCACGAATGTCAGGGTCTCCGCGTCCTTGACGTACACCATCGACGGGATGTTCTCGAGGATGGTCGACAGGAAGGCTTCGCTGTCCCTGATTGCCTTCTCGGCGCGGAGATGATCGGTGAGGTCCTCGATCGTACCCAGCAGCCCCACGACGTTCCCGTCGGCGTCCATGAGCGGAACCTTGTTGAACCGCGCCAGTGTCTGTTGGCCATCCCGGTGGAGCTCCGGCTTCTCGAAACCCAGCTGCGGCATCCCGCTCTCGATGACCGTCAGGTCCTCCGCCCTGAATTGGTCGGCGCGGTCGCGCCACTCCAGCTCGTAGTCTGTCTTGCCGATGACCTGTCCGGGATCGGTCATGAGACTCCCGTCCAGGAACGCCCTGTTGCAGCCCAGGTACGTTCCGTCGCGGTCCTTCCAGAAGACGCGGAGGGGGATCGTGTCCAGGACGAGCTGGAGGAGTTGCTGCGAGCGGGCCAGCTCCTCCTCAGCGTGTTTGCGCGCATCCGTGTCCTGCGGGGTGGCGATGCGGCCGTCGCCTTCTGCATCGTGGCGCCGTTGCTCGGATTCGCTCAACCGGCGCGTGACCTCGGCCAGTTCGCGGCGGAGGGCATCGATCTCCGCGTGGTCGCCGCCCGCGCTACCCGGGCGAGAATCCAGGTTCGCTTCGGACCCCGGCACCGGGCTGTCGAAGCTCAAAATAGTGTCTCCAATGGTGGCGCCGTACGGCGGTGGCGGAGGCGCAGCGACAACCCAGCCGTTCGACTCGGCCTTCGAGGCATCGGTCCGCGGAATCGGAATCTACACGGCCCACTCGACGCCCTTCCAGCGCCCGAAAGTCACGAGGCGCACTCATGCGGCGAGACGAGAGCCGTCGGGGTGGCCGAACGGCTGCCCATGACGCGGGTGGGTGGCCGCGATATCGCGGAGGGTCCCGGCGACCGGGTAAACTAGCGCGGCCGATGCCCGCGGAGAGGTGGCAGAGCGGTCTATTGCGGCGGTCTTGAAAACCGCTGGACGAGAGTCCCGTGAGTTCGAATCTCACCCTCTCCGCCAAGATTCTGAGCGTGAAATGGGCCGTTTGAGGCCCTACCGGGACGGCGCTCGGAGGTTGCCGGGTAGCAATCCTGGTAGCAACAGCGCACACGGCCGAACAATGGCGAACGGAACGCAACGGTTCGCTCACGCCGAAGGCCAGTGCCGTACCCGTGCCCCTGGCGTAGGGCAATCCTGCATCCGGACAACTTCCGCGCGACAGTTGCAAGGCGCGACCGCTGCGAAGTCGCGCAACGCACCAAAGGGCGCTGCTTTTGAGGATGTCGCGACCAAGCTCCTCGGCGTCGCCAAGAACAATTCGATCAGGATCCCCGCTCCGTCGGGGGCTGCTGCCTACAGAGTCCCCGACGGGCTGACTGACACCATCTTGTATGAATTCAAGAACGTCCAGTATCAATCGTTGACAACACAGATTGAAGACGACCTAGCCTACGTCGCGTCGAAACCCGGCATGACGATGACTATGGTTGTGAACAGTGCCACCACCTTCTCGAAGCCGTTGCAGCAGATGATCGCCAACGGCCTGATTAAGATCGTGAGGATTAGCGTTCCATGAGACACGCGAAGGGAACGCGAGCCGAGCCCGGTGACGCGGCTGGCGACCTTCCCGAGCGGAGCGGAGTGCTTGCCGAGGATGCTGCGGAGCGGCAGGCCCTCGTCACCGCCGCCAGAGAAGCAGCAGCGCCGGTCGTTGATGACCTGAGACGGACTGGGTTCCAGGTCGAGCGAATAGACGACCTGTATCAGAAGAAGCTCAAGTACCCGGAGGCGATCCCAGTCCTTCTGAAATGGCTACCAATCGTCCGGAACCGAAATGCCAAGGTGCAGATTGTCTGGGCGCTGGGAGTGAAATGGGCAAAACCCATTGCGGCGGCGCCTCTTGTTGAAGCCTTTCGAGAGGACCCCACTTCTCGGTGGGAGATTGCGGACGCGCTCTGCAGGGTGGCTGACGAATCAGTCGTTGGCGACATCATCTCACTCGTCATGGACCCCGACTCTGGCACCGCGCGGCAGATGCTAACCCTGTGCCTGGGCGAGATTGATGATCCGCGATCCATCGCGGCTCTCTCCGAACTCCTGGGCGATGATGCCGTGTCTGGGCACGCCGTTATGGCCGCCGGAAAGCTGCGGGCGGCGAGCCTGCGTCCGCAGATCGAACCATTTCTGTCAGACGGGCGGGCTTGGGTTCGCTCGGAGGCACGCAAGGCCCTGGCACGGATCGAGGGGTCGGAACGCTCGAGGAGCCGCTAGTGCCCCGATCCGCCAGCCGCTGTCGGCTGCTGTGCGCGAGTTGCCACCTGCCCTAGCAAATTAGGTGCCAGACGCCGCGGGCAACACGAGCGCCGCCTCAACCGGCGCAACCGCCACCACGCCCGCCTACGTCCCACCCGCGGACACGACCGCACCATCGGTCCCGGCAGATCTCACCGCAACCGCGCTCGTCAAGCGGATCGACCTCACCTGGACCGCGTCCACCGACGACACCGCGGTCGCAGCCTACGAGATCAGCCGCGACGGCACCGTGATCGCGGTGACCTACTCCCCGGCATACTCCGATCTAGCGGTAGCCGAAGGCACGTCCCACTCGTACACGGTCAGAGCGCTCGACGGAGCAGGCAACGCCTCGGCGCAGACCACCGCCGCAACGTCGACCGCCTATCCCAACCCGCCGCCACAGATCGCCTACACATACGATCTAGCCGATAGACTCACCGCCATCACGAGCGTCTCGGGCTCGAGCACGAGCTTCGGCATCGATGCCCTCGGACGCCACGCCAGCCAGACCGTCACAGGCTCCCCGACCCAGACATACGGCTATCTAGGGGCCGGCAACACAGTCGTCTCCATCAGCGCCAATTGGTCACCACAAAGAGCGCCATAGACGCGACAGGCAGCCGAGTCGCCACAGGCTCTGGCTCCACCTATGGCTATCTCCTAGCTGATCTCCACGGCAATACCGCAGGCGCCCTCGACTCATCCTGCAGCGCGATCACCGATGCCTTCGCCTACGACGCCTACGGCAATACCGTTGCCAGCGTTACGAGCTCACTTCCGACACCCTGGCGCTTCCAGGGCCGGATCCTCGAGTCCGCCACAGGCACTCCCGATCTCTACGACTTCGGAGCCCGCAGCTATGCCCCGGGACTAGGCGCCTTCACGAGCCTCGACTCACTCCACGGCTCGGCACAGAACCCGGCTCTACTCAACGGCTATCTCTACGCCAACGCCAACCCGGCCACACTCGTGGACCCGGACGGACATCTGGCCAAGTGCCGCTACGGCGATGACTGCCCCCGAGTACAGCTGACCAACTCCTCCCCAGCAACTGGTGGCACCGTCTGTCCAGACAAGACTCATTGGTGCGGCAGCACGAGCACCAAGCCGACGGATGCGACCTGGACCTCGACGGGGACGACGCCCCCACCGAACCAGAAGACCGCTGCGGCGAAGGTCGAATCGGCGTCCCGCGACAGTGGTGCGACAGTGGCTGGAGTCCGTTTGGCCCTGCAGCCCTACTACGATAAGGTGATCGCGAACTTCGAGAGTTGGCACGCATATCTCACCAGCTCGGCCGACGCGCAACTCAAGTACATTGAAGAGCATGGGCTTGAAGCCCTGCGGCTCCTCCGAGAGGACCCCCATGACGCGGCTACGAACCCGGCGATATTCAACGTCGCGAGCGCCTACTTCTATAACTGGCTGAACGCAAAGTACGGGGGGCAGAAGCTACCCCATCAGTTTGTACTACCGGGCGCCGGGTTGAGTGCCCAGAGCTTTTTCGATGTCTACGACGATCTTGAACCTGCGAAGCTCAGTGCCATGAAGGCGGGCGATGACAAAGTGGCGCTACAGATAGCCGCCGAACAGTACGCGCCCGGCTCCGATCGTGTGGCAGCGAAAGACCTCGATCCATACGGGCAGTTGAAGGAAAACATCGGCAAAGCTGCCGATGCCATGGACAAGTATCGTCCCGCCAAGCCGCTCAACTGGGACCAATGGTGGGTCGATCAGGCGATTAGCGACGGCACCGACAATCCGGCGACACCGGTGTGTGCGCCGCCGAATTGCGCGATCGTCTAGGAGGATGTGACCGTGCCACGACCAACGCGACTCGGGGTGCCTCGGCAAATCAAACGCGCCGCAGCCACAGGCTTGCTGGTCATGCTCGCTGCGGGCTCTTGCTCGGGGCAAGGGGCCTTCAAGTCCGGGCCCCCGATGTCTCACGCACGATCGGCCCCGGCTGCCGTAGCGCTATCTGATGGGCGCGTCCTGGTTCTCGGCGGCGATGGCGGAATCGACACGCTGTCCTCGACCGAGATCTACGACCCAGCGTCAGGAGCCTTCACTCCGGCCGCCAACATGGCTCAGGAACGTAGGGCGGCGACCGCAACGCTGCTGACCGATGGCCGTGTTCTCGTCGCGGGTGGCAACTATGACGACGCAAGCACGATCAAGAAGGGATCGCTTCGATCCACGGAGGTCTACGACCCCAAGGCGAATGCCTTCACCGCCGCAGGTGACATGGCTGACGTTCGTTCCGGCGGAGCCACCGCGACCCCACTTGGCGACGGCGAAGTCCTCATTGCAGGCGGACTCGACATACGTGCACTCGCCACAGCGGAACTCTTCGACACAACCACCCTGACCTTTCGTTCCGTCGCGCCGATGATGGTGGCGAGGGCGGGCCACACGGCAACCAGGCTCCGTGATGGGCGCGTCCTCATCGCGGGCGGCTCCAACGACACGACCTACTATGACTCCGCTGAGATCTTCGACCCTGCGACCTCCACGTTTTCGCCGACAGGATCGATGCACTTTGCTCGTGCAGATCACATCGCCGTGCTGCTACCTAGCGGCAAGGTACTGGTCGCCGGAGGCGACCAGTACCATCAAACGGCCGCCCTGTCGTCGGCGGAGATCTACGATCCCCAGACAGGGACCTTCAGTGACGCTGGGTCGATGGTGCACGCTCGAGAATTCGCTACTGCCGTGTCCCTGCCTGACGGTCGCGTTGCCGTGATCGGCGGGATGGACGGACCACTGATCCTGGCGTCGGCAGAGCTATACGATCCGAAGACCGGCTCGTTCTTGGACGCTGGCTCGCTGTCTCAGCCTCGACTCTCCTTTGGCGCTGCCGCTATTGCTGGAGGCCGCGTCTTGATCGCCGGTGGCGCCGGGTCGGACGGCAATCCTTTGGCATCATGCGAGCTGTTCGAACCGTGACGACCGGCTGACAACTCCTTGGGCGGGTCAACCTGACCTCCTATGCCTGCAAAGGCACGGCTCACTCATACACGGTCAGAGCACTCGATGGAGCAGGCAACGCCTTGGCCGTGAGCACCGCCGCAACGTCGACCGCCTATCCCAACCCGCCGCCACAGATCGCCTACACATACGATCTAGCCGATAGACTCACCGCCATCACGAGCGTCTCGGGCTCCACCACGAGCTTCGGCATCGATGCCCTCGGACGCCACGCCAGCCAGAGCGTCACAGGCTCTCCGACCCAGACATACAGCTACCTTGGCGCCGGAAACACAGTCGTCTCCATCAGCGCCAATGGGGTCATCACCAGGAGCGCCATAGACGCAGTAGGCAGCCGAGTCGCCACTGGCTCTGGCTCCGCCTACGGCTATCTCCTCGCCGATCTCCACGGCAATACCGCAGGCGCAATCGACTCATCCTGTACCGCTATCACCGACGCCTTCGCCTACGACGCCTATGGCAATACCGTGGCCAGCGTTACGAGCTCGCTCCCGACACCCTGGCGCTTCCAGGGCCGGATCCTTGAGTCCGCCACAGGCACTCCCGATCTCTATGACTTCGGGGCACGCAGCTATGCCCCAGGTCTCGGCGCCTTCACGAGCCTCGACTCGCTCCATGGCTCTGCCCAGAACCCGGCTCTCCTCAACGGCTACCTCTACGCCAACGCCAACCCGGCCACGCTCGTGGACCCCGACGGACACCTGGCCAAGTGCCGCTACGGCGACGATTGCCCGCGAGTACAGCCGACGAACTCCTCCGCGGCATCTGGTGGCAGCGTCTTTCCCGACGGTACGCACTGGTGCGGAAACACGAGTTCGAAGCCGAAGGACGCGACCTGGACCACAACCGGCTTGACGCCCTACCACCCCGATGTGAGTGGTCATCTAGCTCATTACAAGGACCTTCAGGCCGCTCAAGCCGCTCTGAACGCGAAGCTAGCGAGCGACAAAGCGAAGGCCGACGAGTACCAGAGCCGCCTAAACACATTGAACCTCGCGAATGCTCTGAACTTCGTAGTCCTTGCATTTGAGATCGGCTCGTACCTCCCGAGCGACGGCAGTGATGGGGAGGAGCTAGGAGAGACTTGGGACGACATTGCGGCGAGCCAAGCGGCTGACGAGGCGGCCATCCGTGAGTTGCCCGAGCTAGCGCAGGATGTCGCGGCCGAGGGCAGTCAGCTTCAGGAGCTTGATCAAACCCTCGCGCAATTCGGCGCGCGAGGCGACGACTTCATGGCGGGCACGACGAGAGGCTTCAAAGAAGGGTCGACGGAACTCGATACAGCGAATTACCTCGCGGAGACGCAGGGAGCTCAGGTCGATGCGATACCTGCAAGCACCGTTCAAGGCCAAAGGACACCAGATGCTATGGTGCGGATAAGCGGCGACGATGTTGGCACCGCGACCGAGTTCACGAACGTTGGAAACGCAGCCAATACCGTCGCCAACAGGCTCGGCGACAAATCCAGCCAGCTCGGAAATAGCGTCTACGGGACCGGCAACGTGGTGCTGGACGGCAGGGAGTCAGGCCTAACCTACGAGGCTGCACAACAAGGCTGGAACGCCTTCCTCCGTTACGGACCCGGCCACATTCAGCAGGCGACCTTCATCCTTGGCGACGGATCAGCTGTAACCCTCCCATGAGAATGCACGATGTCTAGTGATGACGATCTCTTCCTGAAGACCGACCTATCCCTCGACGAAGTGGCAGAGGCTATGGCGCGCGTCCTGAGCGGCCACGTCCAGGAGACGCGTATCCCGGGGCAGCCGTGCGTGAGCATCGATCAGGTGGGGGACTACACCGGGTGGGTGACGATCTTCTTGAGGTACCGTGAAGACTACTTGAACGACCTCCACACCATCGAGTGGGGCTCTCGCATCCACGCTGCGATCTTCTACTCGAAGAAGTTGGACGAGGCGCAGCAGGCGATCGCTCGCATCCTTACCCGCGAACTCGTCGAGCACGTGACGTGGCCGGCAATCCTTGTTCATGATTCGGCCTGGGTACTGGCCGCCTATGATCCTGAGCACGGGTACCGTGAATTCCCCGCTGGGCAGGTCCTGTTCACAGATCCCTATGCGAGGCTATGGTTGGGTCCGGATCCAAGTCAATAACCTCCCGACCGTCGGCGTCACGAGCTACACCATCACACGCGGCACCACGGTCATCAGCAAGGTGGCTGGCCCGGCAACGAGCTTCACCGACTATTCGACCGGCCCCGGCACGCAATACACCTACACCGTCACCGCCTCCGATGCCGCGGGCAACGCGAGCGCCGCCTCGAGCGGCGCAACCGCCACGACAACCGCCTACGTCCCGCCGACCGACACGACCGCACCATCGGTTCCCGCGGATCTCACCGCCACCGCGCTCGTCAAGCGGATCGACCTAGCCTGGAGCGCATCCACCGACGACACCGCGGTCGCGCGATACGAGATCAGCCGCGACGGCAGAGTGATCGCTACGAGCTACTCCCCGACATACTCCGATCTAGCGGTAGCCGAAGGCACGGCTCACTGGTACACGGTCCCGATGAGTGGTTGGGACCGGGCTATCAGGACAAAGGGGCGGTAGATTCGTCTCCGAGGACCGCTTGAGGCAGTTCAGGATGACCGATAGCGACATCAAGTTGAACCCCGGCAACCACGCGGGCCGCACTTCAGTTTCGAGGAACTCGTGCCGGATCCTACCCGACCCGGGAAGACTCTAATCGGCCCGAACACGCACATATTCTTGGGAGATGCCCCGTGATAGTCGAGATCGACATCCCTGACTACGACCCGATGTCCGGCCTGAAGGTCCCGATCGTATTCGGATCGAGCATCGACTTGTCAGTGAGCGACTCTGAGATCGTGATCCGTGCCAACGCCAACGGCCTCCGGCTGCTGGCAGGACACATGCTGACCCTCGCGCAGGACGGAGTTCCTGCCGGTACGCATCTCCACTACGAACCAGGTTCACCGCTAGAGGACGGGTCGGACGCGTTCGTAATCACACGAATTGACTCGGACTTCTGATTCGGCACCGCGCTAGCGGGGACGACGCCCGGGTCTGCAGTCGACATCTTCGATGCCGCCGGGGCCACATTCGAGAAACTCCGCTTCAAGCCGTAGTCGAATGAGGTCTCAGGAATGATCGATCTGATCGAACCGGGGCGTGCAATCGGTCGCCTGCGGTTGGGCATGAGCCGGGAGGAGGTCCTCGAGATCTGCGGGGACCCATTGCCGCCCCGTGGGCCTCAGACAGAAGTATCCGCTGCTCTGGAGTTCGGTCCGATCAGCGTGATCCTAAACGGCTGGTTGGCGGTGAACCTGATCGCTGAGGACGCCACTGCAGGCGTGACCGCGGATGGGATCGCCGTCGGCGTCTCCTGGGAGCGCCTTGTGGCCGTGAGGGGCGAGCCTAGCTACGAGCCCGAAGAACTGGGCTTGTGGGTCGATGCCAGAGACGCAGGGATCTGCTATGACATCGCCCGCACGCTCAGGCCTGGCGAGCAGACGATCGATCCGCCATTTGCCGGGGAGCATCTGTTGATCCAAGACCCACACAATGCGTTCGTTCGCCGGATCTACGTAGTCCAGCGCCCGTAGGTCAAGCGCATCGACCTAGCCTGGAGCGCATCCACCGACGACACCGCGGTCGCAGCCTACGAGATCAGCCGCGACGGCAGCGTGATCGCTCCACTGGGATCGATTCTGCAGGAGACCGTCGGTGCGATCCTGTGCGGCCTAGTGACTCTTCTTCTCGCCCTTGGCATGGCCGTGGGCTTCGTACCGTACGTGCCGACAAAGGATCCTGTGCCGGACGACGTTGAAGGGTTGAAGCGCGGCGCGGCGATCTCGGTTCACGCGACCGGCATCGTGGGTCATGATCGCTCTCTGAGGCGATACCGGCACCGGCCCGCAGTTCTTGAGCACCGCGCTGATGGTGAGCTTCGCCTGCTGGTAAGGCGACTTGGTTTGGCTCCCACCGATCCGAACGACGTTTGGTCGACGGCGGCATCGGCCGACCTGACTCGGTCATCGGTCCGCAGCCTGAGTCGCGGGGTGGCGTACCTGGCAACCGACGTCAGGCCCGCAGTGCGTGCCATCTGGAAGCATGGTCCCCTTGTGCTCGACTTTGACGATACAGAGACTAGAGACCGCGTTTACGCGGAGTTGGCGCGCTGGAGTGAATAGCCGGAGCCCCGATCGGGTGGGGCGCGTCAATACGAGTGGGCATCACTCAGACTCGAATTGGCAGGCTCGCGCTTCCCTTAAGGCATCGACCGAGACCGCTCTTCTACGGCAACACCGGCAACCCCAGCGCGTCGGTCTTGGCCGGCGTCGCCGCCGGGAGGCCCGGGACCGACGGCAGGCTCAGCGTCTCGAGCGCGGGCACGCTCGGCGCCGCTGTTGGTGACGCGCTGGGTACGAGCTCGGGGAGGGGAGTGGGGTTGCGCGTGATCGTGGCGTTGTGGAGTTCGGTCGCGAACCAGGCATCGAAGCCGTCGAGGGTCAGTCGGTCGGCCATTCGGGCGTCGGGAGTTGCGGTGCGGCGCTGATCCACGAGCCCCAGCGCGAGCTTGCCGTCGAGCACGAACGGGTCGGACAGCGTGCCGATGGCGGTGTCGAACAGGGCGCCGCTCGCGGGCTCGGTGGAGGCGAACTCGACCTTCGCGCGCCAGCCGGCGTCGGCGGCGAGGGGTGCATCGGTCGGGGAGAACTTCGCGGTGTATGTCGCGGGATCGGCCGCGGGGTCNNATCGGCCCGAGCACGTCGCCATCCTTCACTTTGTCCTCGAATGCCGCCTTGCCGACGTCGGGCAGCAGCTGATCCTTGGTGTAGTAGCCGATATCGCCCGAACGCACGGTGCCCGATGCGAGCCCGGCGTTGGCGGCGGCCGCGAGCGCGTCCCATAGCTTCACGCGCTCGGCGGCGCCGAGGTTCCGCAGCGCGGCGGCGAGGGCATCGGGGTGGAGGTCCAGGCCCGCGGGCGCACCCGGGATCTTCGAGGCGTCGAGGCTCGAGACCCGATCGACCGCCAGACTCGAGAGCTGGACCCAGGGGCCGGCGGTACCGGAGGTCGGCGCGGCGCCGATGACGAGCTCTCGGAAGTGGGCCTGTTCGACGCCGGAGCGCCAGCCCGCGAGCAGGTGTGCCGTCACCGCCCTCTTGAGCGCCTGGCCGTTTGCCCAGGATTGGATCGAAGCGCCATCGACCTTCGCAGCATCCGCCATCCCGGAGATGCGGTCCTTGGCCGAGCTCATGTTGGAGATCTCGATGAGGCGGCCCATCGCGACCCGGCCGTACAGATCGGTTGTGGGACCCAGAACGTCGTCGACCTTTCCGGAAAGCGTTGCCGCGGCGATCGACGAGTCGAGTTCCAGGTTCAGATCAGCGGGCACGCCGCTGCGCGAGACGCTGACGTCCTGCCCCGTAACCTGCCAGCCCGCGTCGTGGAGCCCCGCCACGATCACCGTGGCGGCCGTGCCGTCGGCGAGCTCGCTCTCGAGGCGTTCGGTGGCGGCGGCCACGTTCGCGGTGGAAGCTGCCGGCCAGGCCCCGCCCGGCTGGGTGGCGGCCGTGGTGGAGCCGGCGGCCGGAAGCCCGAAGCGGATGTAGCGCACCTTGCGGGCGAGATCGCTCGTGGCGTATGTGGCGGCCTCGGCCCAGGGATCGGCCGCCGCGGGAGTCGCGACGCCGTCGCGGGCCGCGAGTTGCCGGAGCAGTTCGTCGGCGATGAGGCTGTCACGCGCCGCAGTCACCGGATCGGCGATCGTCGCCTGGATCTGCGAAACGAGCGACGCCCGCTGACCCGCGTCGATGCCCGCCGCGTCCGCGCCGGCACCCACGTAGTACACGCGGCGCTCGGCGAGGAGCGAGAGCACGTTGATCCGGCCGCGCAGCGCCTCGCGGCTGATTGGGGTGCCGTTGACGTTGGCGACAGCGGTCCAGTCGTGGTCGTTGCGATAGAAGAGCCACGCCCCACCCAGGCTGCCGAGGCCCAGGATCACCGCCAGCGCCAGGCCGGAGATAACCGCGATCTCGCGCCGGCGACGCGGATGGGGCAGGCGCCCACGCACGGCGCCAAGCGCTCGCCGCACCCGGCCGAAGCGTCCCGTACCCCGAGCCGCGGCCTCCTGCCTGGCGCGCACGGACGCGACGCGGTACTTGCTGGTCTGCCTGGGCATGCTTAGAAGGATAGCGAGGGGTGACGGTGCGCCGCTGGGCCTAAGGTCGAGGTGCGCAATCCCGACTGTCGTCGTCGGCATCTGAAGGACCCGAGCCGGTAGCAACCGCGGGTAGCAACAGAGGCGAACACTGGCGGATTCGAGGCCCGGCGAAGCTGTTAGCATCGAGCCGTGACGTCATGGGGGCCGTGGTCACGCTCGCGGGGCCGCAGCCAAATGCCCGATGTCGAGACGCGGGGAGGGGGTTAGCCCACCTACCTGAAACCGTCCAGTTAGGCCATTTGGCCTCAAAAGGAGAGGGTCAATGAAGCGTAGGCGGGCAAGTCTGTTCCTGGCCGCCGTACTGGTCGCGACCTTTATCCCTACCGGGATCGTCGCCGCGTCTGGGAAGGCGCCGTCGGTTGGTGCCCCGATCACAGTGGTGCAGGACCGATACGGAAGCTGTGTCTGGAGTGTCTACATACGAGGCAACGGGTATCACACGGCCGTCCAATCCAGCCTCTCGGCCACGAACTGCAAGGGGGCCGAGGCATCGCTGGGCTACGCTTGGCAGACCAGTTACGGATGGCAGACCGGCAACTTCATGCGTTGGAACTTCACTATTACTACTTCCAATACTGACAGGACCGACAACCTCGATTGGGACGCCTGTCCCTATCCCGGCTACCGCTTTGAAGGCGCAGTCGCGATCAGACCACCCGGCACCAGTACGGTGTTCATCAGTCGGTCCACCTACTACATTGACTGCTGATCGGCACTCGACTCGTCTGTTGAAGTAAGGGATCTGGGATATCGCTCACGCACGGCGTTCCAGATCAAGTTCAAAACGCCGACGAAGGCCCCTATCTGTCGCATCCGGCAGAAGGGGCCTTCGGGTTCGAATCTCACCCTCTGCGCCAACTTCTCTGAGGCCATCGGAGGCTCAGCCTACCTGGCAGGTTGCATAGGGCGAGTCGGGGCTGCGGCAGGCGTGACCGTTGCCGAACTGGCGTTTCGCGCTCGGCTTGCTAGCGGATTTCGTAGGTGCCGTCGAGTCGGGCGCGTCCGATGACATGTCCGGTCATGGCGCCGAGCGCGTCGGCGAGGCTGAACTTGTCGGGCAGCTCAGCGCGGCGGTCAAGGGCGAAGAGTTGGAAGACGTAGGAGTGCGGGCCGTGGGAAGGGATCGGCATTGGGCCGGCCCAGCCGCGGTGGCCGAAAGCGCCTTTGCCGTGCTTGAGTCCGCCGATCGGGCTGGGCTGGGTGAGCCCGTTCTCGGGGATGCCGTGCAGCGCCGGGTCGATGCCGAAGGTGAGCGCATGGGTCGCAGGTTTCCCGAACGGCACGTCGGGGTCCTGCACGATGAGCACGAGTTCCGCGGTGCCGGTCGGCGGCGCCGTCCAGGCGAGGGCAGGTGAGATGTTGGCGCCGAAGATCCTGCCGCGGTGCCGTTCAGGGATGGGTGCGCCGTGGTCGAAGGCAGGACTGGTCAGGGTGAAGTTCTCGGGTGCCTGCATGTCGGGGCGAGCCCAGACGAGGGTGTCATGTCCGGCGCGCCGATTGCGAAGCGCGCGGCCGAGGGGGTTGCGCATGGGTTCGGTTCCTTCTTGCGAAGTTTCGCTTGGGCTTGTCGACGGGACCGAGCTCTAGAGCTTGAGGCCGGCCGTCAGTCCGGTGAGCACGTCCCGGATCGGTTTCTCAAGGCCTTTGACCACGAACTGGTCGGCGATCCAAAGGCGGCCCGCACAGCGAGAATGCTTGTCTCCCGCGGCTCCCGTCATGCCCCAGACCCTCTCGCCTTCGGCTATCCGATAGAACCCGGCATGTGCCTTCGAGCGCTCGTTCGGCTCCGTGTTCTCGACGTCCGCGGCCATGGCCAGCATAGCGGAGTGTTACCCGACCGCCCGAGATGGGGCATTCCCCGAGGGCGATCGCTCACATTGTCTCTTCGTCCCGTTGGCGAGACGGCCTGTCGGTAGGCCCGGTTACTGCCTGGGCGGCGGCGCCGGCCCATTGGCCCGAGGCCTCGTGGTCCCGCGGACGACGAGCTTCGGATCCAAGAGAACGCCATTCTCGAGTTGCCGCTTCCCGGCGATGGTCCGCAGGAGCATTCGCGCGGCCTGTTGCCCCATCTCGAAGGCAGGCTGGGCCACGGTCGTGAGGGGAGGCTCCACCAGGGAAGCAAGCTCGATGTCGTCGAAACCAACGACTTCAACCGTACCCGGCACGTCGATGCCTCTCCTCCTCAGCGCGCGCACCGCCCCGATCGCCATCCGGTCATTGGCCGCAAATACGGCGTCGAACGGGGGCGGTGAGGCTGCCACCCACGACGCTGGGCTCGGGGCGCCTTCGCCCAGGACTCCGTCGATAAGACGTTCCCCACTCCCGACCGTGTAATCGCCCGAGCCCCGCGTGATTGACATGACGTCAAGCTTCGCAGCCCGGAAGGCATCCTCGACGCCCGCCTCGCGCAGCCGGGACACCGACAGGCCTTCAGGTCCGTTGAGAAACGCGAGCCTCCGCGCCCCTCCGGACAGGAGGTACTCGACCCCCATCCTCGCCCCTGCGCGGTTGTCCGTGTAGACCCCCGGGACGGAGCGGTCTGACTCGACGCCGCGATCCAGCAGGACGTAGGGGACCAATCGCCTTTCCAGGAGCTCCACCTGATCGGCGTCGCCCGAGAGAGCCGGGTTGAGAATGACCCCCTCGACCCTCCGCTCGGCGAGCAGGCGCAGCTGCTCCTTCTCGCGCTCGAGGTCGTTCTCCGAATCGCAGAGGAAGAGGCCGTAGCCGAGGCCCCGAAGTGTGGCCTCAATCCCCCGGATCATGAGAGGGGCGAAGGGATCGATTATGTCGGGGATCACCAGGCCGATGCAGCGGGACCTGCCCGTAGCCAGGTCCCGAGCGGCGCCACTGGGCGTGAAGTCCAGGCGCCGCATCACCTCCTTCACGCGCAGGCGAGTCTCCGCACCGACGCCCTCGGCTCGGTCGTTGAGGACCCTGGAGACCGTCGCTTTGGAAACCTGGGCTTCCTTCGCGATGTCGGCGATGGTCACACTCATGGGGCTCGGCCTACTCCTCGGGGGAGAAGTCCAGAACGCAGACGTCGTCCAGAGAGGGATCGAGGTACGTCCGGCAGAAGGCCTGGTGCGACGGATGGGGCAGATACGCGTCCCTGCCCGCCTCGTCATCGAAGCTCACGATGAAGCAGTGGGTGTAGCCGTGATTCAGGTTCTCGGGGCTGGAGTTGCGGCCCCACTCGAAGCCGCGAACGAACGGCAATTCGGCGGCCAGCCCGGCGAAGGCCGCCTCGATGCCGCGCAGGGTCTCCTCGGTGGCGCCGTCCTTGAACTTGAAGAGCACTACATGCCTGTATGCCTGGGAATTGCCGGCCATGCGCTTCGCTCCTTCTTGTGCCTTGGCAGGATCGGCGATGAATGCTACGGTACGTAACCGGTTACGTAAACCGGTTACGCTACGAAGCACGGCGCCCGCACAAGCCGGGTGGAAGCAGATACCGGCACCGCCGAGGAGCAGTCGATGCAGTACCGCAGGTTTGGCAAGACCGGTCGAGACGTGAGCGTCATCGGCTTTGGGGCGTGGGCGATCGGCTCGGCCTGGGGGCAGGTCGACGACAAGGACAGTCTGGCCGCACTTCACGCGGCCGCCGACGCCGGCGTAACCCTGATTGACACGGCCGATGTCTACGGCGACGGCCACAGCGAGAAGCTCATCGGCCGATTCCTCCGCGAACGCAAGGGCGAGCGTTTCTTCGTGGCCACGAAGATGGGCCGCAGCGTGCCGCAGGTTCCGGAGAACTACAACCCAGAGGCTTTCCGCGGTTGGGTCGATGCGTCCCGCGAACGGCTGGGCATGGACAAGCTCGATCTGATCCAGCTTCATTGCCCGCCCACACCCATCTTCTACAGCCCGGAGACCTTCGCGGCCCTGGACGCACTGGTCGCGGACGGTTCGATCGCGAGCTACGGCGTCAGCGTCGAGAAGGTCGAGGAGGCCCTCAAGGCGATCGAATTCCCGGGCATTGCCACGGTCCAGATCATCTTCAACATCATGCGGCAGCGGCCGGCCGACCATTTCCTGGCCGAGGCTAAGCGCCGCGACGTGGGCGTCCTTGCGCGAGTGCCTTTGGCGTCGGGCATGCTGACCGGCAAGATGACTCGGTCTACCAGGTTCGAGGAGTCGGATCACCGCCAGTTCAACCGCCACGGGGAGTCGTTCGACGTGGGCGAGACGTTCGCCGGCGTGGACTATGAGAAGGGGCTCGACTTCGTCGAGGAGCTTCGGGCGCTTGTGCCGGGTGATGCGACCATGGCCCAATTGGCGCTGCGCTGGATCCTTATGAACGAGGGCGTCACGGCCGCGATCCCCGGGGCGAAGAACCCCGACCAGGCCCGTGCCAACGCGGCCGCGGCGGATCTGGCGGCGCTCTCGCCCGCATCGATGTCGAAGATCCAGGCTCTGTACGAGGAGCGCGTCAAGCCGCTGGTCCACCAGCGCTGGTAAGCCGAGGGCGAATGGCCGCGAGGCCGCGAACGCGGCACCCTGCGGAACGCGTGCCGATCTTTCCGCCCGGGCGAGCCAACGCCGACTCGAAGGCGCGCGAACGTGCGACGATTGTCCCGGAGGACAGATGAGCACTGAGCGCAGTCTTGAGATCAGAGGGATCTCGAAACGGTTCGGGGACACGGTTGCCCTCCAGGACCTGAGTTTCGACGTCCGCGCCGGCGAACTTTTCGGATTTGTCGGTCGCAATGGCGCCGGCAAGACCACGGCCATGCGAATCGTGCTGGGCGTGCTCGGCGCCGATGCCGGCGATGTGCGATGGGATGGCCTGGCCCTCGACTTTGCGGCACGACAACGTATCGGGTACATGCCGGAGGAGCGCGGGCTATATCCCAGGATGCGACTGTCCGAGCAACTGGCATACCTGGGCGAGCTACACGGCATGGCGGGCTCGGAGGCGCGCGCATCGGCCGTGCGCTGGCTGGATCGCTTCGGCCTGAAGGACAGGCGCAACGACGATCTCCAGGCGCTGAGCCTTGGCAACCAGCAACGCGTCCAGTTGGCCGCCGCGCTGATCTTCGGTCCCGACGTCCTGGTCCTCGACGAGCCGTTCGCCGGGCTCGACCCGGTGGCCGTCGACGTCATGAGCGCCGTACTCCGCGAGCAGGCCGACGCAGGCCTCCCCGTCATCTTCTCCAGCCACGAGCTGGAACTGGTGGAGCGGTTGTGCGACCGTGTCGGGATCATCGATCGCGGCAGGATGGTGGCGATAGGCACGGTCGCCGAGTTGCGGGCCGGCGGACGTGAGCGGGTCTGGATCGACGCTCCCGGTGCGCCCGCCGCATGGGACCCGGGCATCGACGGCGCCCGCTTGACGCAGACGGACGGCTCACGACTTCTGTTCGAGCTGGACCCGGGTATCGATGGTCAAGCGCTGCTCCACGCCGCCCTGGCTACAGGACCGGTGCGCGAGTTCGGCAGGGTCGAGCCGAGCCTCGGCGAGATCTTCCGGACTGCCATCGAAGGCGCGGCACCATGAACCAGAACCGCCACGGCCGGCCTGCCGTCTTTCTGGTAGCCCGCCGCGAGGTCCGCATGCGCCTGCGCTCGCGCGTCTTCGTTGGCGGCACCATCGTGATGGCTGTTCTCGTGGTGGTCGGGATCGTTGCGGCGTCGCTGCTCGCCGGCAAGAC
>PMBG01000023.1:149-3552 GCA_003153755.1 Chloroflexota bacterium | reverse complement strand
TCCAGGGCTATAATAGCGGCAGTTGCGTACTTGCGCAAGTAGACGAGTTGGAGAGCATGGCACCCAGGTACCGGCGCAGATGACCCCAGAAGCCGAGCTCGGGATCTTTGCCACCAGCATCGTCGCCGGCCTGATAGGTTCGCTTGCCGGTGTCGGGGGAGGGATACTCGTGATCCCCGTCCTGACCTTCGGCTTCGGCGTGGACATCCGGCTGGCGGTTGGAGCCAGCATCGTGTCCGTCATTGCCACGAGTTCCGGTGCGGCGGCCGCGTATGTCAAGGACCGCATGACCGACATGCGGGTTGGCATGTTCCTCGAACTGGCAACCACGACCGGAGCAGTGTGCGGTGCGCTTCTCGCCGCTGTAGTCGCGCCGGCGTTCCTGTACGTGCTGCTGGGAGTGGTGCTGCTGTCGTCTGCGGCAATGCAGGTAGCGAGACTCGGCGAAGAAACGCCGCCCACCGATCCGCCGTCCGCGCTGGCGTCGCGTCTCCGTCTCGAATCGTCGTACCCGGACCGCAGACTCGGCCGCGAGGTTACCTACTCCGCCCGGCGCGTGCCGCTCGGCTTTGCGCTGATGTGGATTGCCGGCGTGGTGTCCGGCCTGCTGGGGATAGGCTCGGGCGTGCTCAAGGTCCTCGCCATGGACGGAGCGATGAGGCTGCCGATGAAGGTCAGCTCCGCGACCAGCAACTTCATGATCGGTGTCACTGCCGCCGCATCGGCAGGTATCTACCTGAGCCGCGGCGACGTGGACCCGAGGATCGCGGCCCCTGTGGCCCTCGGCGTACTGACCGGGGCGCTGGTGGGTGCTCGGTTGCTCCAGCACATCTCCAACCGGACCGTACGGCTGGTGTTCCTGCCGGTGCTCGTGGTCGTTGGCCTCGAGACCATCGGCCGCGGCCTGGGGTTTGGGCTATGAACCCCGAACGTTTCCGGACGATGATCAGCTTGGTCCTGACATTTGGCGTCGCCGTGAGCGCTGCGCTCATCGGGGCGGGCTTCCTCGCCTCGCTCGCGGTCGGCTGGCAAGGGTCGCTGCTGGGCACCGCCCCGGGCGCCACAGTCCCCACTACCGACTTCTCGAATCTACCGGCCCGGCTTGCGTCGCTGGAGCCGCTCGCCGTGAGCCAGCTCGGCCTGCTGGTTCTGCTGGCGACGCCGGTGACACGAGTCGCGGCATCTGTCGTGGGCTTTGCCCTTGAGGGCGACCGTCTCTACACGGCGATCACGCTGGCGGTGCTGGCCGTCCTGCTAGTGAGCATCCTGGTCTTGCGCTAGCAGATCCGTCATGTATCCATTTCGCGCCGAGTCTCGTCATTGGAGTGAAGGCGATCGAGCGATCCGCCTCGACCAAGGAGAAACGGCCATGAAGCTTCAAATCAACGAGAGCCCCGCCGATCGTGTCGTCCGAGTCATCCTGGGGGTTGCCCTTGTCGCGATCGGCGTCTCCGGCGCAGTGGCGGCGCCGCTCGTGTACGTCACTTCAGTCCTCGCCGCCGTCGCCCTGGTGACCGGCATCGTTGGTTTCTGCCCGCTCTACGCCATCCTTCGGTTCAGCACCGCCGCCTCCAAGAGGTAAGTCCATGGCCGACCAAGTCGAAACGGCAGTCCCGGGCGGCGACAGCGAAGCGGATTCATTCGCAGCGCGCCTCGCCGCCGAACTGCCGCGCCTGGTCGGTCTGGCGACCCGGCTGCTGTCCGATGCGGACGTGGCCGAAGACTGCGCGCAGGAGACGATCGTTGGAGCGTGGCGCCGGCGCGATCAGCTTCGCGACCCGTCCGCCCTTCCGGCGTGGCTCCGCCGCAGCCTGGTCAACAGGATCATCGATAGGTCCAGGCGAAGGCACGATGAGCTCGATATCGAGGCCGTCGAGGCGGACTGGAAGGACGACTCCTACTCCGTCCAGCCGGAACTCGTACTGGAGCGGGCCGAACTGCGTGACGAACTCGAAGACGCCCTGGCTCGCCTGCCCGTCATCTACCGCCTGCCGGTGGTTCTACACGACGCGCTCGGATGGACCGCCGTCGAGATTGCCAGGTCGATGGACGTCGGCCTGCCCGCCGCGAAGCAGCGTCTTCGCCGCGGCCGGATGATGCTCGTGAGCGCGCTCGCATCGTCCGACGGACGCCGAGAAGCGAGTCTCGCTCAGCCGATCCGGTGCTGGCAGGCCCGCCGCCACGTTTCGGCATATCTGGACGGGGAGCTCGACGAAAGCACGAAATCGATGGTCGAGGGACACCTGGCCGGCTGTCCGACGTGCCCGCCCCTGTACACGAGCCTCGTAGGCGTCCGGGCGACCATGGGCGATATCAGAGACACCGACGCGGTCGTGGAGGAAGCGATAGCCCGGCGAATTCGGGAGCGCCTGGACGTGGAATCGGCGCTCGGACATACCGATCCGCAGGTGCCCGGCGCCGCTTGACGGTCGACGGTGGAATCGCCGCCGACTGCGGGGCGCAGCTCCGGGCGAAGTCCTCGCCGCGCTGCACCGGCCCCCGGCCCCGGCCCCGAGCCCCCGGCACGTACGATCGCACCGCAGGTAACAGCATCGCGCTTATCGTGACAAACTTGTGCGACGTCGATGAGGCGGCCGGCGGATGCGCTGCCGGCCACATCGTGGACAATCCCCAACGCTTGCACTGAGGAAGAAACTGATGAAGACGCTGGTCCTCCTTCGACACGGTCAGAGCCAGTGGAACAAGGAGAACCGCTTCACCGGCTGGACCGACGTCCCGCTGAGCGACGAGGGAATGGCCGAGGCTGCGNNTCCGTGCTGAAGCGCGCCATCAAGACCCTCTGGATCGCTCTGGAGCAGAACGATCAGATGTGGATCCCGGTCGTGAACAGCTGGCGCCTCAACGAGCGGATGTACGGCGCGCTTCAGGGACTCGACAAGGCCGAGACCGCGGCCCTCCACGGAGCGGACCAGGTGAAGATCTGGCGCCGCAGCTACGACGTTCCCCCGCCGGCACTGGAGAAGACCGATGAGCGCTGGCCGGGTCACGACCCGCGCTACACCGGGCTTGCCCCGTCCGACGTCCCGAGCGCCGAGAGCTTGAAGGACACCGTTGCGAGAATGCTGCCGTTCTGGCGAAGCGACATCGCCCCCGCCATCGTCCGGGGCGAGCGCGTTCTGATCGCGGCGCACGGCAACAGCCTGCGTGCCCTCGTGAAGGAACTCGACGGGATCAGCGACGCCGACATCGTGGAGCTCAACATCCCCACCGGCATCCCGCTCGTGTACGAGCTGGATGACGATCTCAAGCCGATCCGCTCGTTCTACCTCGGCGATCCCGAGGCGGCTGCCAAGGCCGCGGGGCAAGTCGCGGCGCAAGCGAACCGCTGACACCGAACGTTCGGTAGCGACCGGATCAGCGAGCAACCGCGCGCGATCCGGTC
>PMBG01000023.1:0-137 GCA_003153755.1 Chloroflexota bacterium | reverse complement strand
AGCGGCGCGATCAGTTCGGCCGTGTCCGCCGAGCGAAGTGCCGTCAGGATCGCGATCGCCGAGGGCGTAACGGTCCCGTCCGGGTTGACGCAGGCCACGGGCCTACAGGTCCTTCTTGCACAGATACCAATCCGTGC
>PMBG01000069.1:4532-7139 GCA_003153755.1 Chloroflexota bacterium | reverse complement strand
GCCAGCAAGGGCTGCGCGGAGCTCGTTACCGCGTCATACCGCGACAGCTTCTTTGCCGATGGGGCGGCAGTGGCGTCGGCCCGCGCCGGCAACGTCATCGGGGGTGGCGACTGGGCCGCCGACCGAATCATCCCCGACTCGGTGCGCGCCCTGGCGGCCGGTGAGCCGATCGTCGTACGCAACCCCGATGCCGTGCGCCCCTGGCAGCACGTCCTCGAGCCGCTTGCCGGCTACCTCTGGCTCGGTGCCCGCATGTTGCGTGAAGGCCGCGGCTACGAGGGTGCGTGGAACTTCGGCCCCACCGACGATGCCGGCGATCGCTCGGTGCGCTGGGTGGTCGAACGCTTCCTCGGCGAGTGGGGCACGGGATCCTGGATAACGGCCGGCGGGACGGGGACGAAACTCCACGAGGCCCACCGGTTAAGCTTGGATAGCGCCAAGGCGCGGGGGCAGCTCGGCTGGGCTCCGGTATGGGACGCTCAGACCGCGGTGCGTCGGACGGCTTCGTGGTACCGCGAGTACTACCAATCTCCGGCGACCGCCCGCGCCCTGGTCGAGAATCAGATCCGCGCCTACCAGGATGATGCCCGCACGGCCAGGCTTACCTGGGCGGTGGCAGAGACTGGCGATGGCAAATGAGGGTGATCAGGTGACGGACTCGCGCCGCCGCCGAGGAGGACGTCGTGAACGGTGACATCTTCGAAGACCTGTCCGAGACGACCGGCGCGTACGCCACCAGCGACGGCGTGAAGCGGCTGATCATGGAGCGCGCGCTGTGACCTCCGCCGGGCCCGGTGGACCGGGGGCAGCGCGCGACGCCCTGACGGCAGAGCTCCGCGCGCTGCTCGAGGAGCCAATGGATGCCGCTCGCGGGCGCGAGCGTGCCCTGTTGGACGAACTGACGGCGCAGCCGGAGATTCCGATCGTCCTGTTCGGCGCTGGCAACCTCGGCCGCCGCACCCTTTCGCTGCTGCGCGCCCACGGGCGACCCGCCGCCGCCTTCATTGATAACGCCAGCGGCCTCTGGGGCACCGTGGTCGATGGCGTCGAGGTCCTGTCGCCGGCGGACGCGTCCGCTCGATATGCCGCAGACGGGCTCGTGGTCGTCGCGATCTGGCGGACGGAAGGCGGCCACGACTTCCGGGTGACGCGCGAAAACCTTAGGGGCTTGGGCTGGCGGCGGGTCGAGTCCTTCATCAAGTTGTTCTGGGGGTACGGCGCTGATGCCCTGCCCTACATCACTATCGACCTGCCGACGAAGGTACTCGAGGCCAGGGAAGACGTGCTCGCCGCGGCCGCGATCTGGTCGGAGGAGCGCTCGCTGCGCGAATACGTGGCCCAGGTCCGCTGGCGCCTCACCGCTGATTTCGCGGTGCTGTCGCCTGTCGAGCCGAACCAGTACTTTCCCGATGGTCTTTTTCGAGTCGGGCCGGACGAGGTGTTCGTGGACTGTGGCGCCTTTACGGGGGACACCCTGCTGGACGTCGCGAGGCGAGTCGCCTCATGGCGGGCCTACCACGCTTTCGAGCCCGATCCGGCCTCCTTCGAGGCACTGCAGGCAGCCGTCGAGTCCATCCCGGCGCGGCTGGCTGACCGCGTGCACCTGTACCGCGCCGCTACGTCCGATCGGCCCGGCACGGCGACGTTCGACGCCTCGGGCCTGAGCGGAGCATCGCTCTCCGCGGCGGGAACCCTGCAGGTCGACCGCCTCGCACTCGACGACGTTCTGACAGTTGCTCCGCCAACGTTCATCAAAATGGACATCGAAGGTGCCGAATCTGCAGCGTTGGCCGGCGCAGACAGGGTGATCCGGGAAGGGCGGCCACTGCTGGCCATCGCGGCCTACCACCGACAGGCCGATCTCTGGGAGTTGCCGCGCCAGATTGACGGGGTCGCGAATGGCTACCGAATGTTCCTGCGCCCGCACGCGGGCGAGGGCTTCGAGACGGTCCTGTATGCCGTCCCACCAGAGAGGCTCGTGGAGGCATGAGCTGGGCGATGACGCCTGGGTTCAGCCTCCTGGCCCGAACGGCTGGGCTTACCTGGGCCGTGGCAGAGACCGGCGATGGCAAATGAGGGTGATCAGGTGACGGACTCGCGCCACGATGCGGCAGACACACGCAACGAGATCCTGGGGCTGGTGGGCCGGTATTACCAGGAACGACATGCGCTGCCGCCGTTCGATCCGGACCGGGATCCAGTGCGTTACGCCGGCCGCGTGTTCGGCGAAGAAGAGATGCGCTACCTCGTCGACTCGAGCCTCGACTTCTACCTGACGGCCAGTCGCTTCACCGAGGAATTCGAGGCGGGCGTCGCCGAGTACCTCGGTCTCTCGGACGCGTTGTTCGTCAATTCCGGTTCGTCGGCCAACCTCGTGGCCCTCACGACGCTCACATCCCCCAAGCTCGGCGAGCGTCGCCTCAAGCCCGGCGATGAGGTGATCACCGTGGCCGCCGGCTTCCCGAGCACCGTGGCGCCGATCGTGCAGAACGGCCTTGTGCCGGTATTCGTCGACGTCCGCCTGGGCGACTACAACGCGGACCCCGCCCAGCTGCGAGAGGCAGTCTCGCCGCGCACGCGCGCCATCATGCTGGCCCACACGCTGGG
>PMBG01000069.1:4368-4517 GCA_003153755.1 Chloroflexota bacterium | reverse complement strand
GCCACAATGTCGTTCTATCCGGCCCATCACATCACCACCGGCGAGGGTGGCATGGTGGTCACCGATGACGACGAGCTGGCCAGGATCGCTCGGTCCATCCGCGACTGGGGTCGCGACTGCTACTGCGTGGGCGGCGAGAACAACACCTG
>PMBG01000069.1:3511-4270 GCA_003153755.1 Chloroflexota bacterium | reverse complement strand
GAGGCGCTTCGCCCGTATGAGGACCGACTCATCCTGCCGGCGGCGCCGCCGCATACGGATCCGTCGTGGTTCTGCTTCGTTATCACCGTGCGTGACGACGCCGGCTTCTCGCGCCAGGATCTGACCGGGTTCCTCGAGGCCAACCGCATCGAGACCCGTACTCTGTTCAGCGGCAACCTGCTGCGGCACCCGGCCTTCCAGGCCATCGAGCACCGCGTGGTCGCCGACCTCGCGAACACGGACGCCGTGACGGAGCGCACCTTCTTTGTGGGCGTCTACCCGGGCATCGACGATGCGCGCATGGATTACATGATCCGGACCTTCGGCCGCTTCATGGCCGGCGAGCGAGTGACGGTCGCGAGCAGGCCCAATGGCGCGCCGGCGCCGGTCGAGCGCTGAGGGACTCGTGGCGGTAGTTCGCAAGATCCCCTGCGTGGTAAGCGCCGTGACCGATCACGGCGAACGCGTCTATACGGTCGAACTCAGGCCGTCCGCCGCGGTGGCGCAGTTCAAGCCCGGGCAGTTCCTGCATCTGGCCCTCGACGCCTACGAGCCGGGCGGTTTCTGGCCCGACTCGCGGGTGTTCTCGATCGCCAGCTCGCCCCGCGAACGGGACCGGCTGGCGATTACCTACGCCGTCAAGGGCGCCTTCACTACGCGCATGGAGCACGAGCTGACCCCTGGGCGCAACGTCTGGGTCAAGCTGCCGTACGGCGAGTTCGTGGTCGATCCGCGCGCCGATGCGGTGCTGTTCGCCGG
>PMBG01000069.1:0-3479 GCA_003153755.1 Chloroflexota bacterium | reverse complement strand
GCCGCATGGCCGGCGATCGAGGCGCTGCGCAACCCGGTCTTCTACCTGAGCGGGCCGCCCCAGATGCTCCGAGCGCTGACAACGCAACTATGTGAGCACGGCGCGTCAATGGAGGTCATCCGGACCGATGCCTGGGAGTGAGCTTCGATGAGGATCCTGCTCGCCGGCGGTAGCGGTTTCGTCGGCCGCAACTTGCTCGAACACCTTTCGCGAGACCACGAGGTGCTTGCCCCGACCCACGCCGAGCTGGACCTTGCCGACAACCGCGCGGTCGACGCGTGGTTTGGCGCCAATGAGGTCGATGCCGTGGTCCATGGGGCCGTGCGGCCAGGCCACCGCGCCGCGGCCGACCCCGCCCGCCAACTCTGGAGCAACCTCCGGATGTTCTTCAATATCGTCCGCAACAGCGACCGTTTCGGGCGCCTCGTCTTCCTCAGCTCCGGCGCCGCATACGACACGCGTGACGCGCTTGTGCGCGTGTCCGAGGATCGATTGGGCGTCTCCGTTCCGGACGACGACCACGGTCTTTCCAAGTACACGATCGCCCGATACCTCGAGGCTCTGGGGCCACACGCCCGCCCCTCGGTCGTCGAACTCAGGCTCTTTGGGGTCTTCGGACCGTACGAGGACTACGGCATCCGTTTCATCTCCAACGCGATTTGCCGCACCCTCTTCGATCTGCCGATAACGTTGCGACAGGACCGGCGCTTCAGCTACCTCTTCATCGACGACTTGATGCCGGTAGTGGATTGGGCCCTGGTTGGGCAGCCGGCGCACGTTGCCTATAACGTGGCACCGGACTGGACCGACACCCTCCAGGACCTTGGCCAGTTGGTGTCGAGCCGGTCGGGCAAAGACGTACCCGTGCAGGTCGCGACCGAGGGATGTGGCAAGGAGTACACCGCCGACAACGCACGGCTGAGAACGGAGATGCCGCACGTGGTCTTCACGCCGACAGAAGTCGCCGTGGACCGGCTCTTCCGATGGTACGAGGATCGGCGCTCAGAGATCGACGCCGCCCGTCTCGAAATCGACAAGTGAGGTCGCAGTCTTGAGCACCGTCCGCGTCGCCGACTACGTGATTGGGCAGATCCCGCGTCTGGGCGTCGACCACGTCTTCGCTGTTACCGGCGGCGCCGCCATGCACTTCGACGACGCCTTGCGATTACGCTCGGACGTGAAGGTCGTGTTCAACCAGCATGAGCAAGCCTGCGCGATCGCCGCGGAAGGCTACGCCCGCACGAATGGGACGCTGGGGATCGCCCTGGTTACGAGCGGCCCCGGCGGCACGAACTGCATCACCGGTGTCCTTGGAATGTGGCACGACTCTGTGCCCGGCCTGTTCCTCTCCGGCCAGGTGCGTTCCGATACCACCGTGGCCAGCACCGGATTGCCACTGCGCCAGCTCGGCGACCAGGAGAACGACATCGTCCGGTTGGTCGCTCCTATCACGAAATATGCGGCCATGGTCACCGACCCTCAGCGAGTGCGGTATCACCTCGAGAAGGCGATCTACCTCGCCCGCGCCGGTCGGCCCGGCCCGGTGTGGCTTGACGTGCCCATCGATGTGCAGGCGGCGCAGATCGATCCAAGCGCGCTGATTGGCTTTGATCCGCGCGAACTTGAAGATCTGCCCGACAGGCCCGTGAACCCGGTCCGCGGCCGGCCGCTCACCATCGTCACAGGCCTTACGGCGCCCGGCGAGATGGTACGGGAGAGCCAGGTCTGGCCGTCGCCGTCTGTGCCACCTCAAGATCGCGGCGCGGTTGCCGGACTCTTCGACCGAGTGACGGCCAAAGAGCAGGCAGCTGAAGTGATGAGTTTGCTACGCACGGCGAAGCGGCCGGTCGTCCTGGCCGGCTCGGCCTTGCGGGGTGCGGGCGCGGTCGGTGACTTCAGGGCGCTCGTGGAGGCGTTGGGAGTACCAGTCACGACCGCCTGGAATGCGTTGGACGTCATGTGGCAGGACCACCCTTTGTTCATCGGACGACCGGGCAGCATCGGGGATCGCGCGGGCAACTTTGCCGTGCAGAACGCCGACCTCCTGCTTGTCCTGGGCTGCCGCCTGAACGTGCGCCAAATCGGCTATGAGTTCGCGGCCTTCGCGCGTGCGGCGCACCTAGTGGTCGTCGACATAGACGCGGCCGAGCTGGCAAAGCCCACCATCAAGCCTGATCTCGCGGTCCATGCCGACGTGGGCTGGTTCGTACGCGCGCTCCACGAGCTGGTCACGAGTGAGCCGGTGCCGGCCTCCCGAGCGGCATGGCTTGCCTGGTGTTGGGCCCGTCGCGAGCGATACCCCGTCGTACTGCCCGAGTACCGCCGTCGGGACACGCCGATCAATCCGTACGTCTTCGTCGACGTTCTGTCGGATCAGCTCCAGGACGACGACGTCGTGGTGATGGCCAACGGCTCGGCCTGCGTCACACCACTGCAGGCCTTGCGGCTGAAACGCGGCCAGCGGGCGATCGTCAACTCGGGTACGGCGGGCATGGGCTACGACCTTCCTGCCGCGATCGGCGCTGTGTGTGCCCGCCGCGACCGGTCCTCGGGCGGCCGGCGCGTGGTCTGCCTGGCGGGCGACGGCAGCATCCAAATGAACCTGCAGGAACTCGAGACGTTGGTGCACTACGATCTGCCGGTCAAGATCTTCGTGTTCAACAACGGCGGATACCTGTCGATGCGCCTGACGCAGGACAATCTCTTTGCCGGAGCGCGGTTCGGCGAGAGCTCAGCCACCGGCCTCGGGCTGCCGGACATGGTGGCGGTGGCGAACGCATATGGTCTGGCGTCGAGCAGGGTGGATAGCCATTCCGCCCTTCCCCAAGCGATTGCGGACACCCTTGCCGCGGATGGACCGTCACTACTGGATGTCGTCATGGATCCGGAGCAGGGATTCGCGCCAAAAGTGATCGCCGAGAAGCGGCCGGACGGCACGATCGAATCGAAGCCCCTTGAGGACATGTATCCGTGGCTCAGCCCGGAGGAACTGCGCGAGAATATGCTGATTGACGTCTATCGCCACGCTTCCTTGGAGCACAAATGAACGAGCTTGAACGCAAGATGGTCCAACAGCTTCAGGACCTGCGTGAGAACCACCACGTTGTTGGCGTCAAAGCCGAGTTCGAGGCCGAGGGGACTCGCCTCGAAGAGGCTATGCGGCTCAAAGACGTCGTCTCCTCCGCTGGCTTGGGTCTGACCATCAAGATCGGCGGTGGTGAGGCGCTTCGCGACATGTACGAGGCTCGCGTCATCGGGGTCGATCGCGTCGTCGGCCCCATGATCGAGTCTGCCTATGCGCTACACAAGTTCCTGGGCGCCATCAAACTGGCCTTCCCCGCTGGCGAGCGCGACCATGTCCATGTCGCGATCAACATTGAGACGGTCACTTCTGTCGACAATCTGGACGCAATGTTGGCGTTGCCTGAGATCGGCGAGCTCGACGGAGTGGTTCTGGGGCGCGTCGACATGACCGGCTC
>PMBG01000043.1 GCA_003153755.1 Chloroflexota bacterium | reverse complement strand
AAGCCGTCGAGGAGCGGGAAGGTTCGAAGGGTCGTGACCATCTCGTGGGCGTCTCGATCGGTCAGCGGAGTGATCCGAACCTTGACGTCCTTGAGCACTTCGACGGCCGTGCCGCCGGCGCCGCAGGCTACGACCGGGCCGAAGAGCTTGTCGTGGACAACGCCCACGAGCATCTCCACGCCGCCGGGCGGAACCATCTGCTGGATGAAGAACTTCTCGACCTGAGTGCCCTGCGCGGCGATGCGAGCCGCCATCTCGACAGCGGCCTGCTTCACCTCGGCGGCGCCCTGAAGGTTCAGGATCACGGCCTTGGCTTCGGTCTTGTGGATCAGCTTGGGAGCGACGCCCTTCAGCGCCACCTTGCCGCCGATAGCCTCAGCCGCGGCTCCGGCCTCTTCCGGAGTGGTCGCGAGCTTCCACGCTGCCATCGGAACGCCGTAGTCCCCAAGGAGCTTGGCGACTTCGTCGGGGAGTAGCCAGCGGGCCTTCTCCTCGCCCGACTTCTCGAGCGAGGCGAGGACATCGGCGATCAGCGACTTGCCGTCGGCCGTCTTGATGTCGGTGAACTCCGGCACCACGCCTTCCGGGGTTTCGGCCCAGATGCCATACCGGACGGCGTGCGCGAGAGCTCGAGCCGCGTCTTCCGGGAAGGGATAAGACGGGATCGAGAGACCTTGAGTCTTGAGCGTGTCCGGCGTGCCCTTGCTCGAGAGGAAGACCGACAGCATCGGGATATCCCGCTCGATTTCGAGTGCGGCCGCCCGCACGCCCGCAGCGATTTCCTCGGAGTTGGTAACGAGCACCGGCACGTACAGGATGATGATTGCGTCGATGCCGTCCCAATCGGCAAGGAGCTTGAGGGCCTTGCGGTAGGACTCGCCCGGAGCGGCGGCGATCATGTCGACCGGGTTGTTGAGGCCCGCGTCGGCGGGCAGGAACTCGGCCAGCTTGGCCTTGATGTCGTCCGGAACCTGGGGCACCACGAGCCCGTCGGCCTCGCACGCGTCGGCGCACAGGATGCCGGGGCCGCCGCCGTTCGTGAGGATCGCGACGCGGTTGCCTTTCGGCCGCGGCTGGTTGGCCAGCAGCGTGGCAACGTCGAAGAACTCGCCCAGGGTGTCCGTTCGGATCACGCCGGCCTGCTTGAACAGCGCGTCCACCGTCACGTCCGACGCGCCGAGCAGCGCGCCGGTGTGCGATGAGGTGGCGCGGGCGCCGGCAGACGAGCGGCCGCTCTTGACGGCAAGGATCGGCTTGGAGCGCCCCACCTTGCGCGTGATACGGGCGAACTTGCGCGGGTTGCCGAGCGACTCGAGGTAGAGGGCGATGACGTCCGTCGCCGGATCTTCGGCCCAGTACTGGATGAAATCGTTGCCCGAAAGGTCGGCCTTGTTGCCCACCGAGATGAAGGTCGAAAGGCCCAGGTTGAGGGTGTTCGCGTATTCGATGACCGCGAGCCCCAGGGCGCCCGACTGCGAGAGGAAGCCAACGTTGCCCTGGATGGGCGCGTTCGGGGAGAACGTCGCGTTCATTCGCACGTCGTCATGGGTGTTGATGACGCCCATGCAGTTGGGGCCCACGATCCGCATGCCCGACTCGCGCGCGATCGCGAGCAGTTCCTTCTGAAGCTCCTTGCCGGCGGGTCCGGTCTCGCCGAAGCCGGCGGTGATCACCACCATGCCGTGAACGCCCTTCTGGGCGCACTCGCGCGCGGCCGCCAGAGCGAGCTTGGCCGGCACCACGATGACTGCCAGGTCGACGGGGCCCTCGATGTCCAGGATCGACTTGTAGGCTCGGACCGACTGCACGACTTCGGCGCCCGGGTTCACCGGGTAGACCGGGCCGTTGAAGCCGCCGTCCATGAGGTTGTGGAAGACCTCGCCGCCGATGGTCTTGCGCTTGCGGCCGGCGCCGATGACGGCAACCGATCGCGGGGCCAGCATGCCGCGGACGGCGTTCATGGCCGCGACCTGCTCGCGAGCATCGAAGCGGGCCCGGGCATCGGCGGAGAGCGACGTGGCGAACTGCACGTGGACGAGACCCGGCTCGCTCTTCATGGTGAGCCCGAAGCCGCTCTCGCGCAGCACTTCGAGCATCTTGTGGTTGTCGGGATGGACGCGAGCTTCGAACACCGTGACGCCGTCGGCGTCGGCGGCTTCCGCCAGGCGCTTCAGGAGAAGCGTCCCCAGGCCGCGTCCCTGAAACGAGTCCGCGACCGTGAAGCCTGCATACGCCCGATCGGCCGCCTGCCGCTCGTAGCTCGCCTGGCCCAGGATCTCGCCGCCCTGCACCGCGATGATGCTGCAGTCGGGGCAGTCTTCGATGCCGCTCCAGCGACGGGCAACGGCGGCCAGGTCGGCTGGTTCGCGGAAGCGCAGCGTGCGCGAGGTCTCGGACAGGCCGGTCAGGAATGCCAGAATCGCTTGCTCGTCGGTGGGCTTGGCAGCGCGGATGCGCACGGACGAGCCGTCCCGGAGGACTACGTCAATGTCGCGAGGGGAGTAGGAGGTCGTCATTCTCTCGCCTTCGTGGTCTAGGGACGGGCCTGCGGGGGCCCGGGGGTGTGGACACATCCACACGATTTGGACGCTGCGGGGGCGTCAGCAGTCTTCGGCTTGAGCTTGGCCGATGGTGCCGTGGCGAGAGTAGGGCCAATGGGCGCCCGATGCGGGCCGTAAGTCCCGGGTCGGTCGGGAACCGCGGGCCGTGGTGGCCTGCCGTGCGTCGTCGATGGCCCGGTCCTATGACCGGGTGCACGATGTCAACGATCGGCGGCCTCGTGGTGCGCAAACACCCTTCGAAGGGCCTTCGGGGCCGCTTGCCCGTTCGGACGCGCCCTACGACGGGTTGGTCGAAAAGGTGAGGTGGGGTAGGGTCCGGATCCCTTGAGATGGGCCCTACAGGCCGCCGGGACCGCCCGAATCGCGTTGAGAGTCCTGGGGGTTAGGACCGCCGTACCATTGCCCGACCACCCCAGCCGTCCCATTCTGGCGCATATGGCTCTTATTGTTCGGCGTATTGCCGAACGCCGCTCTCGGTTTCTTGCTGCGTCCGGATTGGCCCTACTACTACTGATCCTGGCGGTGTCTTCCGCTGCGGCCGCGGTAGGAAGTTTGAGCAATCAGCAGGTGCCAACAACCGCGGTTGTTGGCACGACGGTCACGATCCGAGTCACCTATACGGATACCGGTCATGTGGCGCCGACGTCCGTGCGTGTCTGCCTTGACGGCGTTGTGAACAACTGCACCGCCACGCCCATGGCGCCGCCGGCTTCGCCCAACTATGCCAACCCGGTCGTGTTCACCTACTCAACCTCGTCCCTGACGGTGGGGGCGCACACGATTCGGATCCGAGCCAGGGACAGCGCCGGCGGTACTACCTGGCTCCCCACAGCAACGACCGACTACACGATCACGATCACCGTCGCGCCTACCACCCCTCCGCCGCCAACTCCCACGCCGACCCCCACCAAGGCACCCACCCCGACGCCCACGCTGGCGCCGACGCCCACCAAGGCTCCCACGCCCGTTCCCACGCCGGTCCCCACGCCGGTCCC
>PMBG01000114.1:11609-12071 GCA_003153755.1 Chloroflexota bacterium | reverse complement strand
GCCGGGACGTGCAGCCCGGACTGGTGCATCAGGCCGAGCAGACCGAGCGTCCGCAGCGCCACCGTCTTGCCGCCCGTGTTCGGTCCGGTTATCAGGAGCGCCGTGTACTCGCCCCCGAGCCGGATGTCCACGGGCACGACGTGGCCTGAGAGACCCGGGTGGCGCGCCCCAAGAAGCACCACTTCCGGCCGCTGGGCGATCACGGCTGGAACCGCGTCCATCTCCTCCGCAAGCCGTGCCTTGGCGGCCCAGAGATCGAATCGGGAGAGGGCGTCGAGTGTCTCCCGCAGCGGGCCAACCTGCCCGGCCACGACAACGGACAACTCGTCGAGGATCCGCTCGATCTCGGCCTGCTGGGCGACCTGAGCCTCGCGCCACGCGTTGCCGAGTTCGACCGCGACGATCGGCTCCACGAAGAGGGTCTGGCCGCTGCCGGACGCGTCGTGGACGATGCCCTTCACC
>PMBG01000114.1:4449-11548 GCA_003153755.1 Chloroflexota bacterium | reverse complement strand
AGCCCCGGAAGCGTGTGGATCTCCCGCGCCAGGTCGCGCAGGAGCGGCCGCCTATCGCCGCTGAGTGATTCCCCCAATCGGGACGCCGCTTCCAGCGTGTCCGCGATCTCAAGGAAATGGGCCGGATCGAGCCGTCCGCCTCGAGCCGCACGTTCGATCCACGGCTCTATGTCCTTCGCGCCGCCGATGCCGGCGCCGGGGTGCTCGGCGATGAAGGAGCGGGTCTGGGTCGTCTCCTCGATCCCACGCGACACGATCACCGCGTCGGTGGACGGCTCGAGTGTCTCTGCCAGCCGGCGTCCCGGAGCGAAACCCGTGGCGTTGGCGAGACGAGCACGAACGAGCTGGTACTCGAGTAGCGCAAGCGACTTTGCGTCCATGGCGCCCGCCGACACGATCTCGCCGGCGCGAGGCGACGGACCGGCCTCGATCCGATCCGGGGCTGACGGCCGGCGATATGGCGCGGCGGCCGGCTTGCGCACGATCCTGGGCTTCTGCGGGATCGTCACTGGGCGGCCGTAGCGGCTACACGCGGTCCGGACACAGCAGGGTTTCCTTCAACAAAGAACCGCCAGGGCTTGCTCAGCCAGGGTTCCGTGGCATAACCGATGCCGACGCGAGGGCTCTGCGCTACAGGCAGCCGCATTTGGGCGTCCGATGCTGCTTCCAACCGAAGGTCCGAACCCGGGTCGCACAGATCGTCGCCATCTGTGGTCCGATCGATCGTGAAGCACGCGCAGACGAGTCCAGGCCCTGAGGCCAGTCGCGCGGCGGGCAGGCCACCGATGCGCGCGACGTCGGAATCGTGGCCGCGGCGCGTGGAAGTCCTGCCGGCGGCCGCGATCCTGGCCGTCCTCATTTCCTCGATGCCGGATACGGGTTCCAGGGCGCGGATGAGCAGCGCCGCGGGACGTCCTTCCGCTTCGGTGATGACGTTCAGACAGTGGTGCATGCCGTAGACAAGGTACACGTAGGCGACTCCGGGCGGTCCGAACATGACCGCGTTGCGATTGGTACGGCCGAAGCGGGCATGAGACGCAAGGTCCTCGATGCCGACGTAAGCCTCTACTTCCACAATTCGGCCGATCCGGGCATTCGGACCATTTCCACGCACGAGAAAGGCACCAATCAGCGCGCGGGCCGCGCTTTCGCTGTCGCCGGCAAGCAGATGTCTCGGAAAGGGCGCCCCGGTCACGGCGTCATCGGCCGCCCGGCCGACACCCTACGGCCAGAGCTTCACCAACTCGGACGGGAGCAGCGGCGACAGCAGATGCACCAGCGTCGGCGCGATCCAATCGTGGAGGAAGCTCGCGATGTGCGATTGCCGGACAACTGCGTCCTGGACGTCACGCAGTATCGAGACGTCCCCCGACCTGGCGATGGGCAACGGATACGAGCCCAGGATGATCACGACCACCGTCAGAATCAGCAGTCCCTCGAGGACACCGAGCATCCCACCGATGACGTCGTCCACGATCGGATGGCGGGCATAGAGCTCCATCCGGTTGTAGAAACCGGTGATTGCTATCTCCAGGACTATCGCGGCGAGGAGGAAGACCAGGACGAACGCAAGAAGCCGGTCGTAACCCGCGTCGAATTGCGTCCAGTTGCCGGCGAAAAAGTCCCCTACGTTGTTGCGCGCGACAGCCGCGACAACGAAGGCGAGGAGCATCGCCAGAATGCTAAGAAGGCGATGGATCGACCCCTGCATGACGCCGAGGATGAAGCACACGAGAAGCAAGACGACGATCGCCAGATCGGCGAGTGGCGCACTTCGGATCGTTGCGACTATGTCCACGGAGATACCTCTGCTCGACCGACAGTCCAAAGGCTCGAGTGTCGTGAGTAATCTCGTCTCACACGGCACGGTCGCGCCGGTCGTGGCTAGGTTAGCAGCGCCGCGAGCTGACGATCAACGTACCGCGCACACGGTCTCGCCCGGCGTTTGTCCGCCACCAACACCCAACGCCCGGCCTAGCTGCGGATTCGCGCCCCAATGTCGGCCTCGACGCCCGCCCGAACCTGGGCCATCGCTCCGTCGATCTCCGACTCCGTGAGCGTCCTATCGTCCGCACCGAAGACCAGCCTGTAGGCAAGGCTCTTCTCCGACGCAGCCAGCGGAGCGCCGCGGTATAGATCGAACAGGGCCACCCGCCGCAGGAGACTCCCGCCGTGCCTCCCGATCGATTCCGCCACTTCGGCGGCCGGGCGAGCCTCGTCCACGATGATGGCCAGGTCCCGGTCAACTTCGGGGAAACGCGGCATGGGTTCCACGCGCACGCGGTCCAGATCGCCCGACGCCAGGCCGGAGATCGAGAGCTCGGCAACGATCACGCGTTGCACGCGGAGATCCCACTTCTCCAGCACGTCCGGGTGGAGCTCGGCGATGCGGCCGCCGAGGCTCTCCTTGTCGGAACGAGCCTGTGCCGTAAGCGCCCGGCCTGGATGGAATGGATAGCCACGATCATCGGGGCTGTAGCTTGGCTCCGGAAGACCGAGGCGTCGGCAGAGCAACTCTACGACGCCCTTTGCGTCGTAGATGTCGAAAGGTCGGGCCGGCTGGGTCCAGCTGTGCGGCGTGGCGTCGCCGGCAAGGAGGATCCCAAGGCGATTCCACTCGGTCGCGAGATCGCCCGAGCGACCATAGCCCTTCCCGATCTCGAAGATCGCCACCGACTCGCGTCCCTGGCGTTCGTTGAGGGCGAGTACGTCCACGAGGCTCGCGGCGAGGTGTCTTCGGAGGATCGAGTGCTGCGCCGAGAGCGGATTGGTCACGTTGATCGTCCGGCCGGCGACGGGTTCGGCCATGGAAAGCCCATCATCGTCGGGCCACTCGAGCTTCGCCTCGTCCGCCGGGTCGATGAGGGCGTGCGTCACGACCTCCGTCAGGCCGGCACCCGCGAGCGTTTCGCGCATGGCGTTTCGGGCCTTCGTGGGTGGGTGGCGGTACGCCGGCATGAGCGTGTCCGGGAGGTGCGCCGGAGTGGTCTCGTAGCCGCGAATTCGCGCCACTTCCTCCGTGATGTCGGCTTCGATCGAAAGATCTCGGCGCCATGTGGGCACGATCGCGGTCAGGACTTCGTCGGTGCCCGCATCCACGACGAGTGGTCTCGGCTCGACCGCGACCTGGATGCGCGAGCCCGCAGGAGCGGACTCGGTCTCGATCCCCACCCGGCTTAGCAACTCGCGCTGTTCGGAAGTGGCGATCGGCGCTCCGAGAAGCATCCCGACGCGGACGGGGCGGAAGGTCAGTCGCGTGGGTTCGGGCTCCACTGGGGCCGTGTCGATGCGGCCTACGGCGATCGTGCCGCCCGACCAGGCCTGCGTCAGCTGGGCGACTCGATCGGCCCCGATCCGGGCGAGCCTCGTCTCCTGCCCCTTTTCGAATCGAAGGCTGGCCTCCGAACGGAGCGCGTACCGATGGCCCGTACGGCGAACGCTCACCGCATCGAAGACGGCCGATTCGATCGCGATCTCGGTCGTATCGTCCGTGATCTCGCTGTGGGCGCCGCCCATCACACCGGCAATACCGATGGGGCCGCTCGTGTCGGCGATTATCAGCGTGTCCGGCGTGAGTTGACGCTCCACGTGGTCGAGCGTCTCGAGGCGCTCGCCCGGTTGAGCGAGCCTGACGACGATCGTTCGACCCTGTACCGCGGCGCCGTTGAAGGTGTGCGTGGGCTTGCCGAGCTCGAGCATGACGTAGTTGGATGCATCTACGACGTTGCTCACCGGGCGCATCCCGGCGGCCTGCAGCCGCATTTGTACCCAGTCGGGGGACGGCCCGATCTTCGCGCCGCCGACCCAGCGTCCAACGAAGCGCGGGCAGAGTCCGGGCTCCCTGACATCGACGCGGAGCAGGCTCTCTACGGACTCACCGGCCTCCTCGATCGTGATCTCGGGCCACCGGATAGCGGCACCCGTCGCCGCCGCGACCTCGCGTGCGAGCCCCATCAAGCAGAGCGCGTCGCCCCTGTTCGGCTTGACGTCCACGTCCAGGACAACGTCGCCGTACAGATCGGAAAGCTGCACGCCGAGCTTCGTGTCCGAAGGCAGGATCAGGATCCCTTCTGCGTCGCTCGTGATGTTCAGTTCGTCGCCGGAGCAGAGCATCCCCTCCGACGCGATCCCCATCTTCTCGGTGCGTTCGATGCGCCGATCGCCGGGAAGCACGGCTCCCGGCAATGCCACCGGCACACGCTGGCCGGGGGCGATGTTGCTAGCCCCGCACACGATGTGAAGCGGCTCGCCCTCGCCGATGTTGATCGTCGTGAGATGGAGCCGATCGGCCCGGGGATGGTCGGCGACCGTGAGGATCTCCCCGACGACCACCTTCTGCCAGGCCGCGCCCCACCGGTCGATGCCCTTGACTTCCATGCCGAGGAGCGTCAGGCGCTCGGCGAGCTGTTCTGGTGTCTGCTGGATGTCGACATAGTCGCGGAGCCAGCTCAGGGGAACTCTCATCGGAACTGCTCCAGGAAGCGCAGATCGTTTTCGAGGTAGTAGCGAAGGTCGGGGACGGAATGCCGCAGGTTGGCGATGCGTTCCACCCCCATTCCGAATGCGAAGCCCTGGTACTTCTCCGGGTCGATGCCGCCGTACTGCAGCACGACCGGATGGACCATGCCCGCACCCAGGATCGTCATCCAACCCGACTTGGAGCACGCGGGGCAGCCGATGCCGCCACACACCACGCACTCCACGTCAAAGGCTACCGACGGCTCCGTGAATGGGTAGTACCCCGGGCGAAAGCGGGTCTTGCGCGGTCCGAACAGCGCATGCGCGAACTCGTCCAGCAGGCCCTTCAGGTCCGCGAGGGACGTGCCCTCGTCGACCATAAGGCCCTCCACCTGGAAGAACTCGAAACCGTGGCTCGCGTCCACCGCCTCGTAACGGCAGCACCGGCCCGGCAGCAGGGCGCGGATCGGCGGCTTCTCGGTCTCCATCACGCGGATCTGGCCGGGGCTCGTGTGCGTGCGCAGAAGGTGCCCGGGAATGTCCACGTAGAGCGTGTCCCAGAGGTCGCGCGCCGGATGATCCGGGGCGATGTTGAGCATCTGGAAGTTGGTCAGGTCGTTCTCGACTTCGGGTCCCTCGTAGACCACGAACCCGAACTGACCGAAGACCGAGACGATCGCCTCGATCGTCTCGGGAATGGGATGGAGCGTGCCACGGGCGATCGGCCGGCCGGGCATCGTGACATCCACTTTCTCCGCAGCCAGGCGGCGCGCCTGGACCACCGAGTGCAGTTCGGAGACGCGTGAGGCCAGTGCGCCCTTGACCGCCTCGCCGATGACGTTGGCCACCGCGCCGACGCGCGGGCGGTCCTCGGCCGGCAACGCGCCTATGCCACGCAGCACGCCCGTGAGTTCGCCCTTCTTGCCTAGATACTGGATCTGGAGCTGCTCGAGGGCCTCCGGATCGGCCGCCGCCGAGATCTCCTTCAACGCCCGATCCTGCAGTGACCGCAGGTCGGCGCTCAGGGTCTCGAAGTCCACGCTCGCTACCTCCTGACCAGAATCTAGAACCCCCGATCGTTCCTGTCCCGATTGGGACATCCGCCTCCTTTCGGAAGGCGGGGACGAGTCGAGGGCTCGCGGTGCCACCCCGCTTCCCCGGCAGATGCCGGGACACTTCGCCACTCTCCAAGTGGCTGGGTCCGATATCGGGGACCGGCCGGCTTGCCTACCACCGGACGACTTGTGTCCGATATTCAGCGAGCGGCTCGGGAGCGAACCGGCGAGCTGGATCCGAGCGGGCTTTCAGTCTTCGACCCGTTCTCCCTGAAGGATCCCGTCAACACGACGACCTGATTGCAGGTCTTGACTTCTCGCCTCTTCTCCGTCAGCGCCAGATGTTCACGATGTTGGCCCTTGCCGGGGACTGGGCCCCGGCCGGCGAACTCTAGCCCTTGGCTAGAGTCACGATCTTGCTGAATGCCGCGGCGTCGCGAATGGCGAGGTCCGCGAGGATCTTGCGGTCGATCTCGACCTGGGCCGTCTTGAGGCCCTCGATGAACCGGCCGTAGGTGATGCCGTTCTGGCGTGCCGCCGCGTTGATGCGGATGATCCAAAGCTGCCGCATCTGGCGCTTGCGTTGCTTGCGGTCGCGTGTCGCGTAGGCCAGCGCGTGGAGGGCCGACTCCTTGGCTCGCTTGACGAGCTTGGAGTTGGTACCTGCGCGGCCTTCGGCATCATTCAGAAGGCGCTTGTGACGGGCATGGGCGGTTACGCCGCGCTTGACTCGTGACATCTAGATCAGACTCCCAGGTATGGCAGCAGGCGTCGGAGCTGCTTGAGCGACTGCTTGGTCACGAGCGACTTGCCGGCGTAGCGGCGGGTTCGGCGCGACGACTTCAGCTCCAGGTGGTGGCCGCGCCACGACCTGACACGGATGGCCTTACCGCTCCCGGTGACCCCGATCCGCTTCTGGGCCGTCTTGTGGCTCTTCATCTTTGGCACGGTTCACACTCCAGTCGACGCCTCGCCGGTTCTCGGCTCGGGTCTCGATCTTCCGGCTAAGCCGGCGTCGCCTCGTTTGTTGCATCCTGCCCGGCTTCGGGCAGCTCTGCCGCGGTGTCGATCTCGGTATCGGCCGCCTCGTCGTCCACGATTTCGACGTCGTCGTCGTCGTCGTCGTCTTCGTCGTCCGGCTCAGCGTCGGCGTCGCGCCCGTGGGCCTTGGCCGTTGCGGTCGGTTCGTGCGGCTTGGGCTTGTGGGTGGAAGCGACGCTGATGTGCATCGACTTCCCTTCGAGCAGCGGAGGCCGCTCAACCACGCCGTGTTCCTTGATCTTTTCCGCGAACTTTTCCAGCAGATCGCGCCCGATCCCGGGATGGGTCAACTCGCGTCCCCGGAACTGGACCGAGATCTTGACCCGGTCGCCTTCCTCGAGGAACTCGATCGCCCGACGGACCTTCGTATCGAAGTCGCCGATTCCGATCTTCGGCTTCAGACGGACTTCCTTGAAGGTGATTGAGCGCTGTCTTCGCTTGGCTTCCTTCTCACGCTTGGTCAGTTCGTACTTGTACTGGCCAAAATCGAGGAGCCGCGCTACGGGGGGACTGGCTAGCGGTGCGACCTCTACCAGGTCGAGCCC
>PMBG01000114.1:0-4442 GCA_003153755.1 Chloroflexota bacterium | reverse complement strand
AACCCCTTCTAAGCGTGTTCCGGTTGGCCAGCTCGGGGCTTCAAGGGCTCCGAAAACGGACGAGCGGCACGGCCCGACGCACGACTGCACCGGACGGTCGCCCGCGGGACTATAGCACAGGGATTCCACGACCGGCAAACGTGGTCTCCGGGAGTCCTGAAGGATCCTACAAGCTCTCCAGTCGAGCCGGCAGGCGGCCTCCCATGCCACTATGACACCCTGCAGCCACCCGCCCCGTCCGCGTAGGAAGACCACTGCTCGCAGCCTTCCGGGCGGTACTTCGGAGGAATGAATGCCGGTCGCGATTCGGCGATCTATCGGATACTTCGCGCTCTTCACATGCTCGGGCCTGGACATGGCCGTGATCGGCCCTGCCCTGCGGGATCTCGCGAAACAGACGGGCAGCACCCTTGGCGAGATGGGCCTGGTCTTCTTCCTTGGCGCCGTGGGGGTCTCGATCGGGACGATGCTGGCGGGCTGGATTCTCGGCCGCGTGTCCGGACGGTTGTTCCTGGGCGTCACCCAGATCGTGTCGGGATCCCTGCTGTTCCTGGTCCCACACGTTGGCTGGTACGTACCTCTGCTGGCGCTCTTCATGGTGAAGGGAATCGCAGGAGGGATGGTCGGCACCAGTGCCAACACGCTGCTCCAGTGGACGCACGGGCCCAAGGCCGCACCGTTCGTCAACGCCCTGCACTTCTTCTTTGGGCTCGGCGCATTTCTCAGTCCGCTGCTGCTGGGGCTGCTGCTTACCTTCGGAGCACGCTACTCGGACGCGTTCAGCCTCCTGGCTATCTTCGACATGTCGATCGGGCTGGCCGTCCTCCTGCGTCTGTCGCCGCCTTCGGTTCCGGCGAGCCCCGCGTTGGGAGATCCGAGCGCCGCGGTGCGGCCATCCCATGTGGCGCCTCTCGTGATCGCCGGCATGATGTTCCTCTTCTTCTACGTCAGCGCGGAAATCACATTCGGTGGATGGCTGTCCACCTACGCGGTGAGCCTGTCTCTGACAGATTCGGCCAGCGCGGCCTACCTGGCGTCGCTGTTCTGGCTGGCGTTCACGGTCGGGCGGCTCGTGTCGATACCTATGGCGATCAGGTTCTCGTCGGCCCATATCCTCGCGGCCGCTCTGGTCTGCTGCGCGGTCTTCCTGGGCCTCCTCGTCGCCATGCCCGCATCACCTGCGGTCCTGTGGATCTGCGCGATCGGCGTCGGCTTCTCCATGGCTCCGATGTGGCCGAGCGGGTACAACCTGGCCGTCCAGTCGATCAGGCTCACGGCGGGCATCGGCGCGGTGATCATGATGGGCGACAGCGTGGGCGGGATGATCCTTCCCGGCCTCACCGGGCTCTTCATGGAGCGCGCGGGCGCGGCGGCCATGACGGAGCTCGTGCTCGCGAGCATTGGGGCCACGACCGTTGCCTTCGTGGCGATCCTCGTCGTCAGGGCGCGGCGAAGAGCGGCGCTGAGTCCGCAACAGTAGGCGCTTCGGCACCGAGCGGAGCCGAGAAGCGTCATGATTGACCCGGAAGATACCCACCCGATAGCCCAGGGGGATCCGCAGCTATGCGACGTTTAGTGATTGCCGCGATCGCGGCCGCCCTCATCTTCGCGGGTTGCAGCACGGCCGGGTCGAGCCCGACACTTGCTCCGAATCAAACGCCGACCTCGACGGTGGGGGCCGCGACAACGACCGCACCCGCCCCGACCGCAACACCCACGCCGGAGGGCAGCCCGTCGTCGAGCCCGGCGCCCACGATCGCCTCCACTCCCACCCCCTACCCCACCGGAGCACCGGGCGCGGAGGCCTTCGTGAAGGCCTACGAGAACGCGCTCATAGCCGGCGACTACACGACGGCCTGGTCGATGCTCGCGCCGGCAGCGACCTCGGCCTGGGGCACTCTGTCCAAGTACACGGGCGACCGGACGGCATTCATGGCATCGGCCGGGAAGGTCTACACGACCGTCGCCAACCCGCCTGCGACGCTCTCCATCACCGAGTGGTTGAAGGGCACGCCTTTCGTTGGATCCGTGGACAAGGCGAAGGCCGTGCTCGTCCAGGTGAACTGGGCGGCACTCGCGAAGAACAACGCCGGCTGGGAGATGTGGGTGGTCAACCCAACCGCGACCGGTTGGGAGCTCTACGAAGTTCGATAGCCCGGCGCGTCTCCGCTAGGGGCGTCGGGCCGCAGTCTCTTCGGCCATCCGCTGGGCAAACGCGTCCCAGCCCACGCCGTTCTCCTGCTCGCCGGAGCGATGCCGCACGGCGACCGTCCGGGCTTCGATCTCCCGATCCCCCAGGACGAGCATGTACGGGATCTTCTGTTCCTGCGCCAGGCGGATCTTGTTCTGCATCCGTGCGTCCGAGCCGTCGACCTCCACGCGGAGCTTGTGCGACTTCAGCAACGCCTCCAGTTCGCGCGCGCCGTCGATGTGGCGATCCGCGATCGGGATGACGACTGCCTGAGTCGGCGCACACCAGACCGGGAAGGCGCCGGCGAAGTGCTCCACGAGAACTCCGATGAAGCGCTCCAGCGAACCGTAGATGGCCCGGTGGATGGTCATTGGGCGGACCGCCTGGCCGTTCTCGTCGATGTACGTGCAGTCGAACCGTTCGGGAAGCATCACGAGATCGACCTGGATCGTGGCCGTCTGCCACTCACGGCCGAGCGCGTCCTCGATCTGGATGTCGATCTTGGGTGCGTAGAACGCGCCGTCCTTTGGCTTGATCCGGTAGGGCTTTCCAAGCGAGTCGAGCGCGGCCTTGATCTGGGTTTCGGCCGTCTCCCACAGGGCCGGGTCGCCCAGGGCTTTGTCTGGCCTGGTACCGAAGGTGAACTTGGGATCGAGGCCGAACCAGCCGTAGACCTCGTACACCTCGCCGAGAAGCGCCTTGATCTCCTCCTGCAACTGATCCGGGCGAAGGTAGATGTGGGCATCGTCCTGGACGAAGTGGCGCACCCGCGTAAGGCCGGAGAGTGTGCCGGATCGCTCGTTGCGGTGCAGCCTGCCGAACTCGGACAAGCGCAGCGGGAGATCCCGATAGGAGCGCAGGCGGCTCTTGTAGATGATCGTGCTCTCAGGGCAGTTCATCGGCTTGAGGCTGAAGGTCTGCCCTTCGGACTCGAGCACGAACATGTTGTCCTGGTAGTTGGCCCAGTGGCCCGATTGCTCCCACAGCTTCTTGTGGACCAGCATCGGCGTGCTGACTTCCTGGTAGCCGCGCCGATCCTGGACCTCGCGAATTGCGCTCTCGAGCGTCCGCCAGAGGCGCTGGCCCTTGGGGTGCCAGAACGCCGAACCCGGGCTGACGTCGTGGAAGCTGAACAGGTCGAGCTGAACGCCCAGTTTGCGATGGTCGCGCTTCTTTGCCTCCTCGCGGCGGGCGATGTACGCATCCAGTTCCTGCTGGGTGGGCCAGACAGTGCCGTAGATGCGCTGGAGCATCGGACGCTTCTCGGACCCGCGCCAGTACGCGCCGGCCACGGTCATCAGCTTGAACGGGCCGATCTTGCCCGTGCTCGCGACATGAGGCCCCTTGCACAGATCGACGAACGTGCCGTGCTCGAAAGTCGACGTGGGCGGCAGCGCCTCGCCGGACTCCTTCGAGCGTACGGCGATGTCGTCGAGAATCTCCACCTTGAAGTCTTGCCCGCGGCCGGCGAAGAAGGCCCGTCCGTCGGCGAACTCGAACTCCTTGCGAACGAACGGATGATCGGCCTTCACGGACGCGTGCATCCCCGCTTCGATCGCGGCCAGGTCGTCCGGGGTAAGCGGGCGCGGCAGGAGGAAGTCGTAGTAGAAGCCGTCCTCGATAGACGGTCCGATGCCCAGTTTCGCGTCTGGGAAGATGCCGAGAACGGACTCTGCCATCACGTGGGCGGCAGAATGGCGCATGGCGTCGAGGTCGCTGTGCGCTCCGGCGTCGAGCAACTCGTCGACGGAACCACGGACCGCGGCCTCGAAATACTCCTCGGGTTCGGCGGGAGCGCCCGCGGCAGCGGCCTCTGCCGGGGCCTTCTGATCTGCGTTCATTCCGTTCGCCTCCGCTCCGTTGTGGCTCTCGTCGCTACCCGTTTGGGCCGCGGCGCCTCGGCCGTTGTCCGCCCGAAAATGCACGAAACCTCCCGTCCGACAGGACGAGAGGTTTCTCTCGCGGTTCCACCCGCCTTCGCGCCGGTTTCGGTTGCCCGTCCGGCGCGCGCTCTGCTCCGCGCTAACGGGCGGACCCGGACCGCTTGACGGTCGCTCGCGAGTGGTGTCGTCGCCGGTGTGGATCGCCGTCGCTCTCAGCCACGCTCAGCGTGGCGGCGGCTCTCTTGGATCATCACGGCGGGACTCGTCCCGCTCATCGCTTTCCTATGAATTTGGCCGGCGCCGCGTACCTGCGCGGCCCCGAGGTCGTCACCCGTGGTGACGCGTGGTGGGCGGTAGAGGACTTGAAC
>PMBG01000007.1 GCA_003153755.1 Chloroflexota bacterium | reverse complement strand
TCGATGATCCGGATGTTCGCCTGGTGTGGCACCACGAGGTCTACGTCGCCGAGCTGGATGCCGGCCTTGGTGAGCGAAGCCTGAGACGTGGATCCGAGCGTGCGGACGGCCATCTTGAACGTCTCAGTGCCCTTCATCTTCATATAGTGCTCGCGGCTCTCGATCGTGACGTCGTTGGCCGGGCGAGCCGCGCCGCCGGCGGGGAGCCAGATGANNCCGGCCCCGTCGCCGAAGAGGATGCACGTTCCGCGGTCCGTCCAGTCCGTGCAGCGGCTCAGCGTCTCGGCGCCGATCACGAGCACGTGCTTCGCCATCCCGGCCGCGATGTACGCGTGCGCCGTGGCGTATCCATACACGAAACCCGAACAGGCCGCGGCGAGGTCCATCGCCGCCGCCCTCCTGTTGCCGATCGCCGCCTTCACGAGGGCGGCAGTCGAGGGCATCGGGTAATCCGGCGTCAGCGTGCCCACGAGGATCAGGTCTATGTCGTCGGGCTGCAGTCCCGCGGTGGCGATGGCGCGGAGGCCGGCCACGGACGCCATGCTGGCCGTCGTCTCGTCGGGGCCGGCGATGCGGCGCTCGCAGATGCCGGTGCGAGAGACGATCCACTCGTCGTTTGTGTCCACCATGTGTTCGAGATCGGCGTTGGACAGGACCAGACTCGGGGCGTAGGAGCCCCAGCCCGTCAGGTGGACACCGGAAATGGGACGCGACGGCATTACGGCTCCACCTCGATAAGGGGCTGTTTCGCCTTCACGAGCTTCCCGGTCTCGGCGACGACGCGAACGACCCGGCCGGCCAGGTCGGACTTGATCTCGTTGAAGAGCTTCATGGCCTCGATGAGGCCGATGATCTGACCGACTTCCACCTTCTGGCCCACGGTCACGAAGGGCGGCGACGCCGGCGACGACGCCCCGTAGAAGACACCGGTGAGTGGCGCCTTCACGGTCTTCGTCACCGGTGCCGTGGCGGCGTCCGCGGCGGCGGTAATTGCGTCGGCCGCGATGGCCTCGGCACTGCCGGGGGCAGGAGCGGCTGCGGCGGCCACGGCAACCGGCATCAGGGCAGAGGGCTTGCGCAGGACGATTCCGGTTTCGCCGGACTCAACCTCCAGCTCGATCAGGTCGCTTCGCTCCAGCAGCGAACCGAGCCGGTCGATGAGGCTGAGCAGCGAAGCCGTCTCCGCCGACATCGGTGCCGGTTCCGCCGGCGTGCTGGTTGCCTCTGGCTGACGATCGCTCATGTACTCGCCCTCACTCGGCCCAGCGCCGGAAGACCAGGGCGCTGTTCTGGCCGCCGAAACCGAAGGAGTTGGAGACGGCGACGGTCATCTCGCGGCGGCGAGCCTTGTTCGGCGTCAGATCCAACCCGGCGGCGGCTTCGTCGGGATTCTCAAGGTTGATGGTTGGCGGAACGATACCGGTTCGCAGGCTCATGATCGTGGAGATGCTCTCGATTGCGCCGGCGGCGCCGAGAGTGTGGCCGAGCATGCTCTTGTTGGCGGTCACGCTGACCTCGCCGGCGCGATCGCCGAAGAGCGTGTGGATCGCCTCGAGCTCTCGTGGGTCGCCTTCGGGCGTCGACGTTGCGTGGGCGTTGACCATCTCGACGTCGTCGACGCTGAGACCGGCCTTTTCGAGCGCTCGGCGGATGGCGCGCACTGCCCCATACCCGCCGGGTGCGGGCAGCGTGATGTGAGAGGCGTCCGCGGTGGCGCCATAGCCCACGACTTCGGCGAGCGGCGTGGCGCCGCGCGCGATTGCATGCTCGAGATCCTCGAGAACGACTACGCCCGCGCCCTCGGCGATTACGAAGCCGTCGCGGCCGGCGTCGAAGGGACGGGAGGCGCGTTCGGGCTCGTCGTTGCGCTGGGAGAGTGCCCGCATGGCCGCAAACCCACCGACCAGCGATTCGGAGCCCGTGGCCTCCGTGCCACCGGTGATCATCAGGTCGGCGTCGCCGCGCCGGATCGTCTCCCATGCCTCGCCGATCGAGTGGCCGCCGGTGGCGCAGGCCGACACGACGGCGAAGTTGGGGCCCTGCGCGCCGGAGTGGATCGCGATCACGCCCGCGGCAAGATTGGCGATCGCCATGGGGATGACGAACGGCGACATTCGGCCGGGACCCCTCTCGCCGCAGATCTGGATCTGCTCGGCGAGCGTGATGATGCCGCCGATGCCGGTGCCCACGATGACGCCGGTACGTTCGGCGAGATCGCCCTCCAGCCGGGCGGGCAGCCCCGCCTGGTCCATCGCCTGGCGAGCCGCGACGAGCGCAAGCTGGACGTACCGGTCATTGCGGCGCTGGTCCTTGCGATCGAGCACGGTCGACGCGTCGAAGTCCTTCACCTCGCCGGCGATAGTGGTGGTCAGGCGCGACGGGTCGAACTGGGTGATCCGGGCGATGCCCGACTTGCCGGCCACGAGCCCATCCCAGGTCGTCTGGACGTCGTTGCCGAGAGGAGTCAGGACGCCCATGCCCGTGACCACGACACGCCTGGCGGCGCCGGGGCTATCAGTACTCATCGAACCAACTTTCCCGTGCGAATGGTTGCGGCGCGATACACGTCGCCGGGCAGGCCGCGCGCCGACACGGCGTTCGCGGCAGCCATGACGTCGTAGCTCGTCCGGTGGATCTCGGCCTTGATGCCGTCGTCGCCGATCTCGATCAAGGCCCAACTGGCGGTGGGGTCACCATCGAAGATGTAGCCGGCGCTACCGAGGTTGACTATCGTCCGCCACCCAACCTCTCGGATCTCGGGAAGATGGGTGTGTCCGCACACGATCACCTTCGCGTCGGTGCGTCCGATCCGCTCCATGGTCACGACCGCGTCGAGGTCGGCGGACAGGCCGTCCGTAAGCGACCCCGGCGAGGCATGGCAGAAGAGGATCAGGTCATCCCCGACGCGCAACCGGCGCTCGGACGGGAGGCGGCGCAGGTAGTCGATCCCGTCGTCGCCGATCTGATCGCGTGCCCACTCGGCCGCGGCTTCGTACGACTCCGGGACACCGTCGGAGAACCATGGGAACGCGGCCGTATAGTCCCCGTCCGAGACGGCCAGGTCCGTGTTTCCGAGTGTGACAAACGCTCCGGCCTTCTGCAGCTCCTGCACCAGCGCGAGCGAGCCGGCAGGGTCGGGGCCGTTGAATACCAGGTCGCCGCAGATCGCCACGTAGTCGGGGCGGGCCGCGTCGACGGCCTGGCGCACGGCCTGCAACGCCGGCAGGTTGCCGTGGATGTCGGAGAGAGCAGCAATACGGACCATCAGCGGAGAGCGCTCGCCGGGGCGATGAGGAATGCGAGCATCGCCTCGCAGGCGACTTCGCCATCCACGGTGGCGACGGCACGGCCGCGTCCGTACTTGCTTCCCAGCCGCTCCATTGTGACTTCCAGGCGTAGCTGATCGCCGGGCGTGACCATGTGCTTGAAGCGGCACTCCTCGATCGAGGCAAACAGACCCAGGCGATCGCCGAAGCCCGGCTGCTGGGCGACATAGATGCCCATGGTCTGCGCCAGGGCCTCGACCTGTAGCACGCCGGGCATGATCGGCTGGCCTGGGAAGTGGCCCTGGAAGAACCACTCCGTGGCGGTCACGGACTTGATCGCGACTATGCGCTTGGCCTCGACGTCGTACTCGACGACGCGGTCGACGAGGAGGAAGGGCCAGCGATGAGGGATCAGCTTCTCGATCTGGCTCGTCGTTAGGATCGGGCCTTTGGCGGCAGTATCGGTCACAGAGGTGGCTCCTGGCGTCGGCGGGCGGCGATTGGCGGTGACTGGGAGGCGGCTCAGCGGTTGCTTGCGGCGACGAACGGCGCGCTGCCGACTCGGTCGAGCAGGTTCGTGGTCACCTTGCCGTCGATGAATACTTGATTGGCGAGGATCGCCCGGTGAAGCTCGATGTTGGTGGTAACACCATCGACGAGCAGCTCGCGGAGGGCGGCATCGGCACGGGCAATTGCCTCGCTTCTGGTTGGCGCCCAGATCGAGAGCTTGCCGAGCAGAGAGTCGTAGTCGTTGGGGACTTCGTAGCCGGGATACAGGTGAGAGTCCATGCGGACTCCGGGACCGCCGGGGGCGATGAACGCGCCGACCTGCCCGGCCTGTGGCCGGAAGTCCTTGGCCGGATCCTCGGCGAGGATTCGGAACTCGATCGCGTGGCCGCGGGCCTGGACGTCCGCCTGGGTCATGCCCAGGGGTTCGCCGGCCGCGATCCTGATCTGGAGCGCGAGCATGTCGATGCCCGTCACCATCTCGGTGATGGGGTGCTCGACCTGCACGCGGCAGTTGATCTCGATGAAGTAGGCATCGCCCTTGGCGTCGACGAGGAACTCGAGCGTGCCGAGGTTCTCGTAGCCGGCCTCGGCGACGGCCTTGACGGCGCGATCCGCGAGTTCCCAGCGAGCGGCGTCCGTGAGGGCCGGGCTCGGTGTCTCCTCGATGAGCTTCTGGTGGCGGCGCTGGACGGAGCAGTCTCGCTCGCCCATGTGGATCGCATTGCCGAAGCGATCGATGGCGACCTGGACTTCGACGTGGCGGTTGTCCTCGAGGTACTTCTCGAGATACAGCGAGCCGTCGCCGAACCCGGCCTTTGCCTCGGAGCCGCTGACCTTAAACCCGGCCTCGAGTTCTCGCGGGTTGCGGACGAGCCGCATGCCCTTGCCTCCACCTCCGGCGGACGGCTTGAGAAGGACCGGGTAGCCGATCCGCTCGGCCTCTTCGAGAGCGTGGGCCTCGTCGCGGAGCATGCCCGAACCCGGAATGGTGGGCAGCCCGTGATCGCCCAGCAGGCGGCGTGTAGCCTCCTTGGAGGCGAAGCGCTCGAGGACCTCGGCGGGTGGGCCGATGAAGGTGAGGCCGTGCGCCCGAACCACTTCGGCAAAGCCCGGATCCTCGGAAAGGAAACCGTATCCGGGATGTATGGCGTCGCAACCCGTCACGATCGCCGCCGAGATGATGGCCGGCGCGGAGAGGTAGCTTCGCCTGGCGTCCGCGGGACCGATGCAGATGGCTTCGTCGGCGAGCTGCGCGGCCAGGCTGTCGCGATCGGCCTCGCTGTAGGCAACCACGGCGCCCACGCCCATCGTCCGGCAGGCACGCAGGATTCGGAGGGCGATCTCGCCGCGATTGGCGATGAGGATCTTGTTGAACATCACGCCTTCCCCGTGGTCGCCGCGACCGATTTGCCGGCATCCGCCGAACCACCGGCGAGGACCGGTGCGGCTTCGGGCAGTTCGATGCGTACGAGCTGCTGACCGTACTCCACGGCCTCGCCGGCCTCCACGAGACTCGACCCGATGATGCCCTCGACGGGCGCGACCACATCCTGGTTCACGCCGAGCACGTCCACGGTGCCGATCTTGTCACCGGACCGGACGCGCATCCCAACGACGAGATCCCGCCGCGGATTGAAGATCCCCACCGCCGGTGAGTTGGCGGTGATTGGACCGGGCTCGGTCTCCGACTCGTCGCCGGTGGAGTGGCCGGCATCCGTGCGTCCGTGTCCGGACGACCGAGACGGCGAGTGGCCGTGGCTTTCGGGCGCGGCCTTGGCAGTGCGCGCCTCGGGGGCGGTGGCCGGTTTGCGCAGCCGCGCCTTCCACTCGCCCTGGCGAACCTCGATCTCACCGAGACCGCTGGCCGCAAGCTTGGCGATCAGCGCCGGCAGAAGATCGTCGGCGAGGCGGCCGATCGCCAGGTGGTCGCGCTGAACCTGAGCCGCCTGTTCGGCGTCCGACTGACCCGATTTCTCACCCTGTGAGCGAGCGGGCATTGGCTAGACCTCCTCGCGGCCGGGACGGGCCTGCTGCCGGTTCGGTTTGGGGGTGAAGATGCCGCGCAACCGGTCGCCGATTCCGGTCTTCTCGGGCGGTGCGGCCGGCTTGTCGGCGACCGTGTACGGTCCGTAGGCACGATAGCGCTTGAAGCGCGCATCGATTAGCTCGTCCGTGGAGAGCTTCTCCAGGACCTCGAGGCGGGCAAGGAACACATCCTTGATGCGCCGCGCCATCTCGGCGGGATCCGTATGCGCGCCATCACCCGGCTCGGGGATGACTTCGTCGATTATCCCGAGTTCCATCTGCTCCTGAGCGGTCACCTTCATCGCGACTGCGGCCTGAGCGCTGTGTTCCGAGGAGCGCCACAGGATCGCGGCGCAGCCTTCCGGGCTGATGACCGAGTAGATCGAGTTCTCGAGCGCCAGCACGACGTCGCCCACGGCAAGGCCGAGCGCGCCGCCCGAGCCGCCCTCTCCGGTGATGATCGCCACGATCGGAGTGCGGAGCCTCGTCATCAGTCCGACCGAAGCAGCGATCGCCTCGGCGATGCCGCGCTCCTCGGCAGCCGCACCGGGAAACGCGCCCTGGACGTCCACGAATGTCAGGACCGGCATGCCGAAGGTCTCGGCCATGCGCATGATCCGCATCGCCTTGCGGTAGCCCTCCGGATGGGGCAGTCAGAAGTTGCGGCGGATGTTCTACTCGGTGTCCTGGCCCTTCTGGAAGCCGACGACCACGATCCGGCGGCCGGCGATCCGGGCGAGGCCGGCCACGATGGCCGAGTCGTCGCCGAAGAGACGGTCGCCGTGCAGCTCCACGAACTCGTCTGCCATCGCCTTGAGGAGCTCGAGCGTGTGG
>PMBG01000142.1 GCA_003153755.1 Chloroflexota bacterium | reverse complement strand
TCGAAGGCCAGGCTGCTCTTGCCCGAACCGGAAAGGCCGGTGATGACGACCAGCCGGTCGCGCGGCATAGAAACGGTGACGTTCTTGAGGTTGTGTTCGCGGGCGCCGCGAACGACGAGCAGATCCTGTGGCATAGGAGCCAATTGTAAGGCAAGACGGCTAAATGGAACAGACGTTCGCGCACGGGTTGCGCGGGCCGCGCGTCAGGCGCCGGAGGTCTGGTCCAGGAACTCCACTTCCCCGCTCTCCACCCGATAGATGGCCGGAACGACCTTGAGCTGGCCCGCGGCGACGCGGCGGCGGATCGGCTCGGACCAGTTGGTCAGCATCTCCACGGTCTTACGGACGTTGAGCTGCACGGCGGCGAGCCAGGGATCGGCGGCGGAGGCTCATTTGCTCGTGCTGCGCAAGCTTAGCCGCGGTGTGGTGTGATGCTCCAGTAGGATCTGGCGAGCAGGGAGGCACGAACGGGCGACATGGCAACAGAAGTACTTCGGGAGGGCGCGGCCACGCGATCGCCGGACGCGGTAACCGATTCGCGGCGGCGGCTGATGCGCGATTCGCTTGCCATCGCCGCGTACGCGTTTCCGGTGGGGCTCGTGTACGGGCTCGCGACCCTGCAGGCGCACTTCTCCGCGCTTGACGTCATCGTCGCGTGCTTCGTGGTTCTCGGCGGAGGCGCCCAGTTCGCCGCCGCGGGCATGGTCAAGGACGGAGCGCCCTGGGTGGCGATCGCCGGCGTCACGCTGCTCATCAATGCGCGACACCTCCTCTACTCCGCCGCGATCGCGCCCTACACGTCCGAACGCCCGCTCCGCGAACGTGCCTTCATGGCGCACTTCCTGATGGACGAGTCCTTTGCGCTGTCGCTTGCGCATTTCCGCCGCATCGGCGGCTTCGACCGGCGCGCCTACTGGATCGCCGTCCTAGCAGTCCTGATTCCCTGGCCGCTCGGGTCGATCACGGGATACCTCGCGGCCGGATCGGTCGACATCGGACGCCTGGGGCTCGACGTCGCCTTCCCTGCCGCGATGGCCGCGCTCTCGCTCGGCATGGTTTCCGGGCGGCGCGACGTGGCTGCCGTCGGCGGCGCCGTGATCGTGGCGCTGGGGGCCGGCCTGGTCGGCGGCGCTTCGGTGGGGCTGGTTGCCGGCGCGGTCCTCGGACCGGTATTCGGGCTCATGGTCCGGCCGTCCGACCACGACCAGTCCAACGAACCCGAGCGGGCCGAACCGGCGGCCGAGGCGGGCCTGCCGTGAACATCGCCCTTGGATTGATCCCGCTCTCTTTGCTGATGTGGGCCGTGACCTACCCGTCGCGCGCGCTGCCGATGCTGGCGCCGGGGATAGAGCGGCTGCCGAACTGGGCCATCTCCTACCTGCGCCTCGCCGGACCGGCCGCGCTTGCCGCACTCGCCGCCACGGGCTGCCTGCTCACCAGCGACTCGCCGCCGCACCTTCAGCTCGGTGCGGTGCCGATCGCCGTGGCCGTGTGCGTCCTCATCACCTGGAAGACACGCCAGCTCCTGCTGGGCGTCGGCGCGGCGGTGATTCTCGTCGCGGTGGCTCGAGCCGCGGGCGCGGCATGACCCAGTCTCTCGGCCGCTCACGGGCAGCCGTCGTCTTCGCGTTCATCGTGTGCGGGATGATGTTCGGAGCGTGGGCTTCCCGCATCCCCGCGATCAAGGAACAGGCCGGCCTCGACTCGGTCCAGCTCGGCTTCGCCCTGCTCGGCTCGCCGCTCGGCTCCGTCCTCGCCATGACCTTCGCAGGCTACGCGGCCGGACGATTCGGCAGTCACAGGATCACTCCCCTGATGCTTCTCGTCTGCGCGATCGCGCTCCCTCTGATCGCTTCGTCGGCGTCGTTCCTGCAGCTCGCGGGGGCGCTCTTCCTTTTCGGCGCAGCCTACGGTTCGATGGACGTGTGTATGAACGCCAACGGGCTGGCAATCGAGCGCGCCGGCAAGTCCCCGATCATGTCGCGCCTGCACGCCAGCTGGAGCATCGGATCGTTCATTGGGGCCATTACGACCACGGTCGCGCTGCAGGCCGGGCTGTCGGTCATGGGGCAGTTTGTGATTCTGGCCCTGGCTATGGCCTTGTCCGCCGGGATCCTGGTTCGGACGATGCTTCCTGAGAGGCACGCATCGACAGGTGCGCTATTCAAGCGGCCGCCGCGACGGCTGCTGCTCGTGGGCTTCGTGGCGCTGTGCGCGCTCATTTCGGAGGGAGCCGCGGGCGATTGGAGCGGCGTCTTCATCAAGGACAACATCGGCGGCACGGCCCAGCAGGCGGCCCTGGCGATCACCTTCCTCTCGGCGACCATGGCCGGCGTTCGACTGGCAGGCGACCGGCTGATGCAGATCCTGGGCCCCGCGCGCCTGGTGTCGCTTGGAGCGGCCGTATCGGCCCTCGGAATGCTGATGGCCATCGTCATCGCTCAACCGGTAGCGGCCATCGTGGGCTTCGGACTCGTGGGCATGGGTGTCGCGGCCACCTACCCGATCGCTCTGCGGGCCGCCGGATCTCAACCGGGAATTGCCTCCGGCGTGGGGATTGCCGCCGTCGCGACTATGGGCTCGGCCGGCGTGATGGCAGCGCCGCCGTTGATCGGATCCGTGGCCGGCGCCGCCGGCTTGCGCGTGGCCCTCGGGATGGTGGTGGTCTTGCTGGTGATCCTCGCTACGACCGCGGGGCGTGCCATCGGCTCAACGCCCGCGGCCACGCCCGAACCGGCCGTTCCAATGGAACTGCCGTAGCCGGGCTCGTTCCGCGCCCTTACTCCGCCAGGCGGCGATCCATCCAGTACTCCCACACGTCAAGGTCCGGCGACTCGAAGCCGTTAGCGCTGAGGATCGTGCAGACCTGCGTCCGGTGGTCGTTGCCGTGATGAAGCGCCTGCGCTATCAGCAGGTTGGTGGCGTGCGGAAGAACCGGGCGATCGCCCCGGGCGGGGATGGTCACGTCCAGTTCGGGAAGTCGCGCCAGCAGGATCCGCCAGCGGACGGCCTGATCTCGCACGGCGTCTTCGAGTTCGGCGAGCGTCCGCGTTTCGTCAGGGCCAGACCTCGGCGCCGGCGGATTTCCTTCGAGGTAGCTCAAGTACCGGCTGTCCGCGGCCAGCATGTGGGACAGCGTGGCCGCGACCTCGCCGTACACGCCCTTGTCGGTGGCGGTCAGTGCCGCCTCCGGCAGGGTCCGCAGATGAAGGAGGAGCTTCTCGGTGGCCCAGGTGTGGTGCTGGAATGCCTCGCCCAACGGATCCATCGAATCTCCTCTATCGACGCCGGCCGCGGGGACGCGTACCTGTGCGCTTGATTACGTTCGGCGTGACCGTATGGTCCCATGTAGGACGCTCGAGCCACTTCGCGGCCCACCCGTCGTCCTCGTGCTCGTCGCGGATGCCCACGAGCCAGTCCGAGGCGGTGTCGGCGGCCGTCGAGTCGCCGTCGCCGCCGTCGAGCGCCGGCAGCACGCGAACATCGGTCACTTCGAGGGCCGACGCATCGATCTGCGCGCCCTCCCCGTGTGGGGCGCCCGCTCCGCCGGCCGCTCGCCGCCGCGCCTCGCGTACGGGCTTGATCTCGCGCCCGGACCGCGCCGGCGCCGGCCGCGCGCCTGCCGGACCCACGGGCCGGGCCTTCCCGGCCCTCTCCGCTGCGCGGGCAACCGCCACCGAGGCATCTTCGTCCAGCACGCGCAGCCGGATCTCCTGGATCTCGTCGCGCATCGCGGCCGCGCGCTCGAACTCCAATTCTCGCGCCGCCTGCTTCATCTCGGCTTCCATCTGCGCTACGAGCTTCTCGATCTGATCCTTCGCCATCGTAGATAGGTCGTGGCCGGCGCCGTCCTCACCGTCGTACGCGCCGTGAGCCTCCGCCACCTTGCGCAGCCTGTCGTTGATGTCGCGGATGCTCTTGATGATCGTCACCGGCTGGATGCCGTTGTCGATGTTGTACCGCTCCTGGACCGCGCGCCGCCGGTTCGTCTCGCCGATGGCCGCCTTCATCGAATCGGTCATTCGGTCTGCGTACATCACCACTTCGCCGCCGGTGTTGCGGGCCGCGCGGCCGATCATCTGCACGAGCGACCACGCGCTCCGCAAGAAGCCTTCCTTGTCCGCGTCGAGNNGTGTCCACCTCGGAGTGCAGGTACTGCACCTTGACGCCGAGTTCGTGCAGGTAGTCGGCCAGGTCCTCTGCCATCTTCTTGGTGAGCGTCGTGACGATCGATCGCTCGCCGCGCTCCACGCGCCCGCGGATCAGCTCGAGCAGGTCGTCGATCTGTCCTTCGGTGGGCTTGACGGTGATCTGCGGGTCGACGATCCCGGTAGGCCGGATGAGCTGCTCCACGATCTGCTCGCTTCGCTGCAACTCGTACGGGCCGGGCGTCGCGCTCATGTAGACCGTCTGATTGATGCTCGCCTCGAACTCCTCGAACGTGAGCGGACGGTTGTCCAGCGCGGACGGCAGCCGGAACCCGAAGTCGACCAGGATCTCCTTCCGCGTGCGGTCGTTCTTGTACATGCCAACGACCTGCGGAATCGACATGTGGCTCTCGTCAACCACGAGCAGCCAGTCCGGCGGGAAGTANNTAGTCGAGCAGCGTCCACGGGCGCGACCCCGGCTCGCGGGCGGAGAGGTGTCGCGAGTAGTTCTCGATGCCGCTGCAGTAGCCCACCTCGCGCATCATCTCCAGGTCGAACATCGTGCGTTGACGGAGGCGCGCTCCCTCCAGCTCGCGGCCCTGCGCCTCGAGCTCCCCCACCCTGACCTCCATCTCCTCGTCAATCGCCTTGACGGCGGCCATCAGCTTGTCCTGCGGCGTGACGTAGTGCGTGGCCGGGTAGACGTTGAGCTCCTTGCGCTCGGCGAGGATCTCCCCGGTGAGTGGATCCATCTCGGTGATGCGTTCCACTTCGTCGCCGAAGAACTCGACGCGGACGAGGCGGTCCTCGGCGGCGGGGATGAGCTCCAGCGTGTCGCCGCGGACGCGGAAGCGGGCACGCGACAGGGCGGCGTCGTTGCGCTGGTACTGGAGATCGACGAGGTGGCGCAGGACGGCGTCGCGTCTGTACTGCCCGCCGACGCGCAGCCGCAGGATCGTGGCCCCGTAGTCGACCGGCGCCCCCAGGCCGTAGATGCAGCTCACGCTGGCCACGATGATCACGTCGCGCCGCTCGAACAGCGCCTTCGTCGCAGAGTGGCGCAGCTGGTCGATCTCGTCGTTGCGGCTCGAGNNACCGCGTTGTCCGGGAAGAACTCGCGAAACTCGGAGTACAGCTGGGCGGCGAGGGTCTTGTTGTGCGCCAGGACGAGCGTGGGCTTCTGGTACGCCTCGATGACTTTGGCGATCGTAAAGGTCTTGCCGGTACCGGTGGCTCCCAGCAAGGTCTGATGGCGCAGGCCGCGCGCCAGACCGTCGGTCAGCTTCTCTATGGCGACGGGTTGGTCGCCAGTCGGTTGGAAGTCGGCAACGAGCCGGAAGTCGGGCACATCAACCTCGGCAGCGGATGGTTCGAGTATACCGTCCGAACATGATATCGAACGTGCGTTCGATGCGCTCCGGGCTTCCCAACGATGCGGACGCCGGAACTGGAACCGGAGACTACCCGGCCCGAGCGCCAGAAAGCGTCAGGAATTCGCGGGACGGATCAGCGACGCCAACCGCTACCAGATGAAGCCGTCCCCAACCCCGTCCTGCATCGCCTGGACCATCGCGGACTGGGCGATGACATGGAGCTGCCCGTTCTGGTTTCCCCCGCGGGCGTTGCAGGCTCGGCCGCATGTGTCCAGGTAAGTGTAGGTCGGCGGATTGGCGGTGTTGTCGTAGCCCACGATCGAGATCGCGTGCCGCGTGTGGGGAGTTGTACTGCCGCTCTGCCAGTTGGGCAGGTACGACACGTCCACGGCGCCCACGACCGGTACTCCGTCGCGGCCCACATCGAGCATCACGGCCACGTTCAGGTCGCGCGCCATCGCCGGATCGCCCGTGTTGACGGGCCCGTACCAGCCGTCGACCCAGCTGCCGGCGTTGTGCCCCGATATCTCCCAGTTGATCCCCGTCTGGATGAACTCCTTCGACGCGCCCCAGGTGGGATAGACGGGCTTTCCGTCGGCGTCGGCGAACACGGCGATGCCGGTGGCCTTCCATTCCGGCGGGTTGGCCTGCGTGGCCATATACATCAGGAATCCCCGGCCGTGCGCGGTGAAGCCGCTTACCGTGTCCGAGCCGGACCAGTACGTGCCGATCCGCTCGCCGCCCGACACGCCCACGATGGGGCCGGGCGACGGCCACGCGACGCCTTCGGCGGCATACGGGTCCAGGAACCAGCCGGCGGTGCCGGTCACGTTGGGACGGCCGGTGAGCTGCTGCCAGTAGTACGACGCCACGGTCGCCGAGCCGGGCCCGCACATGTTCCAGAAGCTCGTGTCGGTGTAGCGCGTGCCCTTCTCGTCGACTCCGTAGCCCGGAGGCTCCACTATCCACCGAGTCCAGGACACGTCGAGGGTGCGCGCGGCCGGTAGCGCCGCGCCGGTGGCCGGCAGGAGCAGCGGGTTGGCGGTGCGGTCGAGGAGGATGATCTTGCCGCCGGCGAGAGCGACCCTGGCCGAGGCCTTGGCGGTGAGCCAGTCGCGCGACTGGCCGGACACGGGACGGGAATTGGCGATCACGATCGGACGATCGGTGGTCTGAACCGGATGCACCGCCGGTCCGGGCGGCGCAATCATGTTGATCGGCACGAACGGGAAATCGGTTGGAGTAGGCGCGGCCGACGAAGGTGCCAGGGTCACGGCCGGCGATCCCGTCGCAGAGACCGTGAACATGGTCGTTGAGGCGGATCCGGAGGGCGTGGAGTCGGCCGGTGCCCGCGAGGCCGCGAGCAACGCCGTGGCGGCCACGGCAATCACAAGCGCCGCGGCGCCGGTCGCCGCCAGGATTCGCGAGCGAGTGATCCGCGACGCTGACATCGCCGGATTCTACGGCGATCGGCGCGGAGACGGCCGGCGGCCGCCGCCAAGCCACCTACCAGACGAAGCCCGAGCCCACCGTGTCCTGCATGGCCGCGACCATCTGCGACTGAGCGATGACGTGGACCTGGCCGTTCTGGTTGTCGCCGCGCGTATTGCAGGCGCGGCCGCAGGTGTCGATGTACGTGTACGTCGGCGGGTTCGCCTTGTTGTCGTAGCCCACGATCGATACGGCATGGCGGATGTGCGGCGTCGCGTCGCCGGCCTGCCAGTTCGGCAGCCCGTGAGTGTCGAGCTCCATCACGACCGGAACGCCGTCACGGCCCACGTCGAACATCACCGCCGCGTTGAGGTCGCGGGCGGCGGTCGGTTCGAAGCGCATGACGGACGCGTACCAGAACTCGGTCCAGCCGCCGGCGTCGTTGCCGGAGGCTTCCCAGTTGAGCGCCACCCCGATGTTCGTCCGCGGTGCGCCGATCGTGGGGTAGAGCGGCTTGCCGTTCGAGTCGGCATACACGGCCTGGCCCGCCGATACCCAGCCCGGCGGCCGCATCGTCATCCCGATGTACATCATGTAGCCGCGCCCGTGGGCCGTGTATCCGTTGACCGTGTCGGTGCCGGTCCAGTACGTGCCCAGGAGCTTGCCGTCCGTGCCGCGCACGAAGGCCGGACCCGGTGATGGCCACGCGACGCCCTCCGCGGCATACGGGTCCAGGAACCAGCCCGCGGTGCCGGTGACGTTGGGTCGGCCGGTGAGCTGCTGCCAGTAGTAAAGCGCTGTGGTCGTCGCGCCGGCCTCGCACAGATTCCAGTAGTTCTTGTTCGTGAACGTGTTGCCCTTCGCGTCCTTGCCGCTGCCGAGCGGCTCGATGATCCACCGGGCGTACGCCGTGTCCAGCGTGCGCGCGGCCGGCACCGTGGCGCCCGTCACCGGATCTGTCATCGGGTCCGCGGAGGCGGCGAGAACGACGACCCGACCGCCGACCAGGGCGATCCTGCCCGCGGCTTTGAGACGGAGCCACTCGGCCGATTGGGCGGGCACGGGCCGGCGCGGCGCTGGCGAGTCGACCTGGTCCGTGGGCAGCGCGCCTTTTGCCGGCGCGGGCGACGGAGTCGCGAACACGTCGATCGCCGGGAACGTGGGACCTGCGGGCGTCGGCGCGGGCGTCGCGGCGAGCGTGGCGCTCGGCAGGGCCGTCGCAAGGGAGCTCGTCGCCACCGGCGACGAATCAGATGTGGCTGATGCCGCCGATGCCATCGTGGCGGCCGATGCGCCGCACCCGGAGATGCCGGCGGCTGCGGCCACGAACAGCATCCGGACGAGGAGTGAGCCGCCGGTCGACCGAGTTGTCACGGGTCGATTGTAGGGCGGTCGAACGCGGAAACACCGTGCCCATCCGGTAGCGGCCCTTTGACCAAGGTTGGACAATCGTCCGCGAAAGGCGGTCGGGCAATGAGCAGACAGAACTTGTGGCTCCTCGGAGCGGCCCTGGGTGTCGCGACCGTTCTGACGTCGATGCTGATGTTCCTGGTTGCGGTCGCCGTAGCGTTGTTCATCGTTCCGCTCGCTCGGCGACCCGGCGGCCTGGCCGCGGTATCCGGCGAGCTGACGGCGTTCGGCGCTCTCTGGTTCGCCCTGATCGCGCGCGAATCGGCGTCTGGCGGCACGCTCGACAACGCGACGTTCTGGGCCGCAGTCGGTGTCGTGCCGCTGCTGATCGGAGTCGCGCTCCTGATCGGGATACTCTTCGCGCCGGGCCGGCGGAGCAACCACGCGAACTGATCAGGCCGGTTCGCCCACCTCACGACGATCCTTGATCCCGGCTGCCGGACTCCGCCGACGCGCACCACCTACCAGACGAAGCCCGAACCCACCTTGTCCACGATCGCATTGACCATCTGCGCCTGCGAGATCACGTGCAAGTCGCCGTTCATGTTGCCGCCGCGCCTGTTGCAGTCACGCCCGCAGGTCTCGGTATATGTGAATGTGGGCGGGTTGGCCGTGTTGTCGTAGCCTACGATCGCGACCGCGTGGCGAGTGTGCGGCGTCGCGGTGCCGTTCTGCCAGTTGGGAAGGCCGTTCGTGTCCACCATCGCCACAACCGGCACGCGATCCCGGCCTACGTCGATCATCACCGCCGTCGTCAGATCTCGAGCCAGGTTCGGGTCCCGCGGAGTCACGATCGTGTAGTAGGTCTCGCCCCAGTCGATCGCGTGTCCGGACGCCTCCCAGTTGAGGCCCGCCCCGATGTTCGTGATCGGTGTGCCGAGCGCGGGATAGAGTGCCTTCCCATCGAGCGCGAAAACGGTGAACCCCGGCGACAGCCAGCCGGTGGGCCGGGCCGCCATGGCGAGGTAGAACTCGAAGCCGCGGCCGTGCGCTTCGAAGCCGCTCACTTTGTCCGAGCCGGACCAGTAGGTTCCGTACGTCATGCCCTTGGAATTCCTGGGCCCCGGATTTGGCCACGCGACGCCTTCGGCGTCATATGGATCGACGAATTGGCCGGCCATGCCGGTTACGTTCGGGTGGCCCGTGCGTTGCTGCCAGTACCAGAGCGCAACGGTCATAGCGCCGTCGCCGCAGAACTCCCAGTAGTTGTTGTTGGAGAAGGAGACGCCCTTTTCGTCACGGCCGGTTCCGGGCACCTCGATGATCCAGCGGGCCCACTCGGTCTCCATGATCGTCTTGTCCGGGACGGGAGAGCCGGTAACTGTATCCACGAGCGGATCGGTCCCCTTTGGGAGGACGGTGAACGCGCCGTTGACGAGGGCGACACGTCCGGCGGCTTTGACGGCGAGCCAGTCCAGCGACTGGACCGGAATCGGTCTCCGCTGATCGACCCAGAAGTCCGGCCGGATCAGTTTCCCGGTCCCGTCCTGATTTGTGGGCACGAACAACTCGATCGGCGGGAACTTTGGTGTGGGCTCGAGTGTGGGGATGGGTATGGAGGACGCGGTTGCGAGAAGGCCCGGGTCCGTGGTTGGGTCCAGGGCGATCATCCCGCTGGCAGCGGGTGTGGGAGCCGAACCTCGACCGGAGGTAACGCCGGCGAGCAGCGCTCCTGCCCCCAGCACGGTGACGATGACGGCCACGGCCAGACCGGTCGCCGCACGCGAGCGGGGCCACTTCGGGAGGGTACGCGTCGATCCGACCATTGGACAAGCGTAACCGCAGCCGTCACGTGCCTGCTGGCACCACCTCCGCGAGCGCGGCGGCTACGACTCCCTCGACCGTCACGGGATCCTCGTCGGTGTGGATGATGCGAGTGGCCGCGGAGCGCCACAGCTGTAGAGACCCGGTCTGCGCCGCGATACGCTGTCGGGCGTCCCCCTCGGGCATGCCCCTTGCGGTGAGGCGGGCAAGTTGGATTGCAGGATCGCAGACGATGAGCCAGACCTCGTCGCACCAGCTCGCATGGCCGGCTTCGATGAGCTTGATCGCCTCGATGACGATGGCTACCGGGCGTCCGAGATCGGCGAGGCGTATCGACTCCTCCTCGAGCCTGGCGACGGCCGGATGGACGATCGACTCGAGATCCGCGAGGCGAGCCGAGTCCGAGAACACGATCCGGCCGAGCGCCCTTCGATCGAGTTCGCCGTTCGGCAGCCTGAACTGCGCGCCGAACCTGGCAAAGATCTCGTCGGTGACCGGGCTCTCCGGCGTCATCAGCCGGCGCGTGAGCTGGTCGGAGTCGATGATCGCAACGCCGCGCTCCGCGAGCCAGCCGGCCACGGTGGACTTGCCGCAGCCGATAGGCCCGATGAGCCCAATGACCGGCGCACGCGTCCCCAGGCTCCCGCGCCGGCGCTCCGGACGGCCGCTCACGGCGCCGCCTCCTCCATCTCCAGCCACGCCTCCTCGGCGGTGGCAAGCGCTTCGTTTACGAGCGCAAGATCGCCGGTCACGCGACGGAGTTCGATGAAGTTCCCGTGGACGCCGGGATCGCCGAGCGCCGCCTCGAGCTGCTCCTTGCGCGCGGCTAGGCGGGCGAGCTCGTCATCGAGCTGCGCCTTGCGGCGGCGATAGGCGTCCTTGGAGAGCCTGGCGATCGGCGGGCGGGGCGCGACGGACTCGCGGGCGGCGACGGCCACGGCCGCGGCCGATGAAGGAGATGCGTTCTTGGACCGCGCTCCCGACTTCGAACTCGGGCCTGCGACCACGCCGGCCGGCTTCCGTGCGGCCGGCTCCTGGTGGCGTCCGCCATGCATACGCCTGGCCTCGCTTTCGGCCGCCTTCTTCACGGTCCAGCCGTCCGCGATCGCCTGCCGCCAGGCCCGGTATCCGCCCTCGAAGGGCACGGCCAGTCCGCCGTCCACGACCCACAACGACGTGCACACCTTCTCGAGCAGCCGCCGGTCGTGGCTCACGATCAGGAGCGTCGCGTCGGTGGAGTTCATGAACGCCTCGAGTGCCTCGCGCGCGGCGATGTCGAGGTGGTTCGTAGGTTCGTCGAGCAGCAGCAGGTTGGACGGCAGCAGGAACAGCCGCGCCAGCTCCAGCCGCGACCGCTCGCCGCCGGAGAGCGCGGAGATCTCCTTCAGCACGTCGTCGCCGCGGAAGAGGAACCGGGCCAGGTGGCTCCGCGCCGCCCCCTGGCTGAGTGGCAGTTCGTCGAGGATCGCGTCCAGGACGGTAGTACCCGGAATCGGCGCGTCCCGAAGCTGTGCGAGGTAGCTGAGCTGTACGTTCTTGCCCAGGTCGAGCCCGCCGTCGAGCGGCGCCAGCTCGCCCGCGATCGTGCGAAGGAGCGTGGTCTTGCCCGCGCCGTTCGGGCCGACGATACCGATGCGGTCTCCGCGCCGGAGCTCCAGCCAGGGTGCCGTAGCAATCGGCACCGTTGGCCTGGGTGTGAAGGCGGCACGCGTACCGCCCGGCGCCACGGCCGCAGCCGTGGCGAGAGCCTCGCCGTCGCCGTCGCCGTCGCCTCGGCCGCGCCGGCTCCCCGCCTGGTATCCCACCACGAGTCCATCCGCCCGGACGACCTGCTCGTAGGAGCGCGCGGGCGCCCCGCCGGCGAGTGCCGCGGTGGGAAGCCGGAGCTTCGCGTCCGACTTGCGCTTCTCGAGCGGCTGGAGCGCCTCGAGTCTGGCCTCGTGCTCGTGCATCTTGGCGTGCTTCCGCTGATGCCGGTAGAGCTGAATGAGTTCCTTCTCGCGCGCGATCTCCGTGGCGCGGTCCTCGGCCTCGTCCACGGCGCGGATGTCGCGCTCTTCGCGCTGGCGGTTGTACGCGGAGTAGTTGCCTCGGAACGGGGTCAGCTTGCGGTCCCGCATCTCCCAGATGCGCGTGGTAGTGGCGTCGAGGAATGCCCGGTCGTGCGAGGCTACGATCAGCGCACCGTGCCGGCGGCCGAGATGCTCCTCCAGCCACTCCAGCGCGTCGAGATCCAGGTGGTTGGTGGGCTCGTCGAGCAGGAGCAGCTCCGGGTCGCTCAGGAGCAGGCGGGCCAGGGCCGCGCGCGTCTGCTCCCCGCCAGACATGTTGATCGGCGGGCGGTCCCACTGATCGCGCTCGAAACCCAGGCCTGAGAGCGCGGCCTCGACCCGCTGGTCCAGCGAGTAGCCCTCCTTGACGGCGAACTCGTGCTGCAGGCTCTCGTACTCGGGGCCCGTGACGTGGCCGGCCTGCTCGAGACGCCGCAGCTCCACCTCCAGCTCCTCCAGCCGGCCGGCGCCCGCCCGAACCGCTTGCCTGAGGGTCTGCGCCGTGTAGAACGTGTCGTCGAAGTGCGCTTCCTGCGACAGCATCGCCATCGTCAGATGGCGCTTGCGGTGTATCGACCCGCCGTCGGGCTCGTCCACGCCCGAGATCAGGCGCATCAGCGTCGTCTTGCCGGCGCCGTTGGGGCCGACGAGGCCGATGCGGTCGCCGGCGGAGACGACGGCATCCACGCGGTCGAGGATCACGAAATCCCCGACTTCACGCACTACACCTTCGAGGCGGAGGATGGACATCAGGCCTGCCCCGCCCGAGCCTGCGCGCGCCGGGTTGCGGCGGCCTTACGTCGAGTGGCGGTTCGGCGCGCGCGCTCCGCCGCGTCCGCTTCTTCCGCTCCCGTCCGGCCGAGTGCCCCTTCGCCGGAGAGCTCGGTCCAGCGGGGACCCCGGTGCGGCTCACGCCCCGGCGTCGGTCCGGGCGACTCCACGGTGGCAAGGAGCGCCGCGTTTGCCGCTCGCTGATCGGCCGGCAGCCGCTGGCAGTGGCTGCAGAAGTGAGTGGATCTGCCGCCCACGACGAACCGCTTGATCGGACGGCCGCACCGGTGGCACGGTTCGCCGGCTCGCTGGTACACCTGGAGCCGCTCCTGCATCGAACCGTCGCCCTCCGGCGCGGTGTAATCGTCGACGGAACTGCCTCGATGCGCGATGGCGTCGGTGAGCACGTCGAGCACGGCTTCATGTAGCCGGCGCGCTTCCGTGCGCGTGAGCGTGTGGGCGTCCCGCAGTGGATGGATTCGCGCCATCCACAGCGCCTCGTCGGCGTATATGTTGCCGATCCCGGCTACGAAGTCCTGATTCAGCAGCAGCGGCTTGATGCGCCCGCGGCGCTTCGACAGGAGCGCGGCGAAACGCGCGGCCGTGAAGTCGTCGCCGAGCGGCTCGTCGCCCGCGGCCAGCACGCCCTGCGACTCCTCGCCGATCGGAAGGCCCGTGGCGGGGTCACGTCGGTACAACCCGATCCGCCCGAACTTCCGAATATCGCGGAATCTCAGCTCGCGACCGTCGGCCAGCGCGAGGACGACGTGCACATGGCGATCGGACGGTGTCCCCGCCTCCACGACGAAGAGCTGCCCCGTCATCTTGAGATGCACCGTCATGACGGCCGGCTCCGGATCAGGCGCCGAACCGCTCAGCATGACGAGCAGCTGCTTGCCCCTCCGGCCGACACCAACCACTTCACGGCCGGTCACGGCCCGAGCGAAGTCATCCGGTTCGTGGCTCCGCAGAGTCCGCGGCCAGTTCGAAGCGGCCGCCGCTACGCGCGCGCCGACCACCAGGCCGCGCAGATCGCCTGCGATCGTCTCTACTTCCGGAAGTTCGGGCATGTCCTAGAGGTTAGCGGGACGAAGCCCGGAGCGTGAACGGCCGAGGCCGCCTGTCCGAGCGACCGCGACGCTACGATACGGCGATGGCCTTCGAGAAGGAGATTCGAGTCGCAATTGCCGGGCACGGCCCCGACGATGCCGCCACGCTCACGGACATAATCGGGGCGGTCGATGCCCAGCAGAAGCTCATAGTCACGAACGACGAGCTCGCCGACGGCCTCCGCGCCTTGCTGGCAGCCGGCACTATCCGCGAGCTTGCGGGACACCGGTACATCGACGCGAAGCTGGGGCCGGGCGGCTTGACCTTCACTCCGATCACGGAACTCGAGCTCAGTAAGGCGGTCGCGGAGTACGGCCGTCGTTTCCGCGCCGCATACAAACGCCTCGAAGAGCAGGGCGTGGCGCCGGACGAAGTCATGTGGCCCAAGCTTCGCGCCGTTTACGTATTCGCGGACGGCCGCCACGCCTCCGACGAGGACATGGACGAGATCGAGACGCTGGCCACGGAGATGCTCGATTGCCTCGATGATGGCGGCATCGAGGCCGACATCGGCGGCTTCGAGGTTGGGCCGGGGACCGTGCAGTTCGACGTAGACGGCGTCAAGGACGCCGACGCCGGGGCGATGCACAGGCTTGTCCGGCCCATCTTCGAGGCAAAGGCTACAGCCGGCTCAACCGTCGAGGTCCACGAAACAGACCCCTGGAGCTAGCCGCCGGCATATGAGTCGTCAGGCGCCCAGCGCAACCTCGATCGCCACGTCACCCGCTTGCCCCAGTTGGAACGCGCCGCGCTTGCCGCCCGCCTCGACCTTGTAGTCGCCGAGGAACCCGTTGAACCGAAGCCGGCCCTCTGCGTCCGTGGTCATCGTCGTCGGAGCCAGCCACCACTCGCCCTTGATCAGCTTCTCGAGTGCGTCGTACGAAGGCTTCCGAGTACCGTCCTTGCGGACGAAGCCGCCGGGTGCGCCGAGCCAGCCGCCGTCCGATAGGCCCCAGTACGTGTTGGCTTCCACGGCGGGATGCGAGAAGAGCGTCTTGTAGTGGCGCACTACCTCGTCGGACTGCCGCTCCTCCCCTTGTGGCGTGGTGGGCCAGTCGGGGATCTGATAGTCGTTGAGGTCCTTGATCTCCGGCGGCATCAGATGGCCCGAGAGCAGCGTGGTCTCGGTGAAGTGGATGGGCAGCCCGTAGCGGGCGAAGCGCTCGATGATCCGGTTCGTCTTCTCCTCGCCCCAGTAGCCTTGATGCATGTGGCTCTGAAGGCCCAGGACGTCGATCTTGATGCCGGCTTCGAGCACACCCTCGATCAGGCACTCGTATGCCGCGGACATGTCGAAGTCGTTGAGAAGCAGCGTGGCCGTGGGATTGGCCTTGCGCGCCGCGTCGAACACCATGCGGATCATCCCGATCCGTCCCAGCACGTCGCGGGTGATGCGCGTGATCCCGTTGTCGTACTTGTCGAAGATCGGCATGATCACGACTTCGTTGATCACGTCCCAGGTGTCGATGACGCCTGCGAAATCCGTCACCTCGCGCGTGATCCGGTCTCGCTGCACCTTGATGATCTCGTCGTTCGGCAGGTCGAGCAGCCACTCCGCGCCGACGGTATGCCAGGCGAGCGGATGGCCCTTGACCTTCACGCCTCGATCTGTGAACCAGCGCGCGGTCTTGAGCAGGCGGGCGGTGTCGGGCTTGCCACGAACCGGCTCGAAGCGGCCCCAGTAGAACGGCAGGGTGGCGAAGTTGAACAGGCCGAACCAGAGATCGGCGCGCTGCTGCGCTTCCTCTACAGGCACTTCGCCCAGGGACGTGATCACGCCGCCCGGCCCAACCTGAGGCTTGACCTCGAGCTCGCCGTTCGCGAGCGGTATGAACTCGAACCCGATGTTCCCGAACAGGAACTTGTGGTTTGTCTGGGCGACGGTGACGGGGCTGTTCGCCAGAGCCACGCCGCCCGAGGTCACCTTGACCGTCGCGTCGGCCGTGCGAATGCGCTTGATCGCGTCGCTTGTCATGGGTAGCAACCTCGGACTCTGGATGAAGGCTTCTTGCGGTAAGGATGACCGCTCGGCGACCACGCTGCATGTGCGGCGTTTGAACGATTCCGCCGGGTGCCGGACCGACCCCACCTGGTGTCCCGGCCCGTGGACGAGTCGGCCCTTCACCATGTTCGCTCGTCGTCCGGACATCACCGCGCCACGAAACGGGACTCTAGCCCGCGGCAACCTCGACGGGCGCCTCGCCGAGTTCGGCGAGCACGGCATCCTCACGCGTGAGGGGCCTCATCGACTCCCAGTCGTCCCCAACCTTCACGTCCACGGTGAGCGGCACGTCCAGCTTCAGGGCGCTCTCCATGGTCTCGCGAAGTATCGCCGCGGCGGCCTCGACCTCCCCGCGAGGCACCTCCAGCACGAGCTCGTCGTGGACCTGCAGCAGCATCCGGGCCTTCAGGCCGGCTGCGCGCAATCGTTCGGGGACCTGGATCATCGCGATCTTGATGATGTCCGCCGCCGTGCCCTGGATCGGC
>PMBG01000102.1 GCA_003153755.1 Chloroflexota bacterium | reverse complement strand
GGCGTCGGCCGACTGACCGGGGCGGAGAGCGGGCGGAACTACCGGTCTTCGGCGCGGCGGCCCACGAGCCACCACGCGAACGGGAAGATCCCGGCCGCGATTGCGAGCTTGATCGCGTCGCCGATGATGAACGGCGTGAGCCCCAGGGCAACGGCCTTCGCGAGATCCACATGAAGGGCAATCGCGAGCCATGGCACCGCGATGGCATAGATCACGATTTCGCCGAGGACCATCGCGCCGACTGCGCCGCCGATGTGCCGGTCCCAGCCGTTTTCGGCCAGCCAGCCCACGAGCGCGCCGGCAAACAGGAAGCTGACCAGATAGCCGCCCACGGCGCCGAGCACCAGGCCGCTCGAATTGATGCCGATGATTGTGGTCAGCCCGTGTTCCTGGTGCGCATAGATCGGGAGGAACATGCCGAGCAGCAGGTACAGCCCGATGGAGAGGGCCCCGCGACGGAGGCCGAGAGCTCCGCCGACGACCAGGACCGAAAGCGTCTGGCCGGTGACCGGCACTGGCGTTCCCGGCGCGGCGATGGCGATGTTGGCAGTGAGGGCAACAACGACGGCGCCGAGGCAGATGAGCGCGATATGGCGAAGTCGAGCGCTCATGCGTTCGCCCACGCGGATCGGCAGCAGGAAGTCGCCGAGGGTGATGCCTCGTTCAGTCGCGGGCAGGCGATTGAAATGCGGGGTCGCGAGCATTGGTACCTTTTCCCTTTGGGGCGCGGCTTTGACCATGGCCCTTCTCCTGGCCCGGTGGCCGGAGTGTAGCAGGCGCCGCAACGCCGCCGCTCCGGAGCGTCCCCGATCTTCCCGCCCCGCGGATCAGTGCCCGCTACTCGTGCTGGAGCGCGTGCACGATCGACTGGCGACTCGCCATTCCTGCCGGATAGATGGCGGCAGCGATGCTCACCAGGAAGCCGAACAGGACGGCCAGCCCGATGGTCGCCCAGGGCGGATCGAAAATGGGGGCGAATCCACCGCTGGACCAGGAGACGAGCAGCGCGCCGACGATGAGGCCGACCACGGCCCCGATGATCGCCCCCACCAGTCCGAGCACGCCGGCCTCGATCACGACCATGCCCCAAACCTGGCGGCCGGTCATGCCGGTGGCTCGCAGCACTCCGATCTCGCGACCCCTCTCGAGGACGCTCATCGAGAACGTATTGACCATGCCAAGTCCGGCGACAACCACCGCGATCAGTGCCAGCATGTCGAGGAGTCGGAAGATGCGATCCAGCGCGTCGCCGAAGGCGCCCTGCACGCGGCTGAGATCACTCGGCTGGAGCGCGTATAGAGTGGCCGTGGCCTCGAGCTTGGGCCGGGCCGACGACTCCTGCCCGGGCGCGTAGCGCACCGCGTAGAAGTCCGCACCGGTCACACCGAATATGCGCAGTGCGTCGGGCCAGCCGACGAGGATCGCCTCCTGGGATTCGGCCGGAAGCGTGTGCGCGACAATCCCGGCCACTTTCAGGCTCGCGAGATTGGTGCCGGTCGCGAACTCGATCGAATCGCCCACGTGGACGCCCGTGGAGTCGGCGAGCGACTTGGGCAGGATGACCGACCCTCCGGAATCGAGGGCGGCAAACGCAGACCTCCGATCGCCCCCTCCCGCTACGAAGACCAGGCGCCCGTCGGTCTGGTAGTCGGCACCGACGATTGCCGCCGCTTCCTGGCGAACGACGTTCTCGAGTGTCCTACCGTTCTCCTGCGTCGTGTAGACGTACGGGACGCCGAAGGTTCCGATGGGCGAAACCGATTGCACGCCCGGAATGGCGGCCAGTTCCTTCTTTATGGCGTCGTCGGTGGTTGGCATGGGTCTGATGGAGGTGAGAAGCTCGCTTCCCGGGATGGTTTCCGCGAGCCAGTCTGCCCCGATGCGGCGTACGTCCTGGGCCGCGGTCCCAAGCGCGACGACCATACCGAGTCCAACCACCAGCGCCCCAACGGTGAGCGCCGTACGGCTGCGGTCGCGGGCCAGCGAGCTTCGGGCAAGGCGCTCCTCGTTGCGAAAGACCCGGAATGGAACGCCGGCGACGCGCAAGAGCGGCCCCAGGACGAACGGGAGAAGCAGCACCGAGATAAGCATCAGGCCGTAGACGGCGAGCGGCCCAAGCGTGCCGGACCCGATTCCGGAACTCACGGAGGTACCGGGGCTATCGCTTCCCGTCGCGCGCGGCCAGGCCGCGAGTGCAGCCAGGGCCAGCACTCCGAAGACGAGGATCAGCCACCGAAGCCGGGCAGCGCCGGCGACCGCGCCACTGGGCTGGCGGCGCAGCGCTTCGATCGGAGATATGCGCCCGGCGCGCCAGGCGGGCTCGAGGGAAGCGGCAAGAGTGACCATGACCCCGATGGAAAGTGCCATCGCCACCGACCAGGCCGAGACCGACGGCGTGGAGAAGGTGATCGGCCCACTCGACTGGACCCACGACAGCATCAGCGCGGCCAGGGCTATACCGCCCGCGATACCTATGAGCGATCCGAGTACCCCGAGCGCCAGCGCCTGCAGGAGGACGATGCTCATCACCTGGGAACGGGACGCGCCTGCGGCCCTCAACAGCCCCACCTCGCGGCCGCGCTCGGCGACCGTCATGGAGAGTGTGTTGAAGATCAGGAACGCGCCCGCGAAGAGCACCACGGCCGCGACCAGAAGGAGGGCGCTCCGGAAGTCGGACGTCTCGCCGCGCAGGGAATCGGCCAGATCCTGAATCTGGGACAGGAGGTACGGCTCGGTCTTGATCGTGGCCACGAGTTCGCCGGACAGTCTCTCGACGGAGACTCCATGCGCAGCCCCGAGATCGATGCGCGTTACGCCCGTCGTGCCGAAGAGCGACTGCGCGTCACCGAGCGGGAGGAATACGAGCCGGCCGGCCGCGTCGGGCAGGGATCCCTGACCACGGATGATCCCAACGATCACGTAGGACACAGGCCCCGATGCCGCCGTTCCGTTGAGCTTGACGCTGTCCCCAACTCGAAGGTTCTCGTCGGTCGAAAGCGTCTCGGTTATCAGGGCGGACTGCCGGTCGGATTCAGCGAGGAGCCGGCCGGCCGCGAGCGGAATGTCGTGAAGCTGCGGCTCGCTCACCACGTCGATCCCGAGCACGGTCACGGGTTCCGGCAGCTTGGACGAAGGCGTCTGGGTCAGCGACGCGGACAGGTACGTCTTGCGTTCGAGGGCCGGGGCGACCACTGCCGCATCCGAGACGCCCCTCACGACCGCCACGGTCTCCCGACTCAGGCCTTGCTCCTCGAGCGCCTGGACGCGCAGATCGGCATGACCCATCTCGTCGGCTGCGGCACGGTCCACCGCCGCGTCCATGGCCGCTCCCGCCGAGAGCGCGGCAAACAGCACGGCCACGCCGAGTGCGATCCCGGCCATCGTCAGGAAGCTGCGCAGTGAGCGCGCCCGCAGGCTCCGCCACGCCAGCGAGGAGAGGCGCCGCACGGGTTAGAGGCCCAGCTGGGTGAGCCGGGCGATCAGCGGTGAAGGGTCGGGATCCTGTCGCCGGCCGAGCTCGATCTCGTCCCTGATCTTGCCGTCGCCCACCACCAGGACTCGATCCGCGTGGGCGGCCGCCCGGGCATCGTGGGTGACGAGCACGATCGTCTGCCCCATGCCGTCGCACGAACGCCATAGCTCGTCGAGAATCTCGCCGCCGGTCGAGTAGTCGAGGTTGCCGGTAGGTTCGTCGGCAAGCAGGATGGCCGGCTTGGCCACGAGGGCTCGCGCAAGGGCGACGCGCTGCTGCTCGCCGGCCGAGAGCTGGTCCGGCCGATGGTGCTCGCGGCCCTTGAGGTCCACCTGCTCGATCACTTCGCGGATTCTGACGGCAGTCTCGCCGTGGCGCGGATCCACGCCGGCGATCGTGTACGGCAGCGCCACGTTCTCGTAGACGTCGAGCAACGGAATCAGGTTGAAGAATTGGAAGACGAAGCCGGTCTTCTCGCGCCTCAGACGGGTGGCCGCCCTGTCGCCAAGGTGACTGATGACCTCGCCGTCCAGAACGACTTCGCCCGACGTTGGCGTATCGAGGCCGCCGAGAAGTTGAAGTAGCGTGCTCTTGCCCGACCCGGACGGACCCATGATGGCGACGAATTCGCCGCGGCTCACCTGGAGCGAGACGCCTCGGAGAGCGTCCACATCGCGATTGCCCAGGCGGAAGCGCTTGGTGAGGTTGCGCGCTTCCAGAATCACGGAGTTGCGACGAGGCGCGATCGTCGGAGCGGTTGAAGGATTTGTGGCCACGCGCAGAGTTTAGCCGCCTGCCGGACGATGACAGTCACCCGATAGGGTGGCCCACGATCGGGTTACATCCGTGGCGCCCTACCAGCCCAGCAGGCCTCCGAAGAGCGAGTGGAACAGCGAATCAAGCGGGCCCTGTGAGGCTGGCTTCTCGCGAACCCGCAAACTCGTGATGGTCGCGGGTTGCGGTCCCGTCGACGTCGCCGGGGACGCCGTGGGGTTGGCCGACGGCGCGGTGGTGACTACCGGCGCGATGGTGGCGGTTGTCGCGGTGGTCGCGGTGGGGGCAGCCGAGGGGGTGCTCGCCGGCGTATCCGTCGGAGCGGGCGTGGGGCTGCTCGTGGGCTGGGCGATTGGTCGTGCCGTCTGCACCGGCTTGGGCGCGGGCTTTCGGGTTGTCACGGGGGCCGCTACGGGTGTCGGCGTCGGATCGGCGACAGGAGGAACCGGGGTCGCTACGGGCACCTCTGTCGGGTCCGCGACAGGAGGAACCGGGGTCGCGACAGGAGGAACCGGGGTCGCGACGGGCGTCGGCGTCGGCACTACAACGCCGCACGGGATCGAGAAGAGCACGGCGTAGAGCTTTCGGCCGTCGGGGGCCTGGTAGGCGCCGACTCCCATGCGAGCCCAGCTACCCAGGATGTTGGCGCGGTGGGAAGTCGAACCCATGAACGCGACTTCAATCCGGTTGGTGGCTACGTCGGCACCCCACGTCGACAGGCCGATATTCTCGCCCGCCACCTTGAAGCAGTAGCCGTCCTGCTGCATGTAGGCAAAGACCATGCTGTTGTTGGGCGGAATCTGGTGCGAGAAGTAGTCGCGATCGGCCATGTCCTTGGCACGCCACTCCGCCTCCTTGTGGAGGTAGGTGTCATTGGCCAGGGCGTTCAGGCCGGCGGAGGCGCGGTCCTGATTGGTCAGCGAGAAGAGGAGCTGTTCGTCGGCCGGGCTGTATGCCCCGGCATCCCAGGCAAACGCCGGACCGGCCGTTGATGCGATGGCAAAAGCGGCCAGTGCGAGCGCCACGCCCATGATTCGCATTCTGCGTAGCGAAAGGCGCGACGCGGTGGCGAATGGGTTCTTGAAGCCCAGCATGTTCGGCTACCACTTCCCATATGTCCCGTGTTGAGACAACCGTAGGCCGAAGCAGCCGTCAAAGGCCCCCTCCGCTAGTCATTTCGAAAGACGCATGTGTAGTAACGAAAAATGGTGCGGATGATTGAGGGTAGGTGCGAAAGTGTGGGGAAAACGCGCCGATACCTAACCTCAGGCGAAGACGCCAACTTCCGCCTGATGCCTCGCCAGCAGCAGTAAGGCCTGCCGGAAACCGGCGCGAACCTGGGGCCACCCGTGCGGGTCGGCGGCATCCACCAGGTCGTAGGCGATGCCTGCGTCGCGAAGCACGCTGGTGAACGACGCAGCCTGCGTCCCGTAGAAGGCCTGCTTCGGCTGGACGACGATCGCGAAGTACAGGGTCGACTTGACCGAGGCCTTGAGCAGGGGCGCCTGAGCGACGGGACTGTAGCGCCATGCCAGGTTGCCGTCGCCGCCGAACACGATTTTGGAGCTGGCGTCGGGGGCTCCCGCCGTGTAGTAGCCGGAGAACGACACTGCCTCGCCGAAGACCGCCGGATGACGGACCGTCAGCATTGCCGCGCAGTAGCCGCCTTGCGACATCCCCATCGTCGCTCGAGCGGCGGGCCGGGCAATCGTGCGGTAGTTCTGGTCAATGTAGGTCGGGACGGTGACGCTCATGAAGGTGTCCATGAGCTGCTTGCCGTCGAAGGAGTCGATGCACTCGGAATCCGGGTACGGTCCGCTCCCGCCGTCGATGAATACGTAGATGCTCGGAGGCAGGACTCCGGTCGAGATCAATTGATCGAGCACCGTTCGGACGTGGATGCCTGTGTTCCAAAGGCTGAACGTGGTGGGTGCTTCATAGACAACCGGGTATCTGGATTTCCCCGCGTCGTAGCCGGGCGGCAGGTAGATGGCGATCTGGGACGCGGACTTCCCTTCCCACGGCGAGGCCAAAGCGAGATATGACATTCGCCCTTCTCCTGCGGGAGGAGATGCCTTCCACGGCTCCAGGTTGAGCGTGGCCGAAGGAGCGGCCGAGACTCCGGGCGAACTGGTGGGGCTCGGATGCGGAGATTCGGAGGGAACGGTCGAGGGCCCATCCGTCGGCAGCAACACGGGTGGATCGGAAGGGATCGCTCCGCCTCCGGGCGCCGCGTCGTCCGGAATGAGGCCCTGACGCGGCGGTCCACCCTTGATCATCCGAACGTCTCCGCCGCGATCGAACATGTTGGCCGCCACCGGCAAAGTAACCGCCAGCAGGCAGAGCGCGAGCAACACGGCTACGGGACGCGACCAGGCATGACGATCGCGCGACCGCGCCGCGATGACCTCGCGCAGGGCGATCAGCGTTACTCGAAGTTGAACGCGCAGAGGGACCGCGCACGTGGCCGAGGCCCATCCAACACCAAAGACCACCACCAGGAGCGCGGCCAGCGTCTCGATCCAGCCCAGAGGGTCGAACGTACCGAGCGCGCCGGTCGCGGCCATCGCGTCCTGCGTTTCCGACACGAAGGTCGAGCCGAATACCGCCAGGCAGACCACGCCACCCGCGATCGACGCCGCCCAGCGAACGCCGCCACACAGGCTTCCAACGACGGCGGAGGTGCCGCCGACGATCAATCCGGTGATCAGCCAGGCCCGGCCACCGTCGAAGCCCAACCCTTCCAGGATGGAGTTGGAGAGGCCCACGGGACCGAGGGCAAGAGCCGCGACACCCGTCAACAGCGCGGCTGCGACGGCGACGATGGCCCCCGCGTGCGACAACATGGCTCGCCGGAACGCGGACACTGCATGCCGCTCCCCCGCCGACGGGGTGATCGCGGACGTCATGCCGCGCTCGGCTGCGGGAGTTGCGTCGAGGATGGGGTCCCTCGTCTCGGCAGGAACGACTCGTGTCTGTGCGTTCTTCGCTTTGCGCGGCGCTCGCGGTTCGGTCGCCGGCAAGGGCGTCGTCACGGCGGAGGCAGGCACGGTTGCCGGGGCACGCGAGCTACGTGCCGCGTGCGGCTGCTTGACGGACACGGGTGGTTCGGGCGTCGTGACGGAGACAGCCGGCGCAACGGGAGCTGCCGGCGCGGGCGCTGCCAACGCGGGCGCTGCCGGCGCGGGAACTGCCGGCGCGGGCGCTGCCGGCGCGGGAGCTGCCGTGGCCCCGTCGGCGCGGACGTTCTCCGGGCGTTCCTTGCGCGATCGCCTTGGGGACGGGGCGATCTCGGGCCCGGAGCCGGCCGACTCGCTGCCGGCAGACTCACCCATACCGGTGCCGCTCTGGGTCTCTGCCGGGCCGGCTCGGTTGGGATCCTGCGATTGCCGGGCTCTCGGCATCGGTCGTCCTCGTCACTTTGTATGGGTCGCCGCGCACGAGTCTAGCGGGAGACCCGGGCGGGCACCCGCATCGGCCGCGTCAGCGGCGCGCCGGCGAAGACCGGCCCGGCACCGGCGATCGCGGTCCGGGGTGGAATCGGTATACTCCGCCGTGCCCCGTTCGCAGGCCCGGCCCCGGCCGTTTCGCCTCGAGGGCGTCTTGGTGGCCTTAGCTCAACCGGCAGAGNNTCGCTCCAAATCGCTCCACCGAATCGCTCCACCTACAGTTCGATCGCCTGACCGGCGGAGCCCACCACAGCCTACGCGAGCTCCGCGTCACAAGCCTGTGCGTCTGTCAGAGTGGCGGGCGACAGATTGTTCGAGGGAGCTGGGATGTCCGAGGGGCGATGGTCACGCGTGGGGACGTGGATCGAAGACCGCGTCAACCGACTGAAGACGGGCCGCGGTCGGCATACCTGGGCCGAACTTTCACGACGCAACCGGGCGCTATGCCTGTCGGTGGGGGCGGCCGCGCTGATCGCCGTACTTGCCGTCGGTGCCATGCTTGGTCAAGTGGGAAGCACTGCGTCCGTCCGCTCGGCATCCTCACCAGCCCGGGCGACGGCGGCCGGATCGGCCGTTCTTGCGCTGGGGAGCCCGTCGTCGGTTCCGTCCATTGCGCCTGAGGCATCACCATCGCCTGTGGCCACACCATCGCCTGAGGCTTCACCCTCGCAGACGGCGCTTCCGGGAGACTCACAAGGTTGCAGGCGTTACTTTGTCCCGGGACCTATCCCGTCGGATCTCCCCCCTGTCTGCCCGCCCGACTCACCGTCGCCGACCGACTCTCCGTCGCCGACCGACTCTCCGTCGGCGACCGCTTCCTCGTCCCAGCATGGCCCTGGGGGTTCGATCGTAGGCGCCACTGCTATCTCACCCGGACACAATCACACCTGTGCAATCGTCGCCGGTGGAGCGGTGGAGTGCTGGGGCAACAACCTCTACGGGCAGCTCGGCGACGGCACGTACACCGCAAGGTCAACTGCTTCAGTGCCCGTTTCGGGCCTTTCGGGCGCTACCGCCATCGCCGCAGGGTATTTGCACACCTGCGCCATCGTCGCCGGCGGAGCCGTGGAGTGCTGGGGCGCCAACTCCTTCGGGCAGCTCGGCGACGGCACGAACACCGCAAGGTCAACTGCTGGAGTGCCCGTTTCGAGCCTTTCGGGCGCTACCGCCATCGCCGCAGGGTCTGCGCATACCTGCGCCATCGTCGCCGGCGGAGCGGTGGAGTGCTGGGGCGACAACAGCCAGGACCAGCTCGGCAACAGTACGGCGAACCTAAACGGCTCGACTGCCGTGCCCGTTTCGGGCCTCTCGGGCGCTACCGCCATCGCTGCCGGAGCGGGGCGCACCTGCGCAATCGTGGCCGACGGAGCCGTAGAGTGCTGGGGCGACAACACCGTTCCGCGCGGCGACGGCACGAACACCTTTAGCCCGACTCCGGTGTTCGTCTCGGGCATTTCGGGCGCTAGCGCCATCGCCGTAGGGAAGGGAGGCATCTGCGCAACCATCGCTGGCGGAGCAGTTGAGTGCTGGGACTACGGCCACGTCATCAATGGCTCGACTCCGGTGTTGGTCTCGAGCCTTTCGGGCGCTACCGCCATCGCCGCAGGGTCTGCGCATACCTGCGCAGTCGTCGCCGGCGGGGCGGTGGAGTGCTGGGGCAATAACAGCTACGGCCAGCTCGGCATCGGCACGACCACCAATAGCTCAACTCCAATGGCCGTCTCGGGGCTGTCCGGCGCTACCGCCATTGCCGCCGGGGACCTGCACACCTGCGTAATCGATGCGCGCGGAGCAGTGGAGTGCGGGGGTTCCAACAGCGACGGCCAGCTCGGCGACGGCACGACCGCCAACCGCCCGACTCCGGTGCCCGTACTCAACGCAGGCAGCTGACAGCCGCTTGAAGTAAGGCACTGACGCTAGAGTCCGACGGAGCCGATGTCATTGCTTACTTCTTGTTGCGTGAAGAATCGCCCGAGGATCGCGAAGAGACAGAGGAGAACCTCCCTCCGAGGTGGAGGCCTTCACCCTTGGAGTCCCAGGCTTGGACGATGTCCTGGTCCGTCCGGTCATTCAGCTGGTCTAGGACTACCCCCCTGGCTACGTTCCGCCCGGTCGCCGCGTGTTCAGGTTCCGCGACTAGCGCCCGTTGAGGTGCGCTGTTGGGCACTGCAGCGATTGGGTTCGGCTTAGCCTTGACGCCATCCTGAAGCCTGCAATCACTCCACCGATCGCTCCACTCTGGGCAGATTCGTGCTCAACACCTTGTGATCGTGGATCCGCAGGTTACGGGTCGACCCCCGTGGGCCACCCCTAGACCCGGCTCGATTCGCGTCGGACCGCACTTCGGTGGCATCCGTCGAGTTGCCCCTTCGCCGAATCCGGTGGTACCCTGCCGGAGCCTATCCGCTCGGGACTGCTTCCCGCCACAGGAGATGACTGTTTGCGGACGAAAGCGGCAAGCGCACTTTCACTCACCGCCGGCACCTTGCCGCGCGCAGCTAGATGGCTCCTGGACCGCAGCCGGCTGCAGGCGTTGCTGGTAACCACCGCGGTTGCCCTCCTCGTGTCGGGTCTGCTCGTAGGCCTGCCGGCCAAGCAGGTTGCAGGTCAGCAGCTCCCCACGTTTGCCCCGCTCGCTCCGCAGGGCAACGCCCACCAGACGCAGACGGATCTGGCCCTGGACGTCCCGTTCCAGGTCCGCTTCACGAAGCCCATGAATGAGAGCACGGTCGAGGCGTCGGTCCAGATCACGCCCGCGGTCGGCGTGAAGTTCCTGTGGGACGCAACGGCGCAGACCCTCTCGATCCGGCCGGATCCGCACTGGCAGCCCCACACTGAGTACACGATCGTGATTCCGACCACGGCCACCGACCTGGAGGGCCTGGCGCTCGCGGCACCCATCGCTGCCCAGTTCACTTCGGGCGACCAGACGGGCGGAACGATCACCGCTACTCGCATGGTCGGCGATCAGGTCTCGCCGTCCACGGCCTTCCAGGTGACCTTCACGAGGCCGGTCAAGATGAGCACGGTTGCCACGCGACTCGGGATTTCGCCGCTCGTGGAATTCAACCTGGTCGGCGACGACCCCACCGACGTCGCTTCGCAGGTATTCACACTCACCCCCAAGACGGCCCTGAAGACGGGCACGATCTTCGTGGTAGGTATGACCGAGGGCGGCACGGACTCGTCCGGCTCGCTGCTGAACCCGATCCCGCAGCTCCGGGTTGAGACGCTCGAGACGCCATCCGTGCAGACGTTCACCCCGGCCGACGGCACGAAGACCGGCGACAACAACCAGCCCATCTCGATGCGATTTACCGTGCCGATGGACCACGCCTCCACGCAGGCGGCATTCAGCATCTCGGCCAACAGTCGAGGCGTGGCGGGTTCGTTCACCTGGTCCGACAGCGACACCGTCATGACATTCATTCCGGCGCGCGCCTTCTTCATTGGTGCGGTGATCACGGTCAAGATCGCCGCCAGCGCCCGGTCCACCGGCGGACTCAAGATGGTGGCCGCGATCGGCGCCACGTTCTCCATCGCGGCGCCGCGGTCGCGAGGGATCTCGTACTCCACCAAGGGCATCACGTATACGGGCGGGCAGACGGCCGCGGACGCGAAGTGGGGCGGGGCCGAGAAGTACACGATGGATCTGATGAACTGCACCCGCACAGGCGGGTGGGTCACATCGGGCGGCCAGTGCAGCAGCCAGTCGCGCCACACCCTTCCTGCGCAAGGTGCCCTTGCGCAGGACGCCGGAATCGCGAGCCACGTCGCCCGGCCGTTCGCCATCGCCCTTGCCACCAATTGCGCGCTGCTCCACACCTTCGGTGGCACCACGACTCACAGCCGTATGGTCGCGGGTGGTTACCCCGGCGCGTCGTGGGGCGAGAACATCTCTTCGCCCGGCAACGCCAGCCAGAGCGGCATGATCTCCACGGCGGTGTTCTTCCAGAGTGAGGCGTCCTACAAGGGCGGCCACTACAGGAACATCATGAATAGCTACTTCCACAGGGCCGGTGTGGGAGTCTGGGTTGCGAACGGCTGCACGCGAGTTGTGATCGACTTCTACGGCTGAGCCGAGGGTCGGCTACGATCCGGCGGTGAGCACCAAACCCCACCCCGCCAGATGACCCCGTTGGAGGCGGTCGCGATCCTCGCCGCCGGTTTCGCCGCCGGCACGATCAACACGATCGTGGGCTCAGGATCGCTCATCACCTTCCCCACCCTGCTCGCCTTCGGGTTCAAACCGTTGGACGCCAACGTATCGAACACCGTGGGCCTGGTCCCGGGTTCGATAAGCGGTGGAGTCGGCTATCGCCATGAGCTGTCGGGCCAGCGCGACCGGGCCGTGCGTCTGGGTCTATCCTCCGCGGCCGGCGGCCTCACCGGCGGTCTCCTCTTGCTCGCGTTTCCGGGCGCGTTCGAGGCCATCGTTCCCGTGCTGATCGGAGTCGCCCTTGTCCTCGTGGCCGCGGGGCCGCGTCTGTCAAAGGCACTCGCCGGGCATCGCCATTCCGATTCGCACCGGTCGTGGCCGCTGGCCGCGCTCTTCTATGCCACGGCGATATACGGCGGCTACTTCGGGGCGGGCATGGGGATCATCATGATCGCCCTGCTCACGATCTTCGTCCCGGACGACATCCAGCGCCTGAACGGCCTCAAGAACGTGCTCGCGGCCGTCATCAACGGCATCGC
>PMBG01000083.1 GCA_003153755.1 Chloroflexota bacterium | reverse complement strand
AGGGCGAGCATCCCAACGAACAGCAGACCGATTGCGCTGTCGGAGGAGAGTTTCGATCGCTGCGTGACCACCGTTACGCCGCCGATCATCACCAGGGCTCCCACAGCGGCGCCGAGCATTCCCGGCGCTCCCACCAGCATGGCCACGGCAACTCCCGGCAGTACGCCGTGAGCGAGGGCGTCTCCGATGAAGGCGAGNNGCGAGACCGCGCAGCACGACGAACGTCCCCACGACGGCGCACGCCAGCGAGACGAGGATACCGGCCAGCAGCGCTCGGAGCATGAGTTCGTTCTGCGTGAACGGATCCACGAGCGGGCCGAGCGACAGCCGGTTCGCGCCCGACGAAGGAATTGGCGCGATGGTCACCGAAGCCGCGCCGGGCCCCAGGTTCGCGGCCACGAGTCCGGCGATATTGCGGAGGAACGTGAAGTAGGAGCCGTCCGCGGGGAGTGCGTGCGTCGTCAGCTCCACGACCCTGGCTCCGGTGTCGTTGCCGATTGCGCGGGCCGTGGCCGGGGAGGTGCCGAGCTCGGTGAATATCGCCGGGACACCGGCCTCGCGGATCTTCGTCTCGAGCGCGGCGAGATCCGCGGCCGACGTCTCGGCCTGGTCGCTCAGACTCGGGACCACGGCGCCGACGAGCTTGAAGCCGTAGCGATCGGCGAAGTATCCGAGCGACTCGTGGCCTGTGACGAGCCTCCGATTGGCGTCAGTTACAACTGAGAGCGTCGCCCGTATCTCCGCGTCGAGCTGCGTCAGACGCGACTCCAGGTCCGTGGCTCGCGCCGAGACGTCCACTCCCAGATCGGACTTCAGCTGCGCGGTCAGGGCCACGACCACGTCGCGCATCGTCAGCGGGTCCATCCACATGTGCGGATCCGGAGCGCCGGCGGCCTGATCCTTGTCGGTGGCGCTTACGCCCTGCCCCGCCCCCACGTGCCGGATGGTGATGTGATCCGTGGCGACAAACCTGTGCACGCCGGCGTTCTGTGCCTGACCGAAGGCGTTGACCATCCCGCCCTCCAGGTTGAGCCCGTTCTCCACGATGAGATCCGCGCGCAGGAGCGTCTCGATGTCCTTCGCGGAAGGTGCCCATTCGTGCGGATCGGCACCGTTGGGCATCAGGACCGTAACGTCCACCGCGTCCCCGGCGAGATCCTTCACGACAGCGCCGAGAACCGAGTACGTGACCACGACACTCTTCTTGCCACCTGCGGACGCCGGCCCCGATGAGCACGCCGCCGCGCTCACGGCCAGCAGCCCGAGGAACGCGACCAGGAACGCGGCGGCGCCGAGGCGGCGCAACGCGGCATACCGGGGCCCGCGTGCGACTTCCGCCGGCGTCGAGCCGTCGGCCGGAGAGGACGCCGGCCGAAGGCCAACGAGCGCTCGCCGCCGATGCGATCCGTTGATGTCGCGACTGAGTCTCACTTGTCGCGCGACCGGCCCTGGCAGCTGGGGCAGATGCCGAACAGCTCGAGGCGATGATGCTCGAGTACGTAGCCGGCGCTCTGCGCCATCGCGACCACGAGATCGGCGATCCCACCGTCCTCCACGTCGCTGGAACGCTGGCAGTTGGTGCAGACCAGGTGGTGATGATGCCGGCTGCCGAGACAGCGAACGTAGGAGTGGGCACCGTTGGGGAGGTCGATCCGCTCGATCGCGCCCAGGTCGGCAAGCACGTCGAGCATCCGGAAGATGGTGGCCCTGCCCACGACGAGCTTCCGGCGACGCGCGTCCGCGATCAGATCCGACGAATCGAACGCGCCGTCACGAGTGAGTATCAGGTCGATGATCGCGCGCCGCGCGTCCGTGATCCGGAACCCCGCACGACTGACGGCAAGCGTGAGGGTCGCGCGCGAGTGGGACTGGTCGGCTTCGGGCGACTGCATGGCCCGGCGAGGATAACGCCGGACGGCGCCGCTTGTCGAGACTGTGTCTCAATTGACGCGACGGACGAACTGGTCAGTGATCGTCGTAGTGCTGGCCGTGGCGAGTGTGACGGTGGTCGCCGTGGATGTAGTCCACGTGCGTCTCATGCGGTATCGCCTCGTGGCCGCAGCCGGGGCCGTGGCAGTGCATGTGGCCGGAGTGAGGGTGATGATCCTGGGGCGGCGCGGAGTCTCCCGGGGCCCGGCCTGATCGAGGGGCGCCGGGTGTCGCTTCGGCTGGCATCGAGCAACCTCCCGCGGTGCGTCTGGCCTGATCCAACTCCGCGCCATCGACGCGGAGGGCATGGCGACATCATAGGCGTCTGGCGGCGGCGTGCGCGTGCCGCGGCATGGTTCCTGCAACCCGGACCCGCCCCGATGCGTCGAGTAACATATGCGGACGCTTCGGCCGGTCTAGTCCGCAGGCCAGGACGGGCTCGTCAAACCCACAGACCGGCTCCAATCTAAGGCAGGGAAATGGCAGGACTCGGCAACAAAGCAGACACCTCCGCCCCGTCGCTGTGGCGGCGGATCAGAGGCGTCCATCCGGCCGTCGTTCTCGGATCGCTCGATCTCGTCGGTCTCGTGGTCGCGTCCTACCTCTCGTTCGAGGAGTTGATCCCGGGCGGTCAGGTCGCGTGCACGGTCGGAGGATTCGGGATCAAGGGCTGCCAGGAAGTCGCGAACAGCTCGTACGCCAGACCCTTCGCCGGCATCCCGGTAGCCGTCTACGGCGTCTTCCTCTCGATCACGCTCTTCACCCTGGCCATGGCCTGGTGGCGCACCGGCACCTACAAGCTGCTGCTTGCACACTATGGCTTGTCCCTGGTTGGAGTAATTTTCGAGGGTTGGTTCCAGTTCGCCCAGGTTTTCCTCATCGGGGCCGTGTGCATCTGGTGCGAGACATACGGGATCAGCCTGGTCCTGCGGTTTGTGGTCGCGCTGTGGGTCTACCTGCGGACGCCCAAACCAGATTCGTTCGACGATTTCGAACCTCAAGAATCGGCCTGACCGGCCGGAAGTCCAACACCCAACCCACGAGGGAAACGCAATGCCCAGCAATCCACCGAGCGGACGCTCGCCGTCACCAGCCAAGACGACGCCCCCAACGAGCCGGCGCTCGGCACGTCAGCAGCGGCTTGCCAACCGAGAGGCGAACCGCGCGATGAGTCGCGCGTCCACGCGCGGCGGCAACGGAGGCGGCGCCGGCGGCATCCTGATGTGGACGCTTGTCGCGGTCGTCGTGGGTGCGGTCGTGATCGGGGCCGCGTTCGTGCTGAACAACAAGGGGTCCGGCTATTCCGCCACGCCCGTCCCACCGGGCGTCCTCACCCCCGCGGACATCACGAGCAACGGCCTGACGCTCGGCAATGCCGACGCGAAGGTGACCATCGACGTCTGGGGCGACTTCCGTTGCTCGCAGTGCTTCCTCTTCACCGTCGAGTCGGGCACAGAGACCAAGATGGTCGCCAACTTCGTCAAGACCGGCCAGGCCAAGCTCGTCTGGCACGACTACAACGTCATCGACCAGCTGGCGGCGAACGCGGGGCAGACGGCCTCCATCGACGCGGCGAACGCGGGGCGTTGCGCCGCGGATCAGGGCAAGTTCTGGTTGATGCACGACTGGCTGTACGCGAACCAGGCGACCGATGAGACTCCGGGGGCATTCACGAAGGACCGTCTGAAGGCAATCGGCAAGGCGGCCGGCATCCCCGACCTCGGCAAGTTCAACAGCTGCGTCGATAACGGCCAGCACCTGGACGATATCCGTACCGAGATAGCCGCCAAGCCCGCCGACGTGAACGGCACCCCCACGCTGTTTGTCAACGGAAAGCCGCTCGGCACAGTCGATGCCTCTACCGGCGCCCGAAACGTCCCCACCTATGACGAGATCGCGGCCGCCGTGAACACCGCCCTGGGCCTCCCCACCCCGAGCGCATCGCCGTCGACGAGCGTCGCTCCGTCGCCCACCGCCACTCCGACTCCTACGCCCACTGCCACGACCACCGCTACCGCGAGCGTGGCTCCCAGCGCGTCGGCTTCTACCAAGCCCTAGCGCCCGCCGCTCCGAGCGGAGCACGCAAAGACGCAACGACGGCGCCCGAAAGGGCGCCGTCACTCTTTGGCGATGACACGCGAGCTCCGGCTATTCGCGCGCGATGGCCTCGATGGCGCTGAGCTGCCGCCGGAGCTCGATCGCGGCCTTCCAGTCGTCGCTCCGGGCGGCTTCCATGCGCTGCCCTTCCCGGGAGGTCCAGTCGGAGAGCCAGCGGTTGGACTCACGGATGGCCTGCGCGCCCATGACACGCTCCCGGACGGACTGGACAAAGGCGCAGTACAGGGTCAGTGGCGCGGCCCTGGCGATGAGCGCCTCCGCCCCGGGGACGAAGTCGATCGGCACCTTGATTCGTGCGAAGAATGCGCCCGCTTCGGCGGCCAGCGGATTTGGGCTCTGACTGTGGCCGCTCCCTCGGAAGACCGGCGCGTGCGAGCTGAAGTCCACGTACGCGACCGAATCCGCGCCGAACTGAGCCCTCATGACTCCGCCGAAGCTGAGGAACTCGTTCTTCACAGCGAGACGGTCGGTGAGAGCGATCCGTCCCCAGGAGAATTCGCCGGCGATGGGCAGGCGCGTGTCCCGATCGATCTGGGCAGCCTTGCCGCGTCCGGACTCGCAACCCCAGTATTCGATCCGTTCCGGGTCGAAGTGCTGCTGCGTGGGCTGAGTCCGGACGGCAACGACCAGGTGGGTCGTGTCGTCGGTGCCCGCCTTGTCTGGCTCGATGAGCTCGAAGCCAAGATTGGACAGGATGCGGCCGGCTTGCACCAGCCAGCGCCCGTTGTCGCTACCGGGTGTCTGAGGTTCGATCGTCATCGCTGAAACATAGCTCCCCGGAGCGCCGCCGTCACGATCCGGCCGCGCGCTGGGGCGTCCGGCGCTTCCAGCCGAGTCTCAGGATCGATATCGCGCCGCCGGCTGAGCCCACCAGGAGCGTCAAGGCGTGGATCAGGACGGCCAATGCAAGGCCGCGGGCAACCGGGAGTCCAAAGGCGACCGCGATCGACTGGCCGGCGTACTCGAACGTGCCCAGATAACCGGGACCCGAGGGGATCGCCGTGGCGAGGTTCGTCCCTGCGGCGAGCAGCGCGCCCTCGCCCACGGTGAGCTCGATCCCGAGCGACTGGCCCACGGCAAGGACCGATATCACGGTGCAGCCCCACGCGGCAACACTGAGGACGACGGCGACGGCCACGGTCTTCGGAAGGGCCGCCACCCGCAGACCGTCGCGCAGACGAAGCACCACGCCCTTGAGCCGGGGCCAGCGACCGAGGAATGCGCCGAGGCGCCGGGCCCCGGGAAGGCGGTGTGCGGCAAGTGCGGCGGCGAGTGCCACGACTAGCAATCCGGCGAGTGCCACGCCCACCAGGATCGCATTCACAACCACGCCGCGCACGTTCAGGACGAGGATCGCGGCCGCGCCGATGCCCACCAGAACGACGGTGTCCACTATCCGCTCCACGACGACCGTGCCGAGCGTCGCGCTGCGGCTTATGCCTTCGCGGTCACCCAGGTAGTGGCTCCGAACCAGCTCGCCGAGCCGTGCCGGGAGCACGTTGTTGGCGAGGTATCCGACCATCATGTACGAGCCGAGACGGCGCAGTGGCACGTGCTTGATCGGAGCGACGAGGCACTGCCACCGCAGGGCGCGGAAGAAGACGTCGGCGCAAACGGCAGCCAGAGCGAGAAGGAGCCAGGCCGGCCTTACCCCGCGAAGGATGTCCGCCGTCTGTTCGATATCCACCTCTCGGAGGATCAGGAGAATGCAGACCGCCGATATGGCGATGCCGATGGCGCCGCGCGCCAGACCCGTCGTGAGACCCCTCATCGGGCGATCGGCTTTCGCGCGGCGAGCTTGGGCGACCGGCGAACTCTGAGCCGGTGCAGCAGGTATCGCAGGACGACCTTCAACGTGGAGAGCCCGTACACGACGCTTCGGCGGAAGCCAACCGAACTTGCCTCTTCGAAGTAGCGCGTCGGCACGGCAATCTCACCCACGCGCATCCTCGCGGAGACCGCCTGGGCCACCAGCTCCTGATCGAACACGAAGTCGTTGCTGTTCAACCGGTACGGGATCGTCTCCAGGAGATTCCGGCTGTATGCCCTGAAGCCCGTGTGGTACTCGGAGAGGTGGAGCCCGAACGCGACGTTCTCGATCTCGGTGAGGAAGCGGTTGCTGATGTACTTCCAGCGCGGCATTCCGCCGGCCAACGGGTCCCCGAGGAAGCGGCTCCCGAGCATCAAGTCCTTCTCGCCGGCGAGGATGGGAGCGACCAGCGCAGGTATGCACGTGGCGTCGTACTGGTAGTCGGGGTGAAGCATGACCACTGCGTCGGCGCCGGCCTCGAGGGCGGCGTCATAGCAGGTCTTCTGGTTGCCGCCGTAACCAAGGTTCATGCGATGGATGATCACGTCGAGGCCCAGCTGCCTCGCCACGCTCACCGTGTCGTCCTTCGACACGTCGTCCACGAGGATGATCCTGGAAACGAAATCCAGCGGTATGTCCCCGTAGGTCCGCTCGAGCGTCTTCGCCGCGTTGTACGCGGGCATGACGACCACTACGCGCTTCGGCGCCGCAACGGCATCCTCCGGGCGTGAACGACTGGCGCAATCATCCCCTGGCGTCGTGGTCACCGACAAAGGCTACCGTATCGAACGGGCGCGGGTTCCGACGGTCCGGCGGTCAAGCGACCCCGCGCGTCCGTGACCCAGCGCGGCCGGCAGCGAGGCCCGATGCTACGATCGCCCTGTTTCCATCGCCACTTTCGGCAGACAAGAGGGAAGACCCGTGCGAGTTCTCGAGTGGGTGCGCAGCCGCGCCGCGCAACTGGGTAACGACCCCGGCGCGCTCGCATGGATGGCCGTCGTGGCCATCATCTTCGGCGGCGCGACATTCGTGCGGAGCCAGGCATCGGACTGGGGACCGGACCACATGATGATCCTGGCCTCCGACATGTTCGTAGGCCGGGCGGATCTCAGCTCCCTCACGACGATCAACGACATCGTCACGATCGGCGACCGGCACTACCAGGCCATGAGCCTCCTGCCGACCGTCCCGTATCTGCCGCTGGTGCCGTTCCCGTTCCTGTGGCCCTTCTCGCGGTGGATCGTCTCGGGTGTGATCGGCATCATCGCCGGCTGGCTGGCATTGCCGGTGGCGCGCCGATACGGGCCGGAAGGTCCGGCGACGTACTGGCTGGCCGCGCTGGGCGCCTTCGGAACGCTGCTGTTCACCCTCACGATCGAGGGCAATTTCTACTATCTGGCCCACCTGGAAGCCACGGCTCTGATCTTCCTGCTGCTCATCGAGTGGCACGACCGGCGCCGCGCGCTCGTCCTCGCCGCCCTCATCGGGCTGGCCGCGCTCGCCCGCCCGACACTCGGCCTCGTAGCGTTGCCGGTGGGCCTGGTCCTGATCTGGGAATCGAAGGACCGCCTCTCAGCGACGATCAGATTCGGGCTTCCGCTTGTGGCCGCGGTCGCCATCACGGGGCTCTGGGACTACGCCCGTTTCGGCTCGTTCACGGAGACCGGTTACGGGATCGCCTGGCTGGTGCCGGACGGTCCATTGCAGGCGCTTCGGGCGCAGGGGCTCTTCTCGGTAGTCCACGTGCCCACGAATCTCGCGCTGTTCCTGGGCGGGGGCTTCGAGGTCCGGGGCGACTTCCCGTGGCTCGTACCGAGCACCCAGGGCCACTCGATCCTGCTGACGACGCCTGCGCTGCTCATCGCCTTCGCGGCGAGCCTCCGAGATCGGCTGAACCTCATGCTGTGGGGAGCGGTGATCGTTACGGCGGTCCCGGTCTTCCTCTATTACGGGGGCGGCGGGGCGAACACCTACGGCTACCGCTACGCCATGGACTTCATCCCGTTCCTGATCGCGCTGACGGCGATCGGGTGTCGTAGCCGTTTCGCCAACATGGAAAAGGTGCTGATCGGGCTCAGCGTCGCCTTCGTCTGCTACGGCTACATCTGGGCCATCTACCAGTAGCCGCAGCCTAGATCTCGCGGCGCCGGAGCAGCACGATCCCGAGGGCCAGCATCGCCACCACCCAGAGCAGGCACCATGCCAGCCACGCGGCGGACGGGGCCGACCCGGAGAACGGACTGAAGCGATAGAGGTTCGCGTCCACGCCGCCGGCCGTCAGCACGGTGTCCGTTGGCGACAGGGCGCCCGCCGATCCTCGCCACAGCACGTCGCTCGGGAGTATCAGCCGCGAGACGACACCCACTCCTCGAAGCAAGTGGTTGTCGAACGCCTCGCCCACGCCGCCCATCACCCCGGCCATCCAGGCGAGCCCGTATCCCACGACCGCGATCGCACCACCGGCCACCGGTGCGACCCTGGTGCTGATCACGATCGCCAGCGTGAGCAGGATCAGCGACTCGCCGGCGAGGTAGACGGGCCCCGTCGCCGGATCGGCCGGAACGTACCCGGTCGCGAGAACGACCGCCCCGAGCTCGAGATATCCGGCAGCGAGCGCATACCCGACGAGCACTACCGCCAGCCCGAGCCAGCGGCCGAGCAGCACATCCGACCGCCGGATCGGGCGTGCCAGGATGGCAAGCAGCAGGCCGCTCTCGATGTCCGCTCCGATCGCGGGCGATCCGGCGAACACGGCCGTCATGGCCAGCACGAAACTGAACATGAACGCGAGCATGACGGTGACTTGCGACACGCCCAGCACCTGCACCGGCCCGGTCACCGGCGAGGCCTCGGCGATCCGCCCAAACCCCCACCACGTCAACACGACTATCAGACCGGTCAGGCCCACGAGCACCCATAGGAGACGGCGCCGGAACGCCTCGCTCAGCGTCAGCCGGGCGATGATCAGGATCGAAGTCGCGCCACTCATCGCTCCAGCCCCTTCGTGACGGCCGGAGACGCGTCTTCTCCCACCGAAGCGTCGCCGGTGCCGAGAAGGGACAGGAAGCGCTCCTCCAGCGTCTGACGCGACGGCACGACGGCATGGATGGCTCGGCCACGAGCCACGAGTTCGCGGACTAGTTCCGGCACGGCCGCCTCGGCGATGCCGTCCACCTCGAGCCACTCGCCATCGAGGCGGGCCAGGCCGTGACGATTCGCCGCTTCGACGTCCTGGCCGCCCAGGCCGGCGGCGCGGATTCTCACTCCGCTTTCTCGCAGAAGGTCCGACATCCGGTGTTGCGCCACCACGCGGCCCCTGTCCACGATTGCCACCCGGTCGCACACCCGCTCCACTTCTGTGAGCAGGTGGGAGTTGAGGAAGACGGTCGCGCCGCGGTCCCGGAGCGCCCCGATGATCCCCCGGACATCCTGCCGGCCCACCGGATCGAGCGCGGAAGTGGGCTCGTCCAGGACCACGAGTTCCGGGCGGCCCAGCAGCGCCACGCCCAGACCCAATCGCTGCTGCATTCCCTTCGAGAAGGTTCCCACGAGGTCGTCTGCCCGCTCCGCCAGGCCGACCAGCCCAAGCGCCTCGCGGATCTCTCGCTGCCAGTCGGGCCTCGGTATCCGGGCCAGATCGCAGTGGAGTGCCAGCACCTCCCGCGCCGTCATCCAGCTCTGATACCGGAACAGCTCGGGCAGATAGCCGATGCGCCGCCGCGCGGCGGCGTCGCCCACCTCCGCGCCGAGTACGCGCGCTTCGCCTGCGGACGGGCGCGACAGGCCCAGCAACAGTTTCACCGACGTGGTCTTGCCAGCGCCGTTGGGCCCCAGAAAGCCGAAGACCTCCCCGCGCGGAACCGTCATCGTCAGTCCGGACAGGGCAACGATGCGGCCGAAGACCTTGCGCAGATCACGCGTCTCGATGGCCGCGCTCGTCGTGACGGCGCCGGGCTCCGCATCGGCGGTCGCGGTGCCCGGAATCTCAGCCGTCGATCCGCTCCACGATTGTGGCTATGCCCTGCCCCACGCCGATACACATCGAGGCAAGACCGTACCGGCCTCCGGTTCGGGCGAGACCGTGGACCAGCGTCGTCATGAGCCGGCCCCCGCTCGCACCGAGCGGATGCCCGAGAGCGATTGCGCCGCCGTCCACGTTGACGCGGCCCGGGTCCAACCCGAGTTCACGGATGCAGGCGACGGATTGGCTCGCAAACGCCTCGTTGAGTTCCACGAGGTTCAGGTCCGACACTGCCAGCCCGGCGCGGGCCAGGGCCTTTCGCGTCGCCGGCACGGGCCCCAGGCCCATCACGGCAGGATCCACGCCGGCCACGGCCGTGGCCACGATGCGGGCCATCGGCCGCAAGCCGAGTTCGCGGGCGCGTGCCGCTTCGATCACCAGGAGCGCAGACGCGCCGTCGTTGATCCCGCTCGAGTTGCCCGCCGTTACCGTCCCGCCTTGACGGAAGGCCGGCCTCAATCGTGCAAGGGCTTCGGGCGAGGTTTCGCGCGGATGCTCGTCCACGGTTACGACAGCGGGCTCGCCTTTTGGTTGTGGCACGGTCACGGGCACTATCTGGTCGCGGTAGCGGCCCTCGGAGATCGCAGCGGCCGCACGCTGCTGGCTCGCGAGCGCGAAGGCGTCCTGATCCTCCCGGCTCACACCCAGACGCTCGGCCACGTTCTCGCCCGTTTCGCCCATGGAGTACGGGTGATGAGCGGCGGCAAGCGCCGGGTTCACGAACCTCCAACCGAGCGTCGTGTCCACCAGTTCGTGATTGCCGCGCTCGTAGGCCGTCTGCGGCTTGAGCATCACGTACGGAGCTCGGCTCATCGACTCAACGCCCCCGGCTATGAATACGTCGCCGTCACCAACGGCGATCGCGTGAGCGGCCGAGTTGATTGCCTGCAGGCCGCTTCCGCAGAGCCGGTTCACGGAAAGGCCGGCGGTCTCGATCGGGAGGCCGGCTACGAGCGCCGCCATTCGCGCCACGTTGCGATTGTCTTCGCCGGCCTGATTCGCGCAGCCGAGGATTACATCCTCGATGAGAGCCGGGTCGATGCCGGTGCGATCCACGAGAGCACGGATCACGACGGCGGCGAGGTCGTCGGGACGGACCGACGCCAGCGCCCCTCCGTATCGTCCGAACGGAGTGCGGAGCGCGGCAACGATCCAGGCTTCGCGGATCGGCCGATCGAGCTGACGTCCCATGCGTTCGATTGTACGGCCGGTCGCCGGGCAGCGGTCCGCAAGGCTACCTAAGGCAGATGGATGTATGTCTCCAGCAGGAGTGCGGGATCATCGGTAACCACCACGTACAACACACCCGCCTTGGCGTAGGCGTAGCCGGTGCTGAGGTCCCCTGTGGGCGAGGGGTCGACGATCTCGAGGCAGGACTTCTGCGCCACGAACCCGGACGTAACCTTCCAGCCCTTGCCGGTGGCCGCGTCACCGAATGCGGACGCGATCTTGGCGTCGCTCACGCCCGGCACCGCGAAGGCCTCCACGATGACATTCTCGCTACGAGTCACATCCGTCGCGACGGCCATCGTGACCTCCTGGGAGGTCTTGCCCATGGATACGAGCCAGGGCGTGTAGAGAACGCTGTCGCCGCCGGTGGAGGACCCAAGGTAGACCGACAGCGACACGCTGTAGCTCTGCAGCGGCGCTCCGCCGAGCTCCTTGGGGAGCGTGGCCTCGAGCTTGGAATCGGCGTGCGGCAGAGCCAGGCTATCGTCGGATGCGCTCGGAGATGCGTCCGAACCCGATCCGGCAGCCGATGCGCTGGACCCGGCCGATGACTTCGACGCGGATGACTGGGCCGGGGTCTGGGCGGGCCGGGTCGTGGCGGAAGGCGTCGCGGACGCGCCACCGCATCCGGCCATGACGACCGTGATAAGTGACGCGGCGAGCATCGCGGCAAACGAGTGGCGAGAGCGGAAAGTCATCAACTACCCCGATCGATTTGAGGCCGGCGGACGAGTCTGCCGGCCCCGCTGGCGCCGGTCCGGGCGAGCATGGAGTCCGTTCGGACGGCGTGTCAAACGAAAGTACCAGACAATTCTCGTTGAATCTGGACAACGATCGTATTCCCCTTCGGGTTTCCTGCGCTATGTTGAGAGTCGGCACATCCGTTTCCGCACGGAGTCGTCAGTCGCATACGTGGGAGCCAGGTCATGTACTTCCATACACCGGACCCGGAAGGGTCGAAACCAACAGGCCCAAGGGTCGAGCAAGACGTTGAGCGGCCGCTGAAGGCCGTCAAGAGCATTTCCCACCGGCGCCTACCGGCCTCGCTCCCGTTCGCAGTCGCCGGCCTCCTGGTCGTGACGAGCTTCGCGTTCGGCGCCAACGTCGTTCGCAACCTGATGACGCCGATGTCTTCGGCGACTCCGATCGTGGTCGGAGACGAGGATCCCACGGACCCGCCGACGGATGCCCCGACACCGACTCCGACCCTTACGCCGACGCCGACTCCCACGCCGACGCCGACGCCGAC
>PMBG01000197.1 GCA_003153755.1 Chloroflexota bacterium | reverse complement strand
CGATCTGCTTTCTGGCCTGGCTGCTGGCCTTCATCGTCAGCCCGGTCGTCGACGGGGCGGCCAACCGCCTGCACCTTGGACGCGGCATCGCCGTCGGTCTCGTCTACGCCTGCGTAGCCCTCGCCCTTGTGGGTCTGGTTCTCGCGGCCGGTTCAATCGGCGTCACCGAGGCACAGAGCCTGGTGAATCGACTCGACGAGGGCACCGCGACCATCAGCGGCAGCCTGACTTCGCTCCAGAAGGGCCTGGGAATCAGCACCGGGACGATCGACCTGGCCGCCCTGTTCCGCGAGGGAGAGGGCCGGATCCTGCCCGACATCAAGACGACCCTCGGAACTCAGTCCGGCGCCATCGCCGGAACCGTGGCCTCGATCATGGGCACCCTCTCGATGATCCTGATCCTGTCCATCTTCATCGTCTCCGACGCTGATGGCCTTCAGGCCAAATGGCGCAGGGTGATCCCAAACCGCTTCGAGACCCAGCTCGATCTGTTCGATCGGTCGGTTGGCCGAGCCTTCAGAGGGTGGCTCTGGTCCCAGGTGATCCTCATCGCGATCCAGGTCGCCCTGACGATCGCCGTTGGCCTGGTCTTCGGCCTCCCGTATCTGTTCCTCCTGTGCCTGATCGCGGCGGTTTGCATGCCGATCCCCTTCGTGGGCCCGGGCCTGGCTCTGCTGCCGCCCATCTTCATCGCCGCGGCCTTCGTGCCCGGCGCCTTCATCCCGGTCGCCCTCGTGCTATTCATCGGCCAGGCGCTGATCATGAACCTGGCGGTGCCGCGGCTGATGAAGAGGACGTCGGGGGTTCACCCGCTCGTCACCCTCCTGTCCGTCCTGGTCGGAGCGCAAGTTGCCGGGATCTGGGGCGCGCTCTTTGGGTTGCCGGTGGCGGCAGTCCTCTCGATGCTGGCCAACTACGTCATCAACATCCAGGCGGTTCAGGAAGTCGAAGGCATGAACCTGCTCGAGGTCACCTCCGCGATTCGGGCGGCCTACCCTGAAGCCACGCCGGAGGAAGTCCTGGCAGAAGCGGCCGACCAGGCCGAGGCCATCTACGCCACTCAGCGCGAAGAGAGAAGCGTCTCATAGTGTCCGCCGTTCGCCGTGCTGCCCTGGGAATGGCCGTGGTCCTCGCGGTGGGCTCGGTGGCAGCCTGGAGGCGCAGACGCGCGATGCTCACCGGCGTCCGGACATCTGCTCCAGCCACTGCCAGGGCTGCCTCGACGCCGAAGTCGACGTCGACGGTGGGCAATTTCAAAGCCCGGGTCGCAGGCACTGATTTCCAGGCCCAGGGCTCCGTTGTGGGGTCCGTCAAGGTGGCCCTGTTCATCGGCTCGAGCTCGGGCGCGATCACGGGAACATTCAAGGTCAAAGGCGTAGACAGCGACGTCTCGATCTCCTCGAAGGTCCTGGGCATCGCTGGATCGAACGACAACGTCGTGGTCGGCGACTCGGCGTACTCGCGGACGAACGGCGGCAAATGGACCGAAGCGCCGGCCCCAGGCAAGACGCTTCAGGGTTTTGTGGGCAGCGGCATCGTCCTGATCGACGAGGGCTTGGAGGTCAAGTTCGGCAGACACCTTCATCAGCTCTCCGTCGCCGAAATGGCGGGCGTGGACCTTTCAGCCTTTGGCATCGCGGCCGGTCCCGGTCAGGAGAAGCTCGCCATCAGCAGTCTGTGCTTCTGGGCGGAGGACGACGGGACTCCGGCAGGCCTGAGCGTTGCCGCGTCCCTCGAGCAGAAGATCTTCGGTACGCCCTCGCACGAGACGGTGACCATGGACATCGGCATCGACAAGTTGTCGGGCGTGACGATCACGGCACCAACGATCTAGGCCCACACGGAAGACGGGGTTTTCATCCTCGTTTCATCGGCTGAGGACGAGCAGGCTAGTAGTGAAAGAAGGTCTCCCATGGAACTCTTGCTCGTCATCATCATCCTGGTCCTGCTGTTCGGCGGCGGCTTCACCCTCTACCGGCGCTAGAAGATCTGGCGGTAGCACGCGACCAAAGACGCGCACGGACTACGGCGCCACGGTTCTTATGCCCGCCGGCGCGTGATCCGCGCGTTCGTCGGCCGCGTACTCAGAAGGACATCCCGTGACCCACGACAGTGCTGCCAGTTCTGACGCGCCGCTCATCGAGACCCCGAGGCCAGACCCAATCGGGGCCGACGTCGGACCATTGCCGCCCATCGATGCCGAGCCCGGCGACCCGTCGAACGAGGGAGCCATAGATGGCTTGCCCGGGCGGTACGAGCGCCGGGATGAAGAGGACGGCGCAGCGGGCTTGGATATGACCCGAGCTCCGTTCGGCGCGAGTAATGGGTAGCGATCGTCCCCAAATCGTCATCACTCGCCAGGGTGGCGATCATGGCTGGCTCATCTCGCTCCTGCGCCTGATAGTGGCGTGGCCGCTGGCCATCGTGTATTGGCTCCTGCGGCTTATGGCCTGGGGAGTCGGAGTCATGGTCGACTGGTTGACCTTCGGGCCGGCCCGACGCCGCCGGCGCTAAGCGCGCAAATCACCATCTTCGGGCGATCCGGCAGACCGCCGGGATCGCCGCCGATCGGATGATTACGCCGGAATCGTGGGTTTTCATCCTCGCGCCGCAGCCGGCTTTGAGACTAGCGTGAGCGATCAGGCGGCTTCGAGATACCAGACTGGTATCGATCAAGACGCTGCGGCCCGGGGGAAACGCATCCCGGTCCGGAGCCGAACGAGGAACTCCATCATGCCTATTGCCTCATTGATAATCGCCGCGGTCGTGATCGTCGCGATCGTGATCGTGGCCGCGCGCTTGTACTCAACCCAGCAAACTCGACGGCGGAACGAGACGGAGCAGACGAGCCAGCAGCTGCGGCAGCGGTTCGGGACCGAATACGACCGGACCGTGGCCGAGAAGGGCGACGTTCGCTCCGCGGAGAGCGAGCTCACGGCCCGTCAGAAGCGCGTCACGGGGTTCGACATCCAGCCCCTGACGGCCGACGAAGGCAAGAGCTTCAACGACGAGTGGCAGGTCATGCAGGCCACCTTCGTCGACGATCCATCAGCTGCCGCTCAGGATGCCGACGCGTTGATCGGGCGAGTCATGGCCGCTCGTGGCTACCCCGAGAGCGACTACGAGCAGCGCTCCGCCGATGTGTCGGTGGACCATCCCGCGATCCTCGACCGCTACCGCACCGCGCACGAGATCGCGCTCCGCGCCGCGGACGGCCAGGCCAATACCGAGGACCTGCGCCAGGCCGTACTCAATTCACACGCGTTGTTCACCGAGATGGTGCAGGAGCAGCCGACGGCGGAAGAGCAGCCGGCCGTCGAGTCCGTAGCGGAGCCCCCCGTCCCGGTTGCGGCCCGATGAACGAACCGGCGACGCTCCCAACGAACGACACTCCGAGCCTCGCTCTCCGGCGCCCGAAGCGGCCGCGGTTCAGTACCCCGAGCCTGCGCCGAACAACCAGAAGGAGCAGCATCCTGCTCTTCGCGCCGGGCGCGGCCGACTCATTCCGGACTCGGTGGCTGGACATCCAGGCAAGCTTCGTGGACGAGCCCGGACGATCGGTCGAGCAGGCCGATCTCCTCGTTGCGGAGGTCATGAAGCAGCTCGCGAAGACCTTCGCCGAGAAGCGAGCGAAGCTCGAACCGCAGCTGGTTCAAGGCGAGACCATCTCGACGGAAGATCTCCGGGTCGCCCTGCAGCACTACCGGTCCTTCTTCGACCGACTCCTCACGATCTGACCGCCGGCGGAGCGGAAGGTGCCCAAGGTCTGACGTCCCCAGACGCGCCTTCCGCAGCCGGTTTCGCGATTCGGGGACAACCTGCCCCTACCCAAGAATCGTGGTCACGATCAGGCCAACGGCAGCCAGGCCCATCGCGATCGTGGTCGTCCACCCGATGATGTTCAATAGACGTCCGTTGGTCCTCTCCCCCATCGCCGCACGATCGTTGCACACGATCATTACCAGGAAGACGAGCGGCACGGCGATGATGCCGTTCAGCACGGCGCTCAGGACGAGGGCCGTTATCGGAGGGACGCCGAGGAAATTGAGGGCCATCCCGACGAGCGTCGCAGCCACGATGACAAGGTAGAACTGCGGCGCGCGAGTGACCTTGTGATCGAGCCCGGATCGCCAGCCGAAAGCCTCGGAGACGCCGTACGCCGCGGAGCCCGTCAGGACGGGCACGGCCAGTACGCCAGCGCCGATGAGCCCGATGGCAAGCAGGAACGCGGACGCGTCGCCCGCGAGCGGGCGCAACGCCTGGGCGGCGTCGGTTGCCGAGGCTACATCGTGCTTGCCCGCCACGAACAAGGTGGCTCCGGTGGTGAGGATGATGAAGTAGGCCACGATCTCGGAGAAGACCATCCCCGCCATCGTGTCCCAAAGGGCGTACTTGAGCTCGAACGGACTGGCCCCCCGGCGCTGTCGTAGCGTGCGCCGACCGATGCTCATCTGCTCCTCGACTTCCTGGCTGGCCTGCCAGAAGAAGAGGTAAGGCGAGATCGTGGTGCCGAGCAGGGCGACGAGGATGCCGATATATGCCGGGTCGAGAGAGATGGTCGGCACCAGCGATCCGAGGAGGACCTTCACGATTTCGGGCCGCGCGAAGAGGGCCGCCCCGATGTATGCGAGCAGGGCCAACGACAGCCACTTGAATACCTTGTCGATGAGCCGATAGCCTCCGAAGACCTGGAGCGCGATGATCCCCAGGCTGACCGGCAGGACGAAGACGATAGACGGGATGGGCGGCACGAGCAGGTTGATGGCCGCCGCGATCGCTCCGATGTCGGCGCCGGCGTTCAGGGTGTTGGCGAGGACCAGGCCGATCACGGCCGGATAGAGGGCACGGTGATAGTGCTCCCGCAGCACGCCTGCCAATCCCTTGCCGGTCACCAGGCCGATCTTGGCGCACATGTACTGGACTGCCGTCTGCATGGGCAGCATCGCGATGGTCGTCCAGAGCGTGGCAAAGCCGTACTGGGCTCCTGCCTGGGCGTAGGTCCCAATGCCCGAGGGATCGTCGTCGGATGCCCCTGTTATCAGGCCCGGACCCAGGGACTTGCCGAGGCGCTTGGCTGCGTTCTTCTCGGCCCTTATCTCGGCCTCCTTGGGGTCGACGGGCCTGTCGGAGTGCACGCGCGGCTCGGCGGCACGGGTGGTCTTGGGCTTCTCGGCCCGGCCTTCAGTCGTCATGGATGCCCTCCAGTTGCGCCTGCCATGCCTTCAACTGGCGATACACGGCCGGCGCACCAATCGGCAAACCCTCGGTCAGGGGGAGTGTCACGGGGCACAGGATGAACGGCTCGGCCTGCCAGCCGCCGAGGCCGCCATGCGAACCGATGAGTTCCTCGAACCCGGTGACCTCGTCGGAGACACGGTCGACCGCGCCCAGGAGTATCAAGTCACCGACGTTCGAAAGGCCGTCGAGGTGCAGCAGGTTCTCTGCCGCCCGAGGACCGTAGGCACCCAGCGGGTCTGGGTCTTCACGGTGCGCTGCGGCCAGGTCGAGTCGACCCTGCGGCCCCACGACCAGCGGGGTTCCGGATGCGGATCGGACGATCAGCGCTCCAATCCCCGGATGTCGGGCCAACCCCTCAATCAAGCGTGGAAAGCGTTTCTCTATGGCTATGTCTGTCATCCGGTCCGGCTGGCTCGTGAAGTAAACGTGCGCCAGGCTTCCGGACGAGGCCACAACGACGTCGGGCGGCGTGCTCGCGGCTTGCCCGGCGGCGCCACCGAAGGGTCTCAATGCGCCGGGCAACAGGCGTGCGAGCAGCGATCCGGGACCGGCACCTCGGTTCAACTCGGCCGCAATCCGCCGGCCGATGCCGGCTGATTCGACCGAGTCGGTGGTGCCCACGACGGTCATGTTGCCCGGCAGCAGGGCGGCGATGACGGCCTCGAGCGGTTGGCCGTGGACCTGGCTGAACGTGGCGCCGAGGCACTGGCCGTGGTCGGAGAGCACCACCAGCCGGTAGGCTCGGCTGGTGTTCCGAGCGGCCTTCACGAGTGAACCAATGGCCCGATCGATGCCTGCCAGCGCATCTATGGCTTCCGCTCGTTCAGGCCCGCAGTGGTGGGCGATCGCGTCGTAACCCGTGTAGTCGACGTAGATGGTCGGCGCCCCGCGGAACATCTCCTCGATGACGAAGGCGGTGGAGACTGTGCGGAGGGCTATGTTGGTGACGGCTCGCTCGACGGCGTACTGCAGGCCGCGGGGCATGCGCGGCTCGACCGACCGGCCGCGCTGGCGCTCAGCCTGATACAGCTCCTTGACCATCTCGCCGACCATGAGCACCAGCAGTCTCAGGTAGTTGACGGAAGTTGCCAGGAAGCCGCGCAGGCGCCGCCCGTCGTCGTGAGGTTTGCCCGCCCCAATGGTGGCCATGGTCAGGTAGCTTCGCGGTGCGTCGCCGGTCACGAGATTGCCGATGCTGGCCCCGTTGTCGGCAAGCAGACCCGAGCCATCGCTGACGCGACGGACGATTTCGGCGGCATCGTCCGGGTGGTTGGCAACCATCAACCGATTGCTCGACTTCTCGTACCAGCGGAAGCCGGCGATGCCGTCGTTTCGGCCATGAAGGATCCCCGCCTGGCTGGCCGGAGTCGTCGGCGGCAGCAACGCGGTCCACGGGTAGATGGTGGCGCCATCGTCGCGCACCAGCCCGCTCAGCACCGGGACCCGGCCGCCCCGCATCACGTGGTTCAGGACGGGCAGGCTCAGACCGTCGATCTGGACTACGAGCAGCCCCGGCGTCGGTTCCCGGGTGCGCCCGAAGTTGCGCGCGACCAACCGCCGGACCAGCACGCCGTAGTAGGAATCGTCGTCGCTCACCGCCACGAGCTCGGCGAACAGCGTATTGAGTATCGTGAGCAGCACCGCGCCCCAAACCACGGTCGCCGTCCCCTCCACCGACACGCCCGGGACCACTCGTCCGACGGCGATGATCGCCAGGACCTGGACCACAAGGCCGAGCGTCTGAGCGACGAAGATCGGCCATGCCACGAACAGCCACTGGAGGACGATGTCGGAGGAGCTGTCGAGAGCCAATACCAGCAGCGCGGCCAGCAAGAGGGCTCCCGCGCCATCGATCCTCAGCCCCGGGAGCACGAACGTGGTGATCGCCAGTGCCAGGCAAGCTCCCATGTACGACAGGAGCGCGCGGCGCAAGAGAGCCAGGCGGACGGGGCGCCACTCCCACATCAGGTGGGCCTGGAGCCGGTAGCGCGCGACCGGGCCGTGGTTCGGCGGGGCGGACTGCCGACCAACGCCGGGCGTCATCGAACGGCACCCCGGCCCAATTCCATCGATTCCCCGGGCTCCAGAATGCGCACTTCGACACCCGGGGCGCGCGCCGCGACAGCCGAGCGGAAGGCCGGCCCCGGACGCTCGAATCGACGGCTCGCCAGGCGACGGAGACCGAGCGGGTAGAGCGTTCCCCAGTGGATGGGGATCGCGACGGCGGGCGATATTCGCCCCGCGGCCTCGGCCGCTCGGACGGGGTCCATGTGGCCGGCGCCCAGTCGCGGACCCCAACCGCCGACCGGCAGCAGCGCCACGTCGACACGCCCGGCCAGGTCCGCCATGGCCGGGAACAGCTCGGTATCGCCGGCAAAGTAGACGCCGCTCGATCCCGTGATGAGGACGCCCAGGGCATCTTCCGAAGTCGTGAACAACGAGCGGCGGCGACTGTGTTCGGCGTGGACGGCCTCGAGCGTTAAGTCGCCCACCCGGAGCCGATCGCCGGGTCGAAGCTCGTGGACGATCCCGGGCGCAGCCTTTGCCACGAGCCGCCCAAGCCCCACCGGGACGATGAGCTCAGGCGCATCGGGCAGGCTCCGAAGGGACGACATGTCCAGGTGGTCCCAATGACCGTGGCTGATGAAGACCGCGGCGAGATCCGCGAGGGCAGTCCGGGAAGCCACCGGCCACTGCCGCCGAATGGCACCGGCCATATGACCGAGCATCGGATCCGTGAGCACGCGAACGCCGTCGAGATCGACAAGGACGGTCGAATGGCCGAGAAACGTCAGCCGATCACCCACCGGGCATCCTCCTGCGCTCTCACGCTAGCACGCCTCATCGAGCATTGCGGCCCATCGGGGCGACCTGACCGCCGGGCGGTCGAACCAGACTCGAAGAACGGCCATTTCGCCCCGACTCAGACCAGCAGGGAGGGTTCTCATCCTCGCGACGAGCACCGGCGAGGCCCAGGATCACCTGGCCATCGACCTTCACCACTAAGTGGCAGGCATGGCCAACGGAGTATCCACATGACCGGTATGCGCACCAAAGGCTCCATCAACAAGGCCACCGGCAAAGTCGAAGAGGGTCTCGGCAAGGCGACCGGCGATCACTCTCAGGAGGCCAAAGGCAAGGCCAAGCAGATCAAAGGTAGCGCCCAGCAGGGCATTGGCAACGTTCAGGACGCCGCCCGACCGCGCTGACAGTGGGACCCAGCAACGGGCGAAACGCTTGTTGAGCGCTCATTCGGAACGCCGAGGCCCTTCGTCGCTCGTCCCCAATCCCTATCCAATGGAGGAAACGCCGTTATGGGCATCATCGCGTGGATCGTCCTCGGGGCGATCGCAGGCTTCATCACGAATCTGATCATGGGCGGCTCGGAAGGCGTCGTCGCGACGATCCTTCTGGGCATCGTCGGGGCTGTCGTCGGTGGCTACCTGGCTGGCACCGTCCTCAAGGTCGCTGACGTGACCGGCCTCAACGTCGAGAGCATCGTGGTTGCCGTGATCGGTGGCGTCGTTGTTGTCGCGGCCTACCGGCTGCTCGTCGGACAACGCTCCTCAGCTCGACTCTAGGTTCGACCCAGACCGGTCGGCATCGGACTGTCGACCGGTCCAGGAATCCCGAGGCCCGCCTCCCAACTGCCGCCGCGCTTGGACCCGGCCAACAAGGGCTGGTATGGTTCGACGGTCCCCATGCAGGGTCGGCTGGGCCACAGGGTCGGGGCGATCACCGATGGACGCGACGGAGGAGGACGGCAGCGCCGTGAGCGTTTGGTTTCCGGGTGTCCTGGAGCCCGCCAAACGGTTCCTGGCGCGCTTGATTGGGGCGCACGAGTGGCAGGAGCGGACGCCGATGCCGCTCCGCCCCATCTCGCGAGCCGAGGTCCCCGCCGCCGCGTGGTCGGCGCTGGAGCAGGCGTGCGGGTCCCTGTCTCTCGAGCGCCTGCTGGTCATTCCCGGAACCGGCAAGCGCGCGTGGATAGGCGGTCAACTGGCGATGCACACGCGTGTCGTCGCGTTCGGCTCGGACGCCGTCGGCCATTGGACCGAGGATGGTGGCGCCGGCTCCGTCGAGAGGATGCCGGTGGGCGAGCTGCTGGCGATCGACGATAGGGTCGTCCTGCTCCTCGGCCGGCTCTCGCTCATCGGAAAGAACGGCCAGATGGCGGTCCGGTACAACGCCGTGGCAAGGCCGCTGATCCGCGAGAGCATCGTGTGGCTCCGCCGCCGGATCGCCGGGTCCGCATTTCCGACGCGACCCAGCTTCGTCTGGATCGGGGCGGACGGCGACGACCGTTCGGATCGACAGCTGCCTCACAAGTGGGAGTACATCCTGAACGGGCGCGACGACCTGCGCATCGACCCGCCGGCGGACGAGATGGTCGCGGCGGGGGATGTGGTGGAGGGCAAGCTGTTCCGGGATGGGCCCGTCACGGGCATCGCCGTGCTCGGCCCTCGGGAGCTCCTGATCGCCGCCGAGCCTCCGACCGACGCGTCAACGCCGCGATACGGCGTCGATCTGACGGCCGTCCCGCGCGACCACCTTCGGGACGTCGGCTGGAGCGGCGGCAACCTGCGCATCCGCCTGCGCGCGGACGAAGACGCCGATCCGGACCCCTTCGGGAGCCCCGCCGACCCGCCGGCGATCTCCCGGCCGCTGGACGTGCGTCTCTTCGAGGCCATGCGGGTGTCCTTCGGAGACGCCGTGGAGTGGGCCGAGCCCTGAGATCAGGGATGCCGGATGACGAAGCGTAATGACCACCTCGGATGCCTGCCGCACGCTGGTAGGCGAACGCAAGGGCCAGTCTGTCTGGTCCACGCTCCGAGCTGGAGCGCGGAACCCCATCGAACCACCGGAGCGCCATCGAGGCGTTCGCCGACTCGCGGAATCACTCCGGCGCCGGGCGAGCAGCCCGATTGATCCGGACCAGGAGGTCATCGTGAACGAGCGACGCGCCCGTGAACTCGTTGCGCGCGAGCGAACGCGAGTTGAAGCCCTGCTGGCAACGCAGGTGGGCGAGATCAGCGCCGATGGGTCTCTCCAGCGCCAGCAGACCGGAGAGTACGTGGACGCCGCCAGCGCGCTCGACTCCGAGTCGGTCTCGGTCGCCCTCGCGGCCGGCCTCCGCGAGCAGCTCGCCGCGGTCGAGCGCGCCGAGAAGCGCATCGAGCAGGGCACCTACCGGATATCGATCGAGAGCGGCCTGCCCATCCCGGACGCGCGACTCGAGGCCGAACCCCTTGCGGAGAGGACCGTCGAGGAGCAGAGGGACCACGAGGCTCACGGATCCAGGAGGTCCTGACCATGACCACCGAGAAGACCGCGGTCAGTCGGCAAGGCGCCGAGAACGTCCCACGGCTCGTCAGGCTGCGCGATACCGACCTGGCGGTCTCGCGCTCCGACGAGGACATCCGCGGACGGATGGTCAAGGACAAGGACGGTCACGATCTGGGGACGATCGAAGGCCTCCTGATCGACGAAGCCGAACGGAAAGTGCGATTCATGGAAGTGGGGTCGGGCGGCTTTCTGGGCCTGGGCGAGAGCAAGTCGTTGATCCCGGTCGAAGCGGTCACGCGCACCACCGCGGATGCCGTCTACATCGGCCACACGCGCGAGCACGTAGCCGGCGCTCCGCGCTACGACCCGGAGCTCGTCGAGACCAAGCTGGACTACGTATCCAACCTCTATCCCTACTACGGATACCCGGAGTCCTTCGGGATATCCCCATTCATGGCCGTCACGCCGGACTACGAGAGCGCCAAGAGGGTAGTCGAAGGCACTCAGCCGTCTGGCCGCAGGCCAAAAGACCAGGATTGAGAGCGCGCTCCGGAGGGCACCGACAGCCGTCGCGGAGCAAGAGAGTCGAGACATGAACACAGCTTCGACAGAACACACCACCGGCGTCTGGATGTCAGCCTCGTTCGCCACCGTAGTTCGGTGGGGTCCTGATGGGCTCGTCAGTCGTGAGCAGATCGACTCCCAGGTCCCCGGCCGTCACCGCTCGACGGGGCGCCCGCCGACCGCAGACCATCCGGCAGGCGAAGGACATCGCGACGAGCGCATGCGAACCTTCTTCGATAAGGTCGCGTCGGCCGTGTCCGCGCAGGACGACGTCTTGCTGATCGGCGACGGCGAGGTCGTCGAGCATTTCGCCGACCAGGTCCGGACCCGCGACCAGGGGCGTGGTTCCAGAAGGCGCGTGGGGCTGGAGAAGAGCGGTCCGATGACGGAACCCCAGTTGCTGGCCCGTGTGCGCGAGTTTGCGGGTGCGCCGGCGCCGCGCACCCTGCCGAGCTGAAACTGTGGTGCCCGAGGAGGGCCGGCCACGAACGATTCAACCGCGGGAGCTACGCGCTCTGCCGAATCGCGGAGACGCTACGGACGCGATGATCCGAAATTGACCGTCGTCGCCGACCTTCAGTGACCGAAACCCCATTCCGGGACTAGAATCACCCAAACGGAGGGGCAGTCCGTTCGTCGAAAGGAAGGCCGCGATCGAGCGCCACGGAGAACCTAGGCTCATCGACGCGCACCGTGCGCTCGTTCTCCACGATCGCAAGCTGGTCGTGGACCTGATCGAGTTGACCCTGAACCACGGTCTCTTCGTTGTCCGGGCCGCGAGCAACCTCGCGGAAGCCGAGGACATCCTCGCGACGTGGCAGCCGCACATGACCATCGTGGACATGGACCACGATGACAGCACGGCGCTTCTCGGCCGGCTCGGCACCTCGAACACGCTGCGTAGGAGCGTGACACCGGTCCTGGGCCTTACCCGCCGCGGCGACCTGCAGACGAAGCTCAAGGCATTCGACCTGGGCGTGGACGACATCCTGACCGTGCCGTTCTCGCCGGAGGAGCTGCTGGCCCGGTCCATCGTGATCACGCGCCGCGCGACCGGGACCAATCGACCGATTGTCCCCACGATCAAGCTAGGCGAGATGGAGGTGGACATCCTCAACCGCCAGGTGCGCGCCGGCGACTCGGTCATCCATCTGAGCGGCATCGAGCAGAGCCTGCTGTACCTCCTCGCGAGCCGGGGCGGACAGGTCGTCACGAGAGAGGAGATTCTCGACACGATCTGGGGCATGGACTTCGTCGCAGAGAGCAACATCGTGGACCGCCACATCCGGAGTCTCCGGCTCAAGCTGCAGGACGGCTACCGGCACCCGCGATTCATAGCCACGGTCTCCGGCATGGGCTATCGGTTCATTCCGACCTTCTCCAACCAGGGCTGGGGCGACGGCACCGCGGCAGACAAGCGCACGCTCGAGTAGACGCGACACCGCACACCTGGTCAGTGAACGGCAGTGCCAAGGAGCATGCCGATGCCGTAGGTGACGCCGGCCGCCACAAGCCCCAGGGCCGCCTGCCGAAGACCCGACCAGAGCGGTCGCCGGTGAGTGAGGCGGCTGACACCGAGCCCAACCAGGAATAGGGCGCCCAGTGTGCACGCGATGCTGACCACGAGGGCCATCACCCCGGACACGACCACATAGGGCATGAGCGGTACGGAAGCCCCCAGGGCAAAGGCAAGCAGCGACCCCAGCGCGGCCGTGATCGGCGAGCCCATCGTGGCGGCAGAGAGGCCGATCTCGTCGCGAACGAAGGTGTCGAGCGCCTGCTTCGGATCGGCCAGAAGGCGGTCCACGACTCGGCCGGCGCCGATTCCGGAGAGACCTCTAGATCGGTAGATCTCCACGAGGATCGCCCGCTCCTCGTCGGGCGTCTGGCGCAGCTGGGTCCGCTCGAGCTCGATTTGATAGTCGAGCAGCTCGTGCTGCGAGCGGACCGAGATGTACTCACCCATGGCCATGCTGAAGCTGCCCGCTACGAGACCCGCGATCCCGGCCAGGACGATGTGAGCGGCTTCGGACGATGCGCCGGCCACGCCCATGATCAGGCAGACATTGGCCACGAGTCCGTCGGTCACGCCAAACACTGTGGGGCGCAGGACGCTCGAGCCGCGGGTCTCATGAGGGCCTGCAGGCGCCGCCCGCACCCTGCGAATCAGCCGGCCCACAGCCCTCGACCCGGTCAGTCTGGTCAGCGCAGCAGGGTCCCAGTCTCGCTCGCTACGAGCGCCTTTGGACGAACGAGGGCAGTGACCCGAGCGAGTTCGTCGAGCATTGCGTCGGCCGAGCGGGTCATGGCGTCGTTGGGCCGCACCGTGCCGGAGTCGTCGATGAACTGGCCGAAGAACGGGATGTTCACAGACTCGGCGATCGGGATCATCTTGAGGGCGGTTACCACCTGCTTGAGCTGCTGAACCGCTCGGGTTCCCGCGGCCACGCCGCCGTAGCTCAGGAACCCGACGGGCTTGTCGGCCCACTCCTGCGAGAGGTAGTCGATCGCGTTCTTGAGGGCCGCGCTGTAGCCGAAGTTGTACTCGGGCGTGACGAAGACGAAGGCGTCGGCGTGCTCGACGATCCGGCTCCAGTTGAAGGTGTGCTCGTGGACGTACTGGCGCAATCGCGGATGAGCCGGTTCGTCGAGGAATGGCAGTTTGAGGGTGGCCAGATCGACAAGCTCCACATCGAAGCCACCCTGGTCGATTGCCCGGGAACGGAACCAGGCCGCGAACTTGGGCCCGACGCGACCCGGGCGGGTGCTGCCGATCACGATGGCGAGAACGGGCTTCGACATGACGAGACTCTCTTCGTTGCTGCTCGACCGGTGCTGGGCTCGCCGGCCACGTTTGCGCTCGGTCCTGCGGGTGGAGTTCGGCGATGCCCCGCGCGACTCCCGGACGCCCGGGCAGTGTGTTCGGCGGGTGACGAGCTGTCATGACGGCCCGTCATAGGCAGCGCTCGGAGTGGCGGCCCGCATGCCACAACGGCCACGTCAGTCCGCCCGCGCAGATGACGGAGCGTCATGACGACCCGGCACGCCATCGGCACACTTGCCGGCGAATGATGGCGGATGCATCCGAACGACGACGCCACACGTCCGGAGCGTCGGACGAGCGCGGAACGTGAACGCGTCCGTAATCCCGGACGACAGGACCACGCGGCGAAACGTGTTCCTCTCGCTGGGCGTGAACGGCGTCGAGACCCTGGCCCTCGGGTCGGCGGCTTTGATGACGGGTTCGGTCGGGCTGCGGGCCCAGACCGCGGCCAATGCTGCCGACCTGGCCGTCGTGGCCTTCCTCCTCATCGGCGTGCTCAGCAGCGCTCGTCCCCCCGACGATAGCCACCCATTGGGCTACGGGCGCGAAAGGTTCTTCTGGTCGCTGTTTGCGGCCCTGGGGATCTTTGTCGGAGGCGCCGGGCTGGCGCTCGCGGGAGCCGTCGATTCCGTGGTGCAGCCCTCGCCGGTCGACCACTACGCGATTGCCTACTTCGTCCTGGCTATAACAGTGGCCGTGGACGCATTCGCCCTTGTCGTCACCCTGAATCCTGTACGCAAGGAGGCGGCGCTCCGAGGCATCTCGCTGCGCACACAAGCCCAGAGGAGCACGGACCCGGCTGCTTTGACTGTGGTCATCGGCGGGGCGTGTGCCGTGCTGGGTGCCATCGCGGCTGCCGCGGGCCTGGTCGCGAGCCAGCTGACCGGAAGCGCTGCGCCCGACACGGCGGCGAGCGCCTTCATCGGGCTCGTGCTCCTCGTCGCGTCGGTCGTGCTGCTCAGAGTGAACCGCGCCCTCCTCTCGGGCCGCGGCGTCCCGGTTTCCGTCCTGCGCGAGATGCGCCGCGTCGTAGCCGCTCAACCGGGGATCGTCGCGGTTCCCGACCTGTTCGCCGTCGTGGTCGGACCATCGAGCTTGATCGTCGACGGCGACGTCACCTTCGCCGACGAGTTGACCGTGCCGGACGTGGAGCAGGCGATCATCGGCGCTGCCAACGCCCTGCGAGCGCGTTGGCCATCGGTGGATTACGTCTACCTGACGCCCGTTCCGAAGGCCCGGTCACGTCGTGCCGCGCGCGCCACGAGAACCCGGGTTGCGGTTGCCGGCCACGCTCCCGCGACCGAGCAGCCGCTCGGGGCGGTGCCCATGACGGGCCGTCATGACGACTCGGAGCACGGCGAACACACTGCCTGAGCGTCCGAGCACGGTAGCCGTGTGCGCAGCGGAGGTGCATAAGTGAAGGTACTCCTCGCCGTGGACGGTTCCACATCATCGGACCGAGCGGCGTCACTGGTCGCGAACCTGGCCTGGCCGGTGGGCAGCTCCATCGAGGTCGTCACGGTCTATCCCGGCACGGCCGCCGTATTCGACATGCCCGGTGCAGTGCAGGCAGCCGACGTGATCCAGGAGACAGAGGATGCGATGGCGGCCGAAGCGAGGCGCATCGTCATCAAGGTCGCCCGCAGAATCGCCGCGCCAGACCTGACGGTCGAGACGCAGGTCGTACGTGGCCGGGCCGCGACGGCCCTGCTCGATCGAGTGTCCGAGTTCAAGGCCGACCTGGTCGTGGTGGGCAACCGGGGCCGCGGCCCGTTCGAGTCGGCGGTTCTGGGCTCCGTTTCCGCCGAGGTCGTCGACCACAGCAAGGTGCCGGTCCTGGTCGCCCGTCGAGATCACATCGCCCGCATCTTGTTGGGCGAAGACGGCTCCAGGAGCGCCGCGGCCGCAGCCGACACCGTCCGCCGCTGGTCGGCGCTTCACGGCGCTCCGATACGCGTCCTGAGCGTCGCGGACGTGGACCCACAATGGAATCCGTGGCTGCGCGGGGCGGAGACGCGGGCGGCGCAAGCCGCCGGCACAGCCAGCGTGCACGAGCACCAGAAAGCGCTGTCTCAGAGTACGGCTGCCGCGCTCGGGAAGGCCGGGCTCGTCGCCGAGGGCATGGTAGAGGACGGTAACCCCGCGCATCGACTTGTCGAGGCCGCCGCGGACTGGGATGCCGATCTCATGGTCGTGGGCGCGCACGGCCATCGCGGTCTCGGGCCCGTCGTCGGCAGTGTCGCTCGGGCGGTTCTCTATCACGCCCCGTGCTCGATCCTCATAGTGCCGGAACCGCCGGCGTCACCTGCACGGCACCGTGGATGAATTGCCCGCGCGAGAGTCCGTTGCGCTCGAGCGACAAATCGAGACATACCGCCATAAGTGACGCGCCCCAGCACGAGGTGATCCCAGGCCGGATCAGACCGTGCGCTCGAGGCGATAAGTGACACCGAGCCAGCCTCTCCCCAACCCTCCTCGCGGCGTTCGCAGGCTGATTCGCCCGCAGGCCGATCTCGAAGAGCCGATCATCGCGGAACTCTTCAGCGTGGAACGGCTGGAGCAGCATGCGCAGACCCTGGCTGCCGCCCAGACGGTGACCGGCTCGCCGCGGCGTGGCCGCGCCGTGGGGCCTCGTATCGTCGAGAACGGCCGCGTCCTGCTTGACGCCTACGGCGTTCTGGCGCGGGCGATCAAGGATGAGCAATCGATCACACCCGCCGCCGAGTGGCTTCTCGACAATTTCCATATCGTCGACGAGCAACTCCGCGAGATCCGTGACGACCTGCCGCCGGACTACTACAGCGAGCTGCCCAAGCTTGCGGCGGGCCATCTGCAGGGCTACCCGCGGGTCCTCGGCATCGCCTGGGCATACGTCGCCCACACGGACAGCCGCTTCGAACCGGAGAGTTTGCGACGCATGGTGCGCGCCTACCAGGGCGTAGAACCCCTGACCATAGGTGAGCTTTGGGCGATCGCAATCAGCCTCCGGATCCTCCTGGTCGACAACCTCCGCCGCATCGCCGAAGTGATCGTACGGAGCCGCGCCGACAGGCAAGAGGCGGACCAACTCGCCGACGATCTGCTCGGTCTCGGCAAGGTCAGGCCGGAAGTCGCTGCCGCTGCCCTGCGCCGAATGTCGCCCGTGTCGCTGTCCGCCGCGGCGCGCGTTCAGCTCTTCCAGCGTCTGCGCGACCAGGACCCCGCGGTCACACCCGCACTCGGCTGGGTGGAGAAGCTTCTCAAGGCACAAGGGACCACGGCCGAGGAGATAGTCCGCCTCGAGCACCAGCGTCAGGCCACGATGAACGTGACCGTCCGGAACGTGATCACGAGCATGCGACTCATATCGTGGTTCGACTGGGCCCAGTTCGTCGAAAGCGTAAGCCTCGTTGACGATGAACTGCGGGAACAGGGTTCCTTCGGGGAGATGGACTTCGCGACCCGAGATCGCTATCGGCACGCAATTGAGGAGTTGTCACGCGCTTCGGGCCTCTCCGAAGTCGATGTCGCCCGAAAGGCCGTCGCGCTGTCGAATGCCGCGCTGCCGACCGACGAAGCTGTACCCGCCGTGGAAGGTCGAAGCCGAGACCCCGGCTACTACCTGATCTCGGACGGTAGGCCTGAGTTCGAGCTGATCCTCCACGTTCGGGCGCCGCTGACCCACCGGCTCCGGCGCCTCTATCTCCGGGCCGCCGGACGTGGCTACCTCGGGACGCTCGGCACGGTCACGGCCCTGATTCTCGCCGCTCCACTCCTGCTGTCCGGCAATGGATTTGCCGCGGGCGCCGCCGTCCTCATGGCGATCCTCGCAATCATCCCCGCCTCCGACCTCGGTATTGCCCTCGTCAACTGGGAAGTCACTCACCTTCTGGGCCCAAGGGCACTGCCCCGGCTCGATCTGGATGAGGGCGTGCCGTCGCGACTGCGGACTCTCGTGGTCGTCCCGATGCTCCTCACCAATGAGAAGGAAGCCGAGGCTCTGGTTGGCGGGCTGGAGATCCACTATCTGGCGAACCGCGACGGCGACATTCGTTTCGCCTTGCTGTCGGACTGGCTCGACGCCCCCAGTGAGCACATCGCCGGCGACGACGAACTCCTCGCGTCGGCCATGGCGGCAATCGACCGGCTCAACGAGCGATACGGCGAGGCTCCGGGCGGAGGCGCCCGGTTTCTCATCTTCCACCGCCGGAGACGCTGGAACGAGGCCGAAGGCTGCTGGATGGGCTGGGAGCGGAAGCGCGGCAAGCTCGAGGAACTGAATGCGCTCCTGCGCGGCTCGGTCACAACCGGGATCCTGGCGACGGGACGCGGCGCCACGATCCCACCGACGGGAGTGCGCTATGTCGTAACCCTCGATGCCGACACGCGCCTGCCCATGGGCGCGGTGGGTCGCCTGGTCGGAACGATCGCCCATCCCTTGAACCAGGCTACGTACGATTCGAGGTCCGGCAGAGTGACCGGGGGCTACGGAGTGCTCCAGCCGCGAATCACCTCCACGCTCCCGGCCGAGCACGCAGGATCGATCTTCCAACGGATCTACTCCGGATCGGCCGGGATCGACCCTTATGCATCCGCGGTCTCCGACGTCTACCAGGACCTGCTGCAGGAGGGGAGCTATACCGGCAAGGGGATCTACGACGTCGACGCCTTCAGCGCCGCGATGGCGAATCGAGTGCCCGAGAACGCCCTCCTGAGCCACGACCTCTTCGAGGGCATCTTTGCGCGGGCCGGGCTCGTGACCGATATCGAGCTCTTCGACGAATTCCCGTCGAACTACCTGGTCTCAACGGTCCGCCAGCATCGCTGGGCACGGGGCGACTGGCAGCTCCTGCCCTGGATCCTCGGCCGGGACTGCGACGCGACCGGCCGGCGAAGGGCGGATTCCATGCCCGGCATCGCCCGCTGGAAGATGATCGACAACCTGCGCCGGACGCTGTCCGCCCCACTCACGCTGGCAACGCTCGTTGCCGCGTGGACACTCCCTGGGGTTTCGGCAGGCGTCTGGACGGTGTTCGTCCTTGCGGCGGCTGTGGTCCCCGAGGCGCTGCCCGTCCTGGCCGGACTGAGGCCGCAGCGGCCGGGAATCTCCGGACGCAGCCACCTGCGAGCCATCGGTGGGGACATCGCCCTGGCCGCGGCCCACGTCACCCTCGGCTTCGTATTCCTGGCGCACCAGGCCTGGCTGATGACCGACGCGACCTTGCGGACGCTGGCGCGCGTCTACTCCACCAGACGAAACCTCCTCGAATGGACGACCGGAGCGCAGGCCAAGGCCCGGCCGGACCTCGACACCCGCGGGTTCTACAGGCAGATGGCGGGCGCCGTCGCCATCGCGGCAGTCGCCGCCCTCCTCGTTCTGGGAGCCAAGCCGAGTGCGGCATTGATCGCCGCGCCCTTCGTCGTCCTGTGGCTACTTTCGCCGGTCATCGCACGAGTCCTCAGCCTGCCGCCGTCCGAATCGGCGGCGGAGCAGCTATCGCCGCACGACGTCCAGTCTCTCCGGCTCACCGCCCGCCGGACCTGGCGGTTCTTCGAGGCATTCGTCGGCCCGGATGAACATGGCCTGCCGCCCGACAACTTCCAGGACGACCCCACGCCCGTGATCGCCCATCGCACGTCGCCCACGAACATCGGGATGTACCTGCTTGCGACCGTGACGGCTCGCGACTTCGGATGGATCGGGACGCTCGACATGGTGGAGCGTCTGGAGGCGACGCTCGCAACCATCGGCACGCTGGAGAGGTTCCGCGGGCACCTCTACAACTGGTACGACACGCGCGATCTGCGCCGGCTCGAGCCCGCATACGTATCGTCGGTCGACAGTGGAAACCTCGCCGGCCACCTGCTTGCCATGTCGAATGCCTGCCGCCAGATGATCGACCAACCGCTTCCGGTCGCGGCCGCGCTTGCAGGCGTGGGTGACGGGATTGCGTTGACCCGCGAGGCCGCCGACGCCATCAGCTACCAGCGGAGGAGCGAGATGCTCCACCGGCGGCACGTCGAGGAGGCTCTCGAATTGCCTCCGAATGTCCGTTCCGACGTGCCCACAACGCCCGGGGCCTGGGCGGCCCGCCTGTCCGAGCTATCGGCATTCGCCGGGACGCTCTCGGACATCGCGGCGGCCCTCACGGCGGAGCGCGGAGAGGCGCCGGATGGCGAACTTGCGACCTGGGCTGAGGCGACCCGCATGGCTGTCGACAGCCATGCCAGGGATCTGGCGCTGTCTGGGCCCACTATCACGTTGACGTCATTCCCGACTATCGCCGAGATGGCCGATCCTTCAGCCGGCGGAGCGGGGGGCGGAGCGCCGGCAGCCGCCATGCTCGTCCGACGACTCCAGGCGATCTCCGACCGGGCCCAGCAACTGTTCCGGGAGATGGACTTCAGCTTCCTCTTCGACCCAACCCGCAAGCTCTTCTCGATCGGGTTTCGGGTCCAGGACGGCACGCTGGATCCGAGCTACTACGACCTCCTGGCCTCCGAGGCTCGCCTCGCCAGCTTCCTGGCGATCGCCAAGGGAGATATCGCCCCGGACCACTGGTTCCGGCTCGGCCGTGCGATGACGCCGGTTGGTCGTGGCTCCGCGCTCATCTCATGGTCCGGCTCGATGTTCGAGTACCTGATGCCGGCTCTCGTGATGCGCGCCCCTGCCCTGAGCTTGCTCGAACAGACGCATCGGCTCGTCGTGGCTCGGCAGATGAGTTATGCCGCCCAACTCGGCGTGCCCTGGGGCATTTCGGAATCGGCGTTCAACGAGCGTGACGTGGCGCTCACCTACCAGTATTCGAGCTTCGGCGTGCCCGGCCTGGGTCTCAAGCGCGGCCTGAGCGAGGACGTCGTCGTAGCCCCGTACGCCACCGCGCTCGCTGCGATGATCCGGCCCAAGGCCGCCGTCCGGAACTTCGCCCGACTCAGCGATGCCGGGGCGAGGGACCGGTACGGCTTCCGCGAGGCGCTCGACTACACCGCACGGCGCCTGCCCGAAGGAGCCTCGGTTGCGGTCGTGAAGAGCTACATGGCGCATCACCAGGGTATGGCACTCGTGGCCCTCGGCAACGTCCTCAACAATCGCGCGATGGTGGAGCGCTTCCACGCGGACCCGATCGTCGAGGCGACGGAGTTGCTGCTCCAGGAGCGGATGCCGCGCGACGTCCTCGTAGCCCGGCCGCGTGCCGAAGAGGTGAAGAGCGCGGCCGAAGTGCGCGATCTCGTCCCGCCCGTCCTTCGTCGTTTCACCTCGCCGCACGGCTCGACGCCACGTACGCACGTGCTGTCGAATGGGCGGTACGCGGTCATGGTCACGGCCGCGGGCTCCGGATACAGCCGCTGGCGCGACATAGCCGTGACCCGCTGGCGCGAGGACGTTACTCGTGACTCGTGGGGCACCTATCTCTTCCTGCGCGACATGGAAAGCGGCGCGGTGTGGTCGGCGGGACACCAGCCGAGCGGCAAGGAAGCGGATAGCTACGAGGTCGCCTACTCCGAGGATCGGGCCGAATTCTCGCGCCGTGACGGATCGATTGCCACGCGCCTGACAGTCGTGGTGTCGGCAGAGCACGACGCCGAGATCCGGCGCGTGTCGCTGACCAATCTCGGGTCGCACTATCGCCAGATCGAGTTGACCTCGTATGCCGAGATCGCCCTTGCGCCGCAGGCGGCCGACGCCGCCCATCCGGCCTTCCAGAACCTGTTCGTCGAGACGGAGTTCGTGGCCGAAATCGGTGCTCTTCTGGCCACCCGCCGTCCAAGGTCCGGCAGCGAGAAGAGGGTCTGGGCGGCCCATGTCGCGGCAGTCGAGGACGAGGCCAACGGCGTCATCCAGTACGAGACGGACCGAGCCCGATTCCTCGGTCGCGGTCATTCGGTCCGATCGGCGATTTCCGTGTCGGACGGTCGCCCGCTCTCGGACACGGTCGGCCCGGTGCTGGATCCGATCTTCAGCCTGAGATGTCGAGTCAGGCTGGCTCCAGGCGCGACCGCCCACGCGATCTTCTCCACCGTCGTCGCCGAATCCCGTGAGGAGGTCCTGGATCTGGCGGACAAGTACCGAGAGTCGGCGACATTCGAACGGGCCGCGACCCTGGCCTGGACCCAGGCTCAGGTTCAGCTGCATCACCTGGGGATCGAGCCGGACGAGGCGCTTCTGTTCCAGCGTCTCGCCAACAGGATCATCTACTCGGACGTGTCACTTCGCCCAGCCGCGAGTCTGCTTGCCAGCAACGAGCGGGGGGCGCCGGGCCTTTGGGCCCATGGCATTTCGGGCGACCTGCCCATCGTCATGGTTCGGATCGACGAAGTCGAGGACCTCGACATAGTCCGGCAACTGCTCCGGGCCGTCGAGTACTGGCGCCTGAAGCTCCTGGACGTCGATCTGGTGATCCTCAACGAACAGGGCACCACATACGCCCAGCTCCTCCAGGAGTCGCTCGAGGCGCTTGTTCGGATGAGCCAGTCCAGTCTCGCCACCGCGAAGAACCTGATCCGCGATGGCAGCCCGGGCCATGGCGGTGTGTACATCCTTCGCGGCGACCAGATCTCGACCGAGGATCGCACCCTCCTCCAGTCGGCCGCCCGGGCCGTCCTGCTGAGCCGTAGGGGCAGTCTTGCCGATCAGGTGATCCGGCTGGAGCGTGTCGCCGCCACGGTCATCGGCGCGGCACCGCCGCCGGTCTCCAGACAGACGGTAGCGATGGTGCGCTCGCCGCGTCCCGACCTGGAGTTCCACAACGGAATCGGTGGCTTCGCCAAGAACGGGCGCGAATACGTGACAATCCTGGGCCCCGGGCAATCCACTCCGGCGCCGTGGGTGAACGTGATTGCCAACGCGTCGTTCGGGTTCCTGCTCTCCGAGTCCGGGTCGGGCTACACCTGGTACGGGAACAGCCGCGAGAACCAGCTCACGCCGTGGTCCAACGATCCCGTGAGCGACCCGTCCGGCGAGGCGATCTACGTTCGGGACGACGACAGCGGCGAGTTGTGGAGTCCCACGGCACTGCCGATCCGCAGTGCGGATTCAACCTATCTCGCCCATCACGGCGCGGGGTACAGCCGGTTCGAGCATCAACGCGACGGCATCGGACTGGACCTCGTCCAATTCGTGCCGCTCGACGACGCCCTGAAGGTTTCGGTGCTGACGATCGAGAACCGCTCTGGGAGGTCCAGGCGGCTGTCCGTGACCGCTTACGTCGAATGGGTGCTCGGCACCTCGCGCGGAGAAAGCGGCCCCCGGATCGTCACGGCGCTGGACCCCGATACCAGGGCCCTCCTCGCACGGAACCCGTGGAACACGGAGTTCGGCGGCCAGGTTGCCTTCCTTGACCTCGGCGGGCGGCAGACGGCATGGACGGCCGATCGGACCGAATTCATAGGCCGTAACGGCGCTCTCGAGCGACCGGCGGGCCTGGACCACGGGCACAGGCTGGCGGGAGCCTCCGGCGCCGGCATGGACCCGTGCGCCGCGCTACAAACCAGCTTTGATCTCGCGAACGGAGCGCGGACCCAGGTGCTCGTGCTTCTCGGCCAGGCAAGCGGGAACGCGGCGGCCGCCGACCTGATTCGCCGCGGGCGAGCGGCCGACCATGAGGCGACGTTGCGCGATGTGGCCGGCTTCTGGGATGACACTCTCGGAGCCGTCCAGGTGCGCACCCCGGAGCGCTCGATGGACATCATGCTCAACAGCTGGCTTGTCTATCAGACCCTCGCGTGCCGGCTGTGGGCAAGGACGGCGTTCTACCAGGCCGGGGGCGCATACGGCTTCCGAGACCAGCTCCAGGACGTCATCGCACTGATGGCCTCCAAACCGGCCCTGGCGCGGGAACACCTGCTGCGAGCCGCGGGACGCCAGTTCGTGGAAGGAGACGTCCAGCACTGGTGGCATCCGCCATCCGGTCGTGGCGTCCGTACCCGAATCTCGGACGATCGCCTGTGGCTGCCATACGCGGTGGATCGCTACGTCTCCCTCACAGGCGACACCGCGATCCTCGACGAGTCCGTCCCCTACCTCGAGGGTCAGGCCTTGCGACCGGACCAGACCGACGCCTACTTCCAGCCGGAGCATTCACGCCAGTCGACATCGCTGTTCGACCACTGTGTGGCGGCCATCGAGCGGAGCATGGCAGTCGGCGCTCACGGACTCCCGCTGATCGGTACCGGCGACTGGAACGACGGCATGAACCTGGTCGGCAGCGAGGGTCGGGGGGAGAGCGTCTGGCTGGGCTGGTTCCTGCACACAGTCCTCGCCGCGTTCGCGCCGATTGCCGACGCCCGCGGTAAGGGCGCTTATGCGGACCGGTGGCGAGTAGGGATGGCGGCGCTCCGGCAGGCACTCGACACCGACGGCTGGGATGGCGACTGGTACCGCCGGGCATTCTTCGACGACGGCACGCCCCTCGGCTCCGCGGCAAACGCCGAATGCCGGATCGACTCGATCGCGCAGTCGTGGAGCGTCCTGTCGGGTGTGGCCAATCCGGTTCATGCGAAGCAGGCGATGTCCGCGGTGGAGGAGTTCCTCGTCAGACGCGGCGATGCGATCGTCCTCCTGTTCACCCCACCGTTCGACAAGTCGAATGTCGATCCCGGCTACGTGAAGGGTTATCTGCCGGGCATCCGAGAAAACGGCGGCCAGTACACGCACGGCGCCGTCTGGTCCATCCTCGCCTTCGCGGAACTTGGTGACGGAGACAAGGCCGGCGAGTTGTTCGCCCTGCTGAACCCCATTAACCATGCCAGCAGCCGGGCCGGGGTTCAGCGTTACAAGGTGGAGCCCTATGTCGTGGCGGCCGACGTCTACTCGGAACCGCCGCACGTGGGCCGGGGTGGTTGGACCTGGTACACAGGGTCCGCGGGGTGGATGTACCAGGCCGGCGTCGAGTCCATCCTGGGATTCCACCTTCGCGGCACGACACTGCTTCTGGATCCGTGCATCCCCCGCGCCTGGCCACGCTACGAGATGGACTTCCGATACCACTCCACCAGATACGAGATCGTCGTAGAGAACCCGCGTGGCGTCAGTCGCGGAGTGGCATCGTCGGAGCTCGACGGACAGGCGCTGCTCGGCGGCGGCGCCTCGATCCAGCTCGTGGACGACGGCGCAACGCACAAGGTCAGGGTCATCCTCGGCTAGCCGGCGCCTGGCCGTTGTGGGCTGTGCGCGGCCATGCGGGAGGCCGATCAGTCTGCGGGTAGCGCGGCGAAGTCCTTCCTTGTCTTCATGTACCACCGCATCCCGCCGACGGGGTTCTTCCACCTACCCTGCATGGCCTTCAGGGCGTCCTTGTGGCGGTCGTCCCCTTCGGCGACTGCTCCTTTCAGATGGGCGTCTTGTGCCTTGATAACCTCGTCCGCCGAATTTCCATGGAACGGGGCTTCGCACGGCCCACCCATTTGCTTGCACGTCATCGTCTTCATGGCTGCACCTTCTGTTGCTGGGGCGAATCGGTCAGGCTACGACCTGGTGAGCGGTCCTGGCCGGTTGGAGGATCCGGATGGGGTTGCCGAAGGGATCGCGCACGCCCATGTCGGTGCCGTAGAAGTGGTCGGTGGGTTCCTGTGTGAAATCGGTGACGCCGCGCGCCCTCAGGGTCTCGTACAGGCCCCGAGCGTCGTCGGTCTGGATAACGAGACCGCCCATCGCGCCTTTGGCGATCAGCTCGCGGAGCTGCGCGGCGGTGGCTTCATCCTGCACCGGTGGACCGGGCTCCTGGAGGAAGATCTCGATGCCGGGGTCGCCGGGGGCGCGGACCGTAAGCCAGCGGAAGGGACCCTGATGGATGTCCCGGGCCACCTCCAGCCCGAGCTTGTTGACGTAGAAGTCGAGAGCCTCCTCCTGGTCGAGGACCATGACGGAGGCGACGTTCAGCTTGATCATCGCTTGGCTTCTCCTTGTGCGAGGGTCTATGCGGACCACCCTCATGCTATGGAGCCGCCGCCCCCGGGGCTTCTCCAAAACTGCTCGATCGCGTGGCCGATCCCCCCGGCCGCTTTGCCCCCGCGGCCACCATCGGCCGCGTCGTCGCCTTCTGGAAACAATGGGGTGCGGCCATCGGCTCATGCCCCATTCGATAGCCCGACGGCGTCTCGCCGACGATCTCCCTGAACGTGCGGCTGAAGGTCCCCAGGCTCGTGAAACCCACGTCAAGACAAATGTCGGTGACGCTGCGCTCCGTCTCGCGCAGCAGGAACATCGAGCGCTCCACCCGCCGACGCTGCAGGTAACGGTGCGGTGTCTCCCCGAAGACGGCGCGGAAGGTACGGATGAAGTGCGCCTCGGAGACATAGGCCACCGCGGCCACCGCGCGGACGTCGAGCGGCTCGGCGTAGGCTCGGTCCATCGCGTCGCGGGCTCGCAACAGGCGCCGGTTCAGGTCCTCGGCTTCTCTGCTCACGCCGGAACACTACGCCGTCTGAGGCGCCTCATCCGCCGGGCGCGCAGGGTGTCTCACGAGGGCGAACTCACCCGCAGCGGACCTCAGCCGCTGGTCTGTGCCGTCCGTACCGTGAATGCCCGCGCCCATCCCGCCGCACAACCGAAAGCGTGCACGAACGAACCAACACGATCCGCGGGAAGTCCCATTCTTGGTAAGGCGCCATGCTGTGCGCCGGGTCAGCTGCGCCGGGTCAACCGCCGCAGCCCCGAGGAGGAAGTCATGGGCGAGTCCCGGAAAAGCGACAAGGCCGCGGTGGCGGCCCCGGCAGGCAACGCGACGGCCGTGACCACCGTTCTGGACGAGCCGTCGACGAGTACCGGCAGCCTGACGCTGACACCGCCGGCCCCGGTTGCCGTGATCGCGCCCGCCCAGGCACAAGAGGCCGTCACGCTCGATGCAGAGACGGTGAAGAAGCTCGACGGCATGATCTCCGGCTATCTGGACGCCGTTTCCACGCTGGATATCCACGACCCCAGATTCGAGTCGCGCGTCGCCGACATTCGCAAGATGGGCGACGACGACATCAAAGCCTCGGCTCAGGTTTCCTCGCGCCTCCTCGAGCGCCCGGTGTCGGCGATGCAGAAGGGCGGCCTCTCGGGCTCGTCGGCGGTGTCGAGCAGCCTCGTGCAGCTTCGCCGCCAGATCGACGACCTGGATCCGGCCCATCAGGGTGACCTGCTCTCCCAGAAGAAGCTGTTTGGTTTCCTGCCGTTCGGCGACCGGCTGCGTGACTACTTCGGCAAATACCAGTCCAGCCAGAGCCACCTCAACGGGATCATCGCGGCGCTCAATCACGGCCAGGACTCTCTCGTGCGAGACAACACGGACATCGAGCAGGAGAAGGCCAATCTGTGGTCGATCATGGAGCGCCTGCGCCAGTACATCTACCTGACGCAGAAGCTCGATACCGCTCTTGCCGCGCGAGTCGCCCAGGTTGAGACCACGGATCCCGAACGGGCGAAGGTTCTCCGGGAAGACATGCTCTTCTACGTCCGGCAGAAGGTGCAGGACCTCACGACACAGCTGGCGGTGAGCGTGCAGGGCTACATGGCCCTCGATGTGATCCGCCGGAACAACCTGGAGCTGATCCGGGGCGTGGATCGCGCCACGACCACCACGATTTCGGCGCTGCGCACAGCCGTCATCGTGGCTCAGGCCCTATCCGATCAGAAGCTGGTGCTGGACCAGATCACCGCACTCAACGAGACGACCTCCAACCTAATCGAGAGCACCTCCGTGCTGCTGCGCCAGCAATCGGTGGCGATCAACGAGCAGGCGGCCTCGGCCACCGTGGACGTCCAGAAGCTCCAAGCGGCCTTCGACAACATCTACGCCACGATGGACGAGATCGACGCGTTCAAGATCCAGGCGATCGACAACATGGGCAAGACGATCGACGCCCTTTCGCTGGAGATCGGGAAGGCTCAGGCGTACCTGGAACGCTCGCGAACTCGCGACGATTCGGCCGATGGCGGGTCCGGTCTCTCACTGCAGTAGCTACGGGACGGCCGTCCTGGCATCCGGGCGCGAAATGGGGTGCCATGAAGCGGTTCCGGCTGTACCCTCTGCAGGTTGGGTATGCGCGTCCAACGGCGGAGGAGGCTCGGGTTAATGGGCAGTTCGTTCGATCTCGATAGAGCGGCCGGCTCGGCGGCGAAACCGGCGGGGATGGCCGCGCCGGATGCCGTCGAGGAATCCCCTGCGCCGGCATCCGTAGAGGGCGCCCCCGGAACCGCGACACTGGCCCTCACCCCGCCGCAAGCGGTCGCGATGATCGATCCGCCGCAAGCGGCCGGCACCGTCAAGCTCGAGCCGTCCACCGTCGCCAAGCTCGACGCCATGGTCGCCGACTACGTCGTGGCGATCTCGCAGCTGGATACCAAGGATCCGAAGTTCGAAGCGCGCATGTCGGACGTTCGGAACCTCGGCAGCGAAGAGATCAAGGCCTCCGCTCAGGTGTCGTCGCGCCTCCTCAACCGGCCGATCGGCTCCATGAAGAAGGGCGGCACGGCCGGGTCCGTGGCCGTCGCGGACAACCTGGTACAGCTTCGGCGCCAGATCGAAGCCCTGGATCCAGGGCACCAGGGTGATCTCTTCGGCACGCGCAAGCTGCTCGGGATGATCCCGTTCGGTGACCGGCTGGCGGCCTACTTCTCGAAGTACCAGTCCTCGCAGGGGCACATCAACGCCATCGTCGCCGGCCTGGAGAGCGGCAAGAGAGCTCTGGCCGCGGACAACACGGACCTTGAGGCCGAAAAGGCCAACCTGTGGCAGACGATGGAGCGGCTGCGCCAGTATCTCTATCTGGCCCAGAAGCTCGACGCCTTCCTGTCCGGCCGCATCGAGAAGATGGAGGCCGCGGATCCGGATCGCGCGCGCATCCTCAAGGACCACGTGCTCTTCTACGTCCGGCAGAAGGCTCAGGACCTCACCGCGCAGATGGCCGTGAGCGTGCAGGGCTACCTCTCGATAGACGTGATCCGCAGCAACAACAACGAACTCATGCGAGGAGTGGATAGGGCAACCACCACCACGATCTCGGCGCTACGAACGGCCGTGATAGTGGCTCAGGCGCTCGGCGATCAGAAGCTCGTGCTGGATCAGATCACGGCTCTCAACAGCACCACTTCAAACATGATCGAGAGCACGTCCGCGATGCTTCGACAGCAGTCGGCCGCGGTCGGCGAGCAGGCGGCTTCGTCCATGGTCGATCTGCAAAAGCTGCAGACGGCCTTCGACAACATCTACGCCACGATCGACGAGATCGACAACTTCAAGGTCAAGTCGCTCGATAGCATGAGCAAGACGATCTCGGCGTTGTCGGCCCAGCTGTCCAGGGCGCAGACGTACGTGGACCGCGCGAACGGCTCAAGGAGGTAACGGGCGGGGACCGAGCGTTCCCACTCGACCCATCCGGGGTTCCGCCTAGCTCTGTAGCGGCGTCTCCAGGTCCATGCCGGTCCCGTGCAGTTCCGCGTGGGCGTGTGCGGACCCGTCGACGGCAACCTCGCCGACGGCCCCCAGCATCGCCGCCGAGCGCGGAACGCCGGGCGTCATTCCTCCCGCAATCTCCCTGAATCGAACCACGGCGTCCGGGCTGAGCGAGTACCAGATCGAGGTCCCCTGCCGCTCGCACGTAACCCAGCCGGCCTCGCGCAGAACCTTCAGATGGTGCGAGACGGTGGGCTGCCCCACGTCGCAGCAAGACGTGAAATCGCAGGCGCATACGTCGCCGTCGGCGCTCAGCTGGCGAAGGATGGCGAGCCTCGTTGGATCGGCCGCGGCCTGCAGCAGCATCACATCTCGATCGATGACCCGTCTCATGGGCGGATCATATCGATCTGACTCGATATTGACAAGTGTCAATATTCCGGCTAGGTTGGATCCGACGCAAGTCGAAAGGAGAACCAAGTGTCTGTTTACTACAACCCCGAAATCGTGCGATTGCTCACTGAGGAACGCCTCGCGGAAGCGAGTAACGGCGAGCTCAGCCGGAGCTTCGCCCGCGTCCTGGTGGTCCTCGATCGACTGGGCGGATTCGCCCGCCGAACGCTGGGCTCCAGCTCAGATCCCCTCGAAACCCCTTGCGCGTAAGCGCTGATTTCGACCGAGAGTGATCTCGACCGAGCGGGTAACGGCGGACGATCGACAGGCGATCGAGGCCCTGCTGGAGGCTAATCACCTTCCGCTGGCAGGCCTGGATCTCGGCCTTGAGATCGCCGTCGTAGCCCGCGACGAGGGACGCGTCGTCGGATGCGCCGGCGTGGAGCCTTATGGTTCCGCCGGCCTCCTGCGTTCCGTTTGTGTCGCTCCGGATCGGCGCGGCACCGGCATCGGCAAGCACCTTGTTGCCGCCGCGGAATCCCTGGCCGCATCGGGCGGCATCTCCGAGCTCTTCCTTCTCACCGAAACCGCCGCAGACTGGTTCCCGCGCCTGGGTTACGACCCGGCGACCCGCGCGGACGTCCCTGCGGCCGTGACAACCTCTGTCGAGTTCACCGGGGCATGCCCGGTGACCGCCGCGGTCTTCCGCAAGCGCATCTGATCCGCGGACGCAGAAAGGCGGCCCCGCTCAACCGAGAGCAGGACCGCCCTGTGAAATGCCGTGGAGTTCAGAGAGCTAGTAGCCCAGGACCTCGTTGACGAGAACGACGGTCACTCGGCCCGGGAAGTCTCCCTGAAGCACCAGCGTCTTGTTGATTCGGCTGTGCACTCCGTACGCCTTCTGAGCCCTGACGTCTTCGTTGGGGAATGCGTATTCGTCCAGGCGGCGAAACGCCGTGGCGAGATCCGGGACGACCTTCTGTGCTCCCACGACCAGGATCACCTTGCCGGCGCCCGATGCGATCGGGCCGAGCTGGCTGCCGCTCATCGACGCGAACAAGGCCTGCCCGTCCTCGGTGAGTGCCTGAACGCTGTTCAGCTGGACCTCGGGCGCGGCCATCAGCCCGCGGATCTGGTTCATCTGAGTAGCGCGGTCCATCGACTGCGTGCGAGCGCGAATGGAGTTGTACTTGCCGCTCTTCTCGATGCCCTCGGTTATGCCGGCCTGATCGAGAGTCAGCGACGCACCCTGCCCTACTTCGGCGCCGTCGGGGATCAGGCTCAAGACGAGGTTCTTTGCGTCCGCGGCCGTCTCGACGATGTGAGCTTCGATGCCGCGAGCCTTCAGAGCCTCGGCGGCGCGGCCGAGGGCGGCGCGGTCGGCCGGAACGGCAAAGGCTTCGTTGACGGGCAGACGCTCGATTGCGGCCGTAGTCGTGGTCATTTCGATCTCCTGGATCTCTCGGTGCTCGGGCGAGCGCCTGTTGTCTCGACTGGCGGGCGAGTCCTCCGCGGACCGGTACGACCAGTCCAGAGTGCGGGTACCGCCTTGTAGTCTTTGTTTCACTCGCTATCATGTAGCTGTGCATCGTTACATATGTAACGTTGTGCGGATAACAATAGCGACCCACATAGTGAATGTCTACAGGGTTTTCCACAGTCGGCCCGGAGGGCGGAACATTGGATAGCGGCGAGCGATCGGCCGGGCAAGCGGCAGGTGCGGCGGTTGGGATGTCCGCCGAGGTCCATGCCGCTTCGGCACCCCTGGTCCGGACACAGGATCCGGCGCTCGACGAGGTAGTCGCGGCGACCGCCGCCTTTGCCGACGCCTTCGTACGCTGGTCCGGACGCAAGGCCGTGGAGGCCGGCGCCAACATCACCCGCCTCCGCCTGCTCTACTCGGTCCATTGCCACGGACCCCAGAAGATGGCCGACCTTGCCGACACGTTGGACGTGACCCCGCGCAACGTGACCGCCCTGGTCGACGGGCTGGAGTCCGAGGGTCTCGTCCGGCGCGTCCCCCACTCCACGGACCGCCGCATAACCCTCGTGGAACTGACCTGCGAAAGCGGGCGGATCGAGGCGCAGTTCGCGGCGTATCAGGCGTCGCTCGCGGCCCTCTTCGCCGGCCTCGACGAGGCAGACCGCGGCGCGCTCGTCCGTCTCATGACAAGGCTTCACGACCGCATTCATTCGGATGCCACGTGCGTGGCCGCCCGAGCGGAAGCCGGCGATGCCTGAGAAGTCGTCGCCCGGCCGGATGCCCGCGGTGTACCTGGGTCACGGCGCGCCGACGCTCATCGACGACGACCTCTGGCCGGTTGAACTGGCCCGCTGGTCCGCCGAGCTGCCGCGGCCGGAGTCGATTCTGGTCGTCAGCGCCCACTGGCAGTCCGCGCCGCTGACCCTCGGAGCCGTTGATCCCGCGCCGCTGGTGTACGACTTCTACGGCTTCCCGCAGCGCTACTACGACATCCGATACGACTCGCCGGCGGCGCCGGGGCTGGCGGAGCGGGTCAGGGCGATGATGCCCGAGGGCCAGCCCGTGGCCCAGCGAGAACGCGGCCTCGATCACGGCGCCTACGTGCCGCTTCTGATGATGTATCCGGACGCGGACGTCCCGGTGCTTCAGATGTCCATGCCCGATCTGGAGCCGGAACACCTCTTCGAGATCGGCCGGCGACTGGCGCCACTTCGCGACGAAGGGGTGCTCATCATGGGCAGCGGGTTCCTCACTCACGGACTGCAGTTCATCCACGAATACTGGGACGGCCGCCCGGGAGCGCCGCAGTGGTCTGTCGATTTCGACATGTGGGCGGCCGAGAAGCTGGCGACGGGCGACCTGGACGCCCTGTTCGACTTCCGGAATCGAGCCCCCGGCATGCCCTACGCTCACCCAACCGTGGAGCACTTCGCGCCGCTGTTCGTGGCGCTGGGAGCGGCAACCGATCCATCCGCGCCGCCCCAGACGAAGATCGACGGCTACTGGCTGGGGTTGGCCAAGCGATCTCTCGAAGTCAGCTGACCGGCGGCGCCCGTCGCCGGCCGGCCGCGTTTCGTCCACGCTCCCGTCGCTTGACCGGCCAGGTCCGTTTGGGTAGCATGCGCAGGAATTCCTAGTAAGTAACTCAGGATTACCGCGCCGAGGACCCGATGAGCTTCCCCCAGACCGTGCTTCTTGCCGCCATCGCCGGCGGGACGATCTTCCTCGGCCTGCCGGTTGGGCGCATAAGGGGGCTCTCATCCAAGTGGCAGGCGGCGCTCACTACCGCCGCCGGAGGCGTGATCCTGTTCCTCATCTACGACGTCCTCTCTCAGGCCGTGGAGCCGGTCAAGACCGCGCTGGATGCCGCCAGGTCGGGCGGTTCACCGGTCGACTTCGCGGCGGATGCCGCTGCGCTGGGACTGAGCGTCGCGTTCGGGCTGCTGGCGCTCACGTACGCGACGTCACGCCTGGGTCGCCGACGTGAGGCCAACGGCGTTGTCCTGACGCCGAGCCACGTTGCCATCGGGACGGCCATGGGACTGGGCCTCCACAACTTCTCGGAAGGGCTCGCGATCGGCGGATCGGCGGCTGCGGGCGCGACCACGTTCGCACTGCTGCTCGTCATCGGATTCGCCTTGCACAACGCCACGGAGGGGTTCGCGATTGCCGCCCCCTTGAGCCAGGGCGCGACGCCCAGCTGGGCGTTCCTGGGCTTCGCCGGCGTAGTCGGCGGAGGCCCCACCTTCGCCGGCGGGGTGATCGGCTATGCCATCGTGTCGCCGCTGCTGTCGATCGTCTTCCTGGGCCTCGCCGCCGGCGCTCTCGTCTTCGTATTCAACGAGATGATGTCGGTGTCGCGGCGCTTCTCGCTGCCGATGGTAACCGGAGTCGCGCTCACGATCGGGCTTCTTGCCGCGTTTGGAACCGACTTCCTGCTCAGCTACGCGGGCGCGTGACCGCGCTATCCGGCCGGATTGAGAGCCGCGTACGCCGCGTCCGAGATCGCCTGCTGACCGGCCGCGTTGAGGTGTAGCCGATCGGGCGCCGCGTACTGTTTGTTGAGTCCGCCCGCCGGAGTGGCCAGCGCCGCGTAAACGTCCACGAGCGCAACGCTCTCCCTGGCGGCGAGCCCGCGCAAGGCGTCCCGCATGATGAGGTAGTGGTACAGCAGCGATGAAGAGCCGGCGTTGTTGGGCGGGTCCGTGAGCAGCACCACGGCGATGCCACGTGCCTTCGCGGCCTCGAGCATCAGACGAATGTTGTCCACTATCGTCGAGTCCGGAACGTCGTATGCCAGGTCGTTCGTGCCGCCCATGATGAACAACACGTCCGGGCCGTAGGCGAACACGTCGCGCTCCATGCGTGCGAGCATCTGCGCGGTTGTGTTGCCGGGCACGGCGGCGTTGAACCCGAGAATTAGGCTGGGGTCGCGGGCGGCCAGCAGTTGGGGCCACGTGCCGGACGTGGTGTGTTGCGCGCAGCACCCCTGGACTACCCAGGCGGACAGCGAGTCGCCGAGCACTACGAACCGCCGCGGCGATACCGGGCGACGACCCTCGTAGTAGGCAGCTGCCGAGTCCGGCGTCGATGAAGCCGTGGGCACCGGGCCGGCAGTCGCGGGCGAGGCGGCCGGCGCAGCGGAAGGATCGGGTGCCGTGGGTGCGGCCGGCGGAAGCGGGGCGGCCGGCGCCGCGAGAAGGGCGTCCAGGAGCGGAGCTGCGGCGGCGGCATGAGCGTTGCCATCCACCCGGCCCTGCGGCGACGAACCGCGTGGTGAGGCTTGCGTGGTGGAAGCAGACGAGCTGCAGCCGGCGATCAACCCAACCAGCGCAAGACGCAGGACGAAGCCGAGTGTTCGTCGCCAACTCACAGAGCGACTCAAGGCGGTCAGATACCTCCGGACAACCCCCACGCTGGAGGCTCAAGGATGACCTGCGGATGCCCGCGCCGGAAATAGGACTTGGGTCCTGCGGAGCGTGCATGACGACGACGGAACCGGCGCCATATTAGCCCGCGGACCCTACGCGAGACGGCCGAGACGTCTCAAGCGCTGACGACCGGGTCGATCGGGTAGTCGAAGAGGATCTCCGGGCCGGCCGCGCCGAGACGGTAGACATCCTCGAAGCGCACGCCACCGAAACCCGGGATTGCCAGGATCGTGTGTCCGATCGTGACCGTCATTCCGTCCTGCAACGGCAGGTTCTTGTGCGGCGGGATGATCGTGGAGGCGGGCGGCTCCTCGAACCGGAGCCCGATCCCGTGGCCGATACCGTAGACCTGCCGCTCACCCAGGCCGTGGGCTGCGCAAACGCCTCCGGCGAGTTCGTCGAGGCGGGCGGTTGTGACCCCCGGGTGCATTCCCCCGCGCACGGTTGCCACGATCTCGCGATATGTGGCCAGCAGGCCGGCGTGGCGGTCGTCCGGCTCGCCCATCACGAATGACCGCGCCAGGTTGGCGCAGTACCCGTCGACGGTCGGCGTGAGGTCGATGAGCACGAGCTGGCCGGTCTCGAGCGGCGCGGGGCTGAGCCGGCCGTGGAGCATGCACGTTTCCACGCCGAAGTTGACGTAGATGGGGGTGCTCGTCCCTTCGGCGCCGGCCTTCATCATCGTGTACGTGGCTTCGGTGGCAATCTCCTGCGCGGTTACGCCGGGCCGCAGCAGGGCACGGGCGCGATCCATGCCCAGACCCGCAATCCGCTGGGCCTCGGTCATGAGCGCGATCTCCTCGGGCTCCTTGATCATCCTCAGCGGATCCATCACCGGATCCGACGAGACCACGTCGATCCCCGGGTTGACGGTCTTGAAGAGGTCGATCAGGAAGGCCGGCGTGTGGAACCACTGCTGGATGCCCACCTTGTACCGGCCGTCGACCGCCCACTCCGCCGGGGCGGCCGCAGCGAGTTCGCGGAGCCGGCCCACGACGTCGTGGATCTGGCCGCCCACGCTGCCGAAGACATGGACCTTGCCGTCCGCGAGAGCCGCACGAAGCTCGGGCTCCTCGCCCGTGAAGGCGATCAACTCCGGCGGGCCGTGGAACGGGATCACCGCGCGAGGTTGCGCCCTGTCAGTCCCGAAGAGATACCGGTAATCGTCGTGGTTCAGGATCACGATCGCGATCCAGCCGTTGTCGCGCATAGCGGCCTGGATGCGAACGATCCGATCGAAACGAACGTTCATCTGGCTCCTCGGGTCGAGACTCCCGCAAGCCTAGATCGCGCTCGTGCAGGCGCGGCACTTGGTCGCGTCGGCCGGCACGGACTCCTTGCAGAAGGGGCAGTCCTTCATAACGGGCTTCGGCTCTTCCTTCTCACGGAGCAGAAGGCCCGCGACGACATAGACCACAAGCGCGACGACGACGAAAGCGATGACGAGGTTGATGAAGTTGCCGTAGCGGATCGCAACCTCGGTCTTGGGATCCACGGGATTGCCCGTGGCGGCCTTGAGCACGATCTTCAACTGTGAGAAGTCGACGTTCCCAAGCACATAGCCGATGGGCGGCATGATGAGGTCGTTGACGAGAGAGTTGACGACATTGCCCATCGCAACGCCGATGATCACGCCGACTGCGAGAGCCATGGCGTTGGTCTTGAGCAGGAACGCTTTGAACCCGGACATTCGCACTCCTCATCCGATCGGGGGCCCGACCACCTATTGAGGCAGGATAGCCGCACGAACAGGAGGCTCCAAGCGGAATCCCTTCACGTCCCGCTGCCCGGTCGCCGTCGGGCGGCGGCATTCTAAGGGAGAACCCGTACCGAGCCACTCCGCGACGGCACCGACTCCACAGTCATGGGCCGGCGGCGGACTATGCCGATTCTGGCCTCAGGCGCAATTGTCCCGCGCCATAGAGGTGAACTGGCATGAGATCGTCCATCCGACTTCGTCTTGCGGCAGGGTTCCTCCTGTGCCTGACCTTCCTTACGATTGTCACGGGCGTGTCTGTCGTCCAGATGTCCGCGATGAACGACCGGGTCGAGGCGGTGGGCGCCCAGCGACTCCCAGGCGTAGAGACGATCCTCAGCCTCCAGTCGCAGTTCGGCACCTATCGTCGCCGGCAGATGATCCATCTGCTCAGCCCCAACGATCAGAAGACCCAGGCCGCCGCGGACATCCAGGCGACCAAGGCGAAGATCGACGGCCTTCTCAAGAGCTACGAGCCGCTCGTGTGGAGCGAGACCGACCGCGCCGACCTCTCCGCAGTCAACAAGGCATGGGTGGACTACCAGGCCCAGACCGCAGGGCTCGTCGGCCTCAGCCTCGCCGGCAAGAATGACGAGGGTTTCGCCCTTCTGACGACGGGAGACGCGGACAAGACGTACAGCACGCTCGGCGACGCGACCGACGCATGGGACAAGCTCAATCACGACGCGGCGGCGGCATCGGTCGAAGCCGCCTCCGGCCAATTCGACCAGACCAGGATCGTATTGATAGCGTTGCTGCTGATCGGCTGGGCGGTGTGCATGGCTCTGCTGCTGATGCTGGTTCGGTCGATCACAGGCGGCGTCCGGGCCGTGCAGGTCACGTTGACGAGCATGACCGACAACTGCGCCTCGTACCTCCAGCGCGGCCTGGCAGCGTTCGCAGACAACGACCTGACGGTCGAGGTACATGCGGTCACTACGCCGATCGAGAAGTACGGGTCGGACGAGATCGGACAGACCGCGGCCGTGACGAACCTGATGCTGGCCAAGCTCCAGGACACGATCGAGTCCTACGAAAAGGCGCGTCACGGCCTGAACGCAACCATCGGCGAGGTTCGTGAGGCATCCGAGGCCGTCTCTCGCACGAGCGTGGACCTCAACGACGCGGCGAGCCAATCCGGCGGCGCATCCACCCAGATCGCCCAGACGATCAACCAGGTTGCGTCGGGAGCCGGCGAGCAGGCACGCGCCGCCTCCGACACCTCCGCTGCCGCGATCGAACTCAGCGCAATCATCGACCAGGTGGGCGACGGCGCCGCGCAGACCTCCATGAAGGTCGACGCCGCCTCAACAGCCCTCACCGAGATGGCGAGTGCCATCAGCGCCGCGTCCGCGGCATCCGCCGAGGTGAGCGGCGTGGCACGAAACGCCGCCGACGCGGCCGTCCGCGGCCGCACCGCCGTCCGGCAGACCGTCGCCGAGATGGACCGCATCAAGGACACGGTCGAGACGGCGAGCGTCAAGGTCACCGAACTCGGCGCCAAGTCCGACCAGATCGGAGCGATCGTGGAGACGATCGACGACATTGCCGAGCAGACGAACCTGCTCGCTCTCAACGCCGCCATCGAAGCGGCCCGGGCGGGCGAACAGGGCAAGGGCTTTGCCGTCGTCGCCGATGAGGTCCGCAAGCTCGCGGAGCGATCCAGCCGTGCAACGAAGGAGATCGCGTCTCTCATCGCCGAGGTCCAGGCCGGTACCAACCAGGCAGTCGAGGCGATGAACGCCGGGGCGGTCGTGGTCGAGCAGGGCGCAACGATGGCCGCACAGGCCGGCTCCTCGCTCGACGAGATCGCCGACGCCGTCGAGGCCACCCAGGCCGCGGTAGGCCGCATCACCGGTGCGGTGGACGCAATGAACTCCGCATCCAATGGTGTCGTGGCCGCTTCCGATGCGATCGCAACGATCGCGGCACAGACAAACAGCGCGGCCGCGAGCATGACCGCTTCGGCGGACACTGTGAGCCGCTCCGTCCAGGCGATCGCGTCGATCAGCGAAGAGAACTCGGCATCGGCAGAGGAGGTCTCCGCCGCAACCGAGGAGATGTCCGCCCAGGCCGAAGAGGTGGTCGCTTCCGCGGCCACACTGGCCGACATGGCTCGCACGCTCGACGAACTCGTGGCCCGGTTCCGGACTGTTGACGGGTCCGGCAGCCCGTCGGCGCTCTCCGAGCCCGCTTCCGCCGACTGGGGCCGGCAGGCCCGCAAGCGCGCCCGGGCTGCTTAGGCGGCCCGTTCGGGCGTGCGTTCGGCGGCACTTACTCGGCGGACCCATTGTGTGCCGTGTAGCCGCTGATACCATTCGCCCATCAAGGGCGGGCGAGCTGGTCCTCCAGAGGCAGGCATGACCGACGACAAGCTTTCGGACGACGACTCGAACCCGCCTGGGAGCGGCGCGCTCGAAGGCGGTTCAACGCCCGACTCGGCGCCGTACCCTTCGAGCGGTCTGCCGCCGACGCAGAGCCTGCCGCCGACGCAGGATCTGAACCTACCGCCGAACGCGCCCGGTCAGTGGTATGTGAGCCCCGGTGCCGCGCCCGCGTACGGGCCGCCGCCCGGGTACGGGCCGCCGTCTTACGGGCCGCCGTCTTACGGGCCGCCGCCCGGGTACGGGCCGCCGTCTTACGGGCCGCCGCCGCCTTACGGGCCGCCGCCCGCGTACGGGCCGCCGCCGTACCCCGGAAATCCGCCGCAGGGATACGGAGCCGGCTACGCATACGGCCCCGCCTACTACCAGCCGATCTACCCGGCCCCGAGTGCGGGACCCGCGCCGGGGCTGCTGTGGGCCGGTATCGGCCGGAGGTTCGCAGCGCTGCTGGTGGACGCCGTCCTCGTGTTCGTCTCACTGCTGCTGGCAGACCTGCTGATGGCGATGGCGGGCATGGGCCGTACGAGCGCGGGGACCACGTATACCCCCGAAGCCACCACAATCAGCCTGTTCTGGCTCTTCTTCGTGGTCTCGTACCACCCGGCGAGCTGGTACATCTTCGAGGGATCTATCGGGCAGAGACTGTTCGGCTTGCGCGTCGTGAGGATGGCCGACGGCCAGTCCCTTGGCTTCGGCGCCGTGACGCTCCGGTACATCATCTTCTCGGTAGTGACGATCTGCTTCCCGCTCGGCATCATCTCGGCCGCGCTTGCCGCGGAGAACCCCATGAAGCGCTCGTGGCAGGATGACGCCTCCGGTTCCGTCGTGGTGCGCAAGCTCTAGCGAGCGTCTGGAGCTGCCCAAGCGAAGCGGGCACGCTACCCTTTCGGGCAGCAGCCTCCGCGATTGCCGCTGCCGCCGCTAGAGGATCCAACCGTGAACGGAAATCAGATGCCCCAAAAGGCGCCGCAGCCGTCCCTCATGAGCAAGGAGGCCTTGCGGAGGGGCTGGCTGAACGTCGCGATGGACCGGTGGGCTCCCAAGACGCAGCCCGCGCGAATCATCTTCGAGTTCGCGATCCTGATCCCCGTCGTCCTGGTGCTCGCTATCGCCGTCAAGCTCGCCCAGGGCTGACCCGAACCTCAGACCTTCGCCCGAGTCGTGGCCCCAGGCGCGGGGTGGCGCATCTCGCGGTTGTAGTAGAGCCGCTTGACCAGCTCCACGAGCGTGAGATACGCCGCGACGATCCCCACGAGTAGCGGCCAGAAGACCAGCGGAAGCCCTCCGAAGCCCAGGAACCACCCAAGCGGACTCACCGGGATTACGACTGCCACGATCAGTGCGCCCGCCACGGCAAGCATGAGCTCACGGCTCGGACGGCTTAGCCAGAACGGGCTGCGCCGGGTTCGAATCGCCATCACCACGAGTATCTGCGTGAAGAGCGACTCCACGAACCAGCCTGCATGGAACGAGGGCCCGGAGTCGGCGCCGGACCCGAGAACCAGGAGCAGCAGCCCGAAGGTTACGTAGTCGAAGATCGACGAGATGGGGCCGAACAGAATCATGAACCGCTCGATCGAGTGGACGTCCCAACGCGCCGGGACGGCCTCCACGTCGGGATCCACATTGTCGGTGGGGATGGCGGTCTGCGACGCGTCGTAGATCAGGTTGTTGAG
>PMBG01000166.1:11999-12310 GCA_003153755.1 Chloroflexota bacterium | reverse complement strand
CCGACTTCCACGGTGCTGTCGCTCTTGGCCACACCGATCACCGCGGCAAAGTTGCGGATTCCCTCGGACGGGTAGCCGCGCCGACGCACGCCGGAGATCGTCGGCATTCGCGGATCGTCCCAGCCGCGAACGTGCCCCTCGTTGACGAGCTTCAGCAGCACGCGCTTTGAGAGCACGGTGTAGGTGATGTTGAGCCGCGCGAACTCGATCTGGCGGGGCTTGCTCGGCACCGGCAGGTTCTCGATGAACCAGTCGTAGAGCGGCCTGTGGACTTCGAACTCGAGCGTGCAGATCGAGTGCGTTATGCCCTC
>PMBG01000166.1:0-11983 GCA_003153755.1 Chloroflexota bacterium | reverse complement strand
AGCACGCGGGCGCCGTTGGGGAACTCTCCGGCTCGCATCCGCTCGAACAGGTCCAGGTTCTCCTCGACGGAGCGATCGCGGTACGGGCTGTTCTTGCCCGGCTCGGTGAGCGTGCCGCGATACTCGCGGATCTGGTCGGCGGTGAGATCGTCGACGTACGCCTTGCCGGCCTTGATCAGGTAGACGGCCCACTCGTACAGCTGGCCGAAATAGTCGGACGCGAAGTAGAGATGCTCGCCCCAGTCNNAAGTTCAGGCAGATGCTCTTGGCGTGCCCGATGTGCAGATAGCCGTTGGGCTCCGGCGGGAACCGCGTAACGACGGTCTTGTGCTTGCCGTCGCGCAGGTCGGCGGCCACGATCTCGCGGATGAAATCGCCTCGTTCAGGCGAGGCAGGAATCTCGGTGCTCACGTGGTGACCGCTCCCGATTCATATTCGTAGGGACTTGACCCCGAGCTTATCGCATCCGAACGAGTTGGGGGCAAGTACCCGAACGGCGGAGGCTTCCGGCCGAGCCGCTACCGGCGCATGTGGCAGTTGACCCGGCCGCACGCGTCACACGGCGATTCGAGACGGACCGCCTCCGGACCCGCCGCCGGGCCGATACCCACGATCCCGGATACCGACTTGAGCGGTTGCATCAGCATCGACGGAAGGAGCGAGACTCCGGCAGCCTCGGCGTCGACAAGACCGAACAGGACGGCCTGCTGGGTCATCGCCATGCCGCAGTAGCCCGGGCTGTAACGAAGCGTGACCGCCTCGCCTGGCCCGGCATGCGTCTTGACTCGATCGGTGACCGCATCCGCGGTAGCCTCCGCCGCCCACGACCCGATCGCGTCCGCGATCAATGCGCCGAGCGAATCACCCTCGGCGTTGTAGCGGTCGGCGAGCTCCGAGATGCCCGCTCCGGCGGTCGCGACCACCACGGCGATCCGGTCCGCAGCGCCTACGAACCGAGCCACGTCCCCTCTGATCGTCACGCGTTCCACAAGCAGCCGGTGCGGGGTCTGCCCGGTGACCCCGTGGATGGCAAACGCGCCACGCGGCCGCAAGACTGCCGCAGACTCATCGGTCACTGCCTGGATCCGCTCGGCGACGGTCGTCCCGGGTACCGCGTGAGCCGGATACCCGATGTGCCGGCGAATCTCGTCCGCCGGAGGGCGACCGACAACCAGGTCGCCGCATACCTCGGCCTCGAGCGGGACGGGCATCGCGGCCATGCCGGGCGGGTCCGGCGGATCGAGCGCGTCGGGCCGGACGCGCGAGCCTGTCACCGCGCCGGCTCCGGCTGCCGCGCTTCGTAGTCGGCAGCGGCATCGCAGAGCGCCTGGACGTTCTCCAGCGGAGTACCCGGGGCCAGATCGCACCCGGAGGAGAGCACGAGACCCCGATTCCCGGCGACGGCCTCGAGAAGCCGCGTCGCCTGCGCGAGTACGGCGGAAGGCGGCCCGGCGTGGATGAACGTGGGATCGACGTTGCCGGCGACGATGGCCCGGCCGTTGACGCGAACGAGCGCTTCGGGAAGGTCCATCGGTGCGCCGAAGTGGTAGATGCTGGCGCCGGCGTCGAGGATCGGGTCCAGATGCACGAGCTTCGCGCCGCAGTTGTGCAGCACGATGGCAAAGTTCGGGTCCTGTACGGCGTCGACGATCTGCTTCACGAATGGCGTAGAGAAACGGCTCAGGCCGCGCGGCGAGAGCAATCCCGCGGCCGGCTCGGCCACGATGATCCCAGCCGCGCCCGCTCGCCTGAATTCGAGCGCATACCCCACCAGAAATGGCGTGACGCGTTCGAGAAGCGCCAGGATCACGGCCGGTTCGGCCAGGGTCGCCTCGAGCGCCTCCGAAACGCCGAACAGGCGGGCCGCGAGCGAGAACGGACCGATCATCCCGCCGAGCACGGGCGTGGCCGCGGCAGCCCCGACGAGCTGCGAGGCGGCATCGAGATGCACGCGCGTCCGCCCGTCGCCGGGGATCGGCACGTCCAGCCGCGCCACGTCCGCGCCGGTGGTCACGAGTCGGCCGGTGAGCGCCGGCATCTCATCGTCGCTCAACCGGACCGAACACCCGAAGGCCTCCGCCTCGGCGCTCAGATCCATCGCCGTCAGCAGGAATGGGGTGTCAAGCCGTTCGTGGAGCGCAAGCACCGCCGCCACCTGTGCGCCGGGGTCGCAAACGACGTCCCGAACCGTGCCGCCGGTGAGGGCCAGCCCCGCGTAGGCGCCGATGGGCATGACCAGACGGCGCGGGCTCGATTCGACGATCTCTCGGAGGCTGGTCAAGAGGTGAGCCGCCCGACCGTCGAGATGAGGGCGCGGATGTTCTCGGTGGGGGTCCCCGGCGACATCCCGCCGCCGCAGGAGACGATGAGGCGAGAACGGTCATCGAACGCACCGAGCATCTCCGTCACCGCAGCCTCGACATCGGCAGGAGTGCCGTCGGCCAGCACGTCGCGTGGCGGGATGTTGCCGAGCAGCGCGATCCGTCCGTCGGTCCAGGTCCTCATCTCGGTGAGGGAGTGCTGGATGCCGAAGTNNTTCACTGTGACGTCGGCATCGAATGCCCGCTTGAGATACGGCAGTCCAAACGTCTCGAAGTCGCGGCGGCTGATGAAGCCCACGATGTCGTCGAGCAGAAGGATCCCGTCGATCGTCGGGAAGCATTCCCGCTGGTAGGCGATCCAGTCGACCAGGTAGTCGGTCACGATGCCCAGCAGCCGGTGCGCTGCCTCCGGATCCGTCTTGATCGCCGTCAGGAACTCCGTCGTTCCCATCAGGAATGTGGCGATGTTCAGCGGGCCGCGGGCTGCCGCGAAGCGGATCTTGTGCCCTCGCCGCTCGATCTCGGGCTGCAGGTGAGCAAGCCGCTTGATCACGAACGGCAGCAGGCCGTTCTTGCGAGGGTTGGGAATCTCCAGGGTGTCGATATCGGCTATCGAATGGAGGACCTTCTTCGTGAAGGGGAACTCGTTCTCCTCCCAGACCGGGATCGAGCCGAAGGCGGAAGGTTCGGTGCACATTCCGTACTCGGACCAGAAGCCGGGCAGGAACATCGTGTCCGGGAACTCATCGATAGCCTTGAAGTTGTCGTCGAGGAACACCCGCTCGTCGGTGAAGTAGTCGAGGATCGTATGCCCGGCCCACCTGGGCAGCCACGGGCTGTCGATGATGAAGCCGGTTGGAAGCGGGCGAACGACCTCGCCGCGGATGACCGAGACGAGCTGGCTCCAGTGCTGGTCGTGCATGTCGCTACCCCCGGCTCGCTTCGAGGCTCTGCGTTGCGATCAAACGGCGGGCGAGCTCGACGGCACCGGAAGCGGTCTCTCCGTAGCCGTCGGCCCCGATCGAATCGGCGTACCTCTGTGTCACCGGCGCGCCCCCCACCATGACCTTGACCGCGGACCGGAGGCCGGCGGCGTCCAGCGCCTCGAGCGTCCCCTTCATCGCGGGCATCGTCGTCGTAAGCAGCGCCGACAGGCCCACGATCTGCGGCCGGGATTCCCGGACGGCCGACACGAACCGAGGTGCCGGGATGTCCACGCCCAGGTCGACTACCTCGAAGCCCGCCCCCTCGAGCATGGCACCAACGAGGTTCTTGCCGATATCGTGCAGGTCGCCCTCCACGGTGGCGAGCAGGACGCGGCCCGCCGGCTTGGCGCCCGTCTCCACCAGGAGCGGCCGCAGGATCGCGAAGACCGCCTTCGTAGCCCGGGCCGAGATGAGCAGCTCGGGCACGAAGTACTCGCCTTCCTCAAAGAGCCGGCCCACCTCCGCCATCGCCGGGCTTATGCCCTTCGAGATAATGTCAACCGGCGTGACGCCGGCCGCCAGAGCCGTCCCCGCGGCCTCGGAAGCCGCGCTTGCATCGCCCGTCAGAATTGCCTCGTGCAGGTCGGACAACTGATCCATCTGCCTGATCCTTCTCCTCGACGCTGGTGGGTCGCGGTACGATCATAGGGCTGTAACAGGTTTCACAACTGTTTCAGGGGAAGACCAATGCAAACGCTGCTCGAACGCCTCTCCGGGGGTGTCCTGGTCTCGGATGGCGCGATGGGTTCCCTCCTGCAGTCGCAGGGGCTGCCCGCCGGCGCCAGCCCGGAGTCATGGTGCCTGTCCCGGCCCGATGTGGTTCGCGGCGTGGCAGAGGCGTACTTCTCCGCAGGGTCGGACATCGTGCTGACCAACTCGTTCGGCGGTTCGCCACTCAAGCTGGCGCGTCACGGGCTGGCCGAACGTACGGCTGAGGTGAACCGGGCGGCGGCGATACTGGCGCGGGAGGCGGCAGGGAGCGGCAGGCTCGTGGCCGGCTCCGTTGGCCCCACGGGCCGGATACTCAGGGATGAGGGCGGCGACGCCACGCCGGAGGAACTGTACGAGGCGTTTCGCGAGCAGGTGGCGGGTCTTGCGGACGGCGGCGTCGACGCGATCTGCGTGGAAACTATGAGCTCACTCGCCGAGGCACTGGAGGCGGTTAGAGCAGCAAGGGAGCACACCGGCCTGCCGGTCATGTGCACGTTCAGCTTCGCGCCCTCGCGCCGCGGCTTCCGGACGATGATGGGTCTGAGCCCGGAGGTTGCCGCACGGGAGACCGCCGCGGCGGGAGCCAACGTCATCGGAACGAACTGCGGGAACGGGATCGACAACATGATCGAGATCGTCCGGCAGATGCGTGCCGCCGTTCCGGAACTCCCCATCCTGGCTCAGGCGAACGCCGGGATCCCGGAGCTCATAGACGGCGTGACCGTCTACGCCGAGACGCCCGAGTACATGTCGTCGCGCGTTTGCGAGTTGGTCGAGGCGGGCGCGACGATCGTCGGGGGCTGCTGCGGCACGACACCCAAGCACATCGCCGCAATCGCCGACGCGATTCGGGGCAGCTGAACCCTGCGGATACCGGCCCTGCTCACCGCCGGCGCGGTTCGTTGGCCCGTTCGCCGCGCGAGGCCTTCTCGGCAACCTGGGCGATCCGGCGAGCACGAGTCTCCGGCGCCTTTGCGAGCACTATCCAGCCGAGGTGAAGGCGCCTTACCGAAGGCGGGAACGCCTCCCACTTCTCGCGCGAACCCGGCCATGCCGCGAACGATGCGGCAAGGTCCTCGGGGACGAGCATCTGATCCACCGAATCGAGGATCGTCCAGGTGCCGTCGGCGGTGGCCCGCTCGATGACCTTCCGGCCGGCATCGGTCATGCGTCCGTCGCGCTCCAGGCGCGCGACACGATCCTTGTTCGTGCGTGCCCACGTGCTGCCCTTTCGGCGCGGCGCGAACCAGAGCATCGAGCGCTCCTCGTCGATCTGGCTCGCCTGACCGTCGACCCAGCCGAAACACAGCGCTTCCTCGATTGCCTCCTCGTAAGTGACGTGCGGACGCCCCGAGGAAGCCCTCCAGAAGACGAGCCACACGCCCTCCGTACGGTCCGGATGCGCCGCGAGCCAGGCGCGCCACTCCCCCGCCGACTCGACGTGGAATCGCCCTGCGTCCCGCTGAGCCGCCATGGGATCAGCCGACCGCGCGACCGACCAGCGTCCCCAGTCCGAACGTGACCGCCGCGGCGAAGAGACCCAGGAGAACCTGCCGGCCGCCGGTCTTGATCACACTCGAGCCCGTAACAACAGTGATCGCGGCACCAACCACCATCAGGGCAAGCGAGCTGACGACGATCGAAGCGACTACGGCGCCGAGGCCCGACGCGAAGAAGAACGGTGAGAGCGGCACGATCGCGCCCAGGGCGAACAGGAAGAACGACGTCAGCGCCGCCACCCAGGCAGAGCCGCCGAGTTCGTCGGGATCGATGCCGAGCTCCTCGCGAGCGAGCGTGTCCACCGCGCGACCGATCTCGCCGCCGGTGATCGACTTCGCCATGAGCCGGGCCTGCTCCGCGGTGAGACCCTTGGCCTGGTAGATGAGCGTCAGTTCCTCCTCTTCCTCCTGCGGAACGTTGAGGAGTTCCTCGCGCTCGACCTTCACCTGGTGGGCGAACAATTCGCGCGCGCTCTGCACCGACAGCCATTCGCCGATCGCCATCGAGAGCGCGCCGGCAAGCATTCCGGCGAGGCCGGCGATCAGAACCGCGTGCCCTCCCTGCGATGCTCCGGCCACACCCATGGAGATGCTCAGGTTGGAGACGAGGCCGTCGTTCGCGCCTAGTACCGCGGCCCGAAGCTGGTTTCCACCGCTGCCGCGGTGGCGGCCCTCGATTCGGGCGATAGTCCCGCCCTCCATGCCGCGGCCGCTCGCGAGCTCACGGAAGAGGCGAGCGTGGGACCGCTCGTCGCCGGGCATACGGTCCAGGGCTTCGGGCTGGTCGTCGTACATCGCCTCGTCCGAGGCTTCGCGCTCGGCGATGGTGGGCACAACCAGGCTCGTCCCAAAGTGGGCGGCGATGAACATGAGGACTCGGGCGCGCCATGCCGGAGCCATCCGGCTCGTGTCCACGCCGGTCGTTTCCAGCCGATCCCGCCAGACCCCGGCGTGGATCGACTCCACGTCGACCATCCGGCGATAGAAGTCCTGCAGCTGCCCGCTCGATTCCTTCTCGGCCAGCAGGCCGTAGAGCGCGATCGCGTCGATCTCCCCTTGCAGGTTCTCGCGGTAGCGGGCGATGTCCGCCCGAGTCGCCGGCGCCGATGGCGGGACCGGCGCCGATGGCGGGACCGGCGCCGCCGGGGTCGGCCTGGGCGCCGAAGCGCGCTTTGGGGCGGCAACCTTCAGCGCGGCGGGCTTTGGCGCGGGCGCCGGAGTCGGGACGGGCGTTACGACTGGCCTTGTCCGCTTCGCGGTCGGCTTCTGATCAGGACTCATGACCATAGTGTCGCCGGTCTCGGCCACAGCCACAACTTCGAGCGATGACGGCGCGACCCTGGGGCCATCCCTCGAAACGCTCCCGATTCAGCAAACTATCAGGATCGGATGCTGCAATGAGGGCCAGTCGGGGCGTACCACCTCTCCGCTCCGGCCCGAGACACAGGAACAGCCGGCCGCTCTCCCCCTCCGCGGCCGGCTGTTTCCTATTCGGATGCGCCCTAGGCCAGAACGCCGTACGTGCTCGGGTTCTCGCCGGCAGAGCCGCCACCCCAGGTTTGGTCCGCCTGCGACGGGCGTGTTTGCGTGGCCAGCTGAGTCGCGAGTTGCGCGGCCTGGTCGGCGGACAGGCTCGAGTTCGATTTCTGCAAGGCCGCCGCGATCGTCTGTACGAGATCGCTCTGGCTTACGCCCTTGGACTTCGCGATCGAGGCCAGGCTCTGGCCGCTCTGCAGCGACGAGATCAGGTCTGTGGTCGAGACACCCAGTAGCTGCGACGTCGAGTCCACTGCCGCGGCGGCAGGGTGGTGATGATGGTGATGGCCCCGGGTTGCAGTCGTGCCGCCGGCGGGCGTGGTGGAGGTGTCGTCGCTATCGGTGCCCGAAGGACCGCCGGGTCCACCCACGGGCGGCGGCCCGCCGGGCCCACCCACGGGCGGCGTCCGCGTCGCGATCTCGCTGGCAACCTTGGTTGCCTGATCCGTCGAGATGCCCGGATTCGCCTGCTGGATAGCAGCTGTCATCGCGGCCGTGAGTGCGTCCTGGGTTATGCCCTTCGAGGACGCGATCGACGCGAGACTCTTGCCGCTCTGAAGTGCGGTCCGGAGATCGCTATCGGACATGCCCAGCATCGTCGCGGCGGCATCCATGGCCGGATGCCGCTTGTGCTGGGTCTGGGTGGTTGCCAGCCCGACAGCGCTCGTCATCGAGAGACTGTTGAGCTGCACTGCTGATAAGCCGTCCACGCAAAGCTCCTTGCCAGGTGTGCGGCCCCTCCGTTAGAAATTGTCGGACTAGTGCGGTCGCACTTGAACCCCACCAAGGAGTAAGACCTAGGTGAAACCATGGCACCCGGACGGGTGCTAACGGCGTTCGGCAACCATGTCGCCGGCCGGCCGTTGTGGCACGGCGCCCGGGATCTTGGTGCTCGGAAGCCAGGCCCGGAAGCGCTCGCCAAGCTTGGAGCGGCGCTCGGAACCCCAAACGAAGAGATCCGCGCCGCCACCGTACGGGCAGAACGCGTCGCCGGTCGCGGGGCAGAACACGGCTATCCGCCCGATCAGATCGCGGGCAACCGACAGCCACAGCCGATCCAGGCAGCCCCGTTGCCAGCTGAGCGTGGCCGCGACGAACTCGGCGCGGGAAGGATCCGGCAGGTACTCCCCGAGAGCCTTGATCCACGATTCGGGCGGAGTTATGGGTTTGGCTCCGAGGGCCTGCAGATCGGCCGTAGCCTCGCGACGCGGGTCGAGGTGGATGGCCAGAACCAGCACGGTGGTGCCGATGAAGAGCGAGCTCGCGACGGAGTCGAAACGCGCGGCGGTCTTCTGATCCTCCTCGGCTGTGGCCGGTTCCATGCCTTCTCTCAGGTAATGGACTCGCGTCCAGACCGCTTCGTGTGTGAAGCGCAGCATGAAACCAACAGGCGGTTGCCCGGAGTACTGCGCCTGCCAGGCGTCGAGCGCTTCGTGGACGTCCATCCGTTGCTTTCCGCCGACCTCATGACACACCGGCATGCCGGCCGCGGGTGACGGAATGGCTGAGTCAGCGCGAGATTAGCCGCCTGCCGCCCGCGACGATATGACCACCAGGGCCCTACGTCATACACGGGAGCCCGGCTTGGGCATACCGTACCTGGAATGGCCTCCACATACAACGCCGCGGAGGGTCAGATTAGGCAGCCGGCGGCCGATTCAGCGCCGCCGAGCCATCCCGATCCGATAAATTCGGTGCGCTTGCGCACTCCCGCGCGGCGAGTGCCGGCTAAGCCGCTGCGACCGCAGGTTCGGGCTCGATGAACCAGCGCGTCTTGAGCCGCGTCGCCGCCCAGACAAGGAACAGCATCACGGGCACCTCGATCAGCGGCCCCACTACGGTCGCCAGCGCAACCGTCGGCGAGAACGCCGTGATCGCGATGGCTATCGCGATCTCGAAGTCGCGGCCCGTCGAGTTGAACGCTACCGCGACGCCGTCCCGATATGAGAAGCGCATTCGGGATCCGATGAACAGCACTACGAAGAACATGACGCCGAAGAACAGCGCCATCGGAACCGCCATCTCGAGGACGATCCCCGGTCTCTCCAGGATGAGATCGCCCTTGAGGGCAAACATGACGATGAGAGTGAACAGCAAGCCCAGGATCGACAGCGCGCTCAGTCCCGGCTTGAGCCGCTCCATTGCCTCCTCGCCGCCGCGCCGCGTCACCAGCGCTCGCGTCAGCACGCCCGCGATGAGCGGCAGGCCGAGGTACAAGACCACGCTCTCCGCCACGACCCAGACGTCGAAACTCACATTGCCGATCAGCAGCCGCGCGTAGACCGGTATCAGGAGCATCTGCGCGACGGAGTTGAGGGCCACGAAGACCAACGCCATGGGCGTGTTGCCCTTCGCGAGGTAGGTGAAGATGATCACCATGGCGATGCACGGGGCAAGGCCGTACAGGACTAGCCCGGTGTGCAGCTCGGGATCAGACACGAACACGTTCGCGAGCGCGAGCATCACGAACGGAGCCACGAAGTAGTTGAACGCAAGGACCACGCCGAGCTGACGGGGCGAGCGGAAGGCGGCACCCACCTCGCCGAGCCGGACGTTCGTCATCGCGGGGTACATCATCGCGAAGAGCCCGATGGGCACCCCGAGTGATATTGCGTTGGGCACCGATGCCACGAAGGTGCCACCGGCGATCGCCTTGAGCGAGTCGATCGGCGGTGTGAGGGTGAAGTCCGAGATGGTCAGGGCCTTGCCGACGAGGATGCCCACCGCCATAGCGAACGCTACGAGGATAGGCAGCAGTCGGAAATCCTCGAGCTTGGCGAGCAATCGGCTGGCGGTCACTGGACTCCCTTGCAGGGGTTGTGGGCTCTTTCATACGAGGCTACACCCTCAACCCACTCGAAGGTCAAGGCCACGGATCGTCCCTGGCTGCAGCCGGTCGCCGAGCGACCCGCTCCCGCAATGACGCCGCATGGGCCGGCCGGGTTTACATGCCGCTTACCCGGAGTGCCTGGAATCCTGCGGCCGGTCCTCGACTATGCGCACTGTCACCTCAGACCGAGTGCGACAAGGGAGACAACCAGGTGAACCGTCAAGCAAGTTACGCCGCCAGGCTCTCCGTCCTGGTACTCGTCGCCGGCGTCGCCGTGGCCACCGCCGGCTGCGGCCGAGGCAACGGCGCCACGGGCAACCAGACGAATCCAACGCCGGTCGTGCAGACCGCGGCGCCGAGCACGGCCCCGGCGACGCCGTACGCCGCCGAAGCCACGCCATACGCGGCCGAAGCCACGCCGGACGCCACCGCAGAAGCCACCGACACCACCCCGGTACCCGCGGTCGCAACACCTCAACCGAACAAGACAGCCGATCCACTCGACAGTTCGCTCTCGGGGCTGGATCAGCTGGTAAACGGCCTCAACGGCTCACTTCAAGGCAGCGACACAAGCGGCGGCGAATAGCCCCGTGATCTCAGGAGGAAGAAGAATGAACGCTCGTTTCACCAAGCTCGTGGGAGCTCTGGCAATCGGCGCGACGCTCGTGCTGACCACGGCAGGGATAGCCACCGCCACTAATCCGCCCGCCGGACCCGCCGGCAAGGGTGTCTGCGCTACGCAGGCCGCGGCCATGAAGGCCGGGGCGAGCGTAGACACGCTGCGCGCGTTCGGCGATTGCGAGATCGCGCGCCGCAACACCACCCTGAACGACCTGGCGGCCAAAGTGACCGCCTCCAAGACACTCACGAGCGCCGACGCGGCCGCTCTCTCCTCCGAAATCGCCAGCACCAGGTCCGGCCTCGCGGGCCTCAAGACAACGATCGATTCCGAGACCGGCCTCGTCGCCCTGCGCGCCGACATCGCCAAGATCGCGACCGACTATCGCGTGTACCTTCTGGTAGTTCCCCAGGTCAACCTCGTCAGCGCCGCCGACACGGTGATGGCCGCCCAGGCCAAGTTCTCCAAGGTCAACGACGCCCTCGCCGCGCGGATCGCCGCCGCCAAGGCGGCCGGAAAGGACACGAACGCCGCCCAGGCCGACCTCGATGCGATGAACGCCGCGGTCACGAAGGCGGTCGGCCTCGCGACTCCACTCCCGGCCGCACTCCTGCCGCTCACTGTGGCTCAGTACAACGGCGGTACCGCCGGCCCGGTCCTCACCGGTGCCCGCACCTCGCTGGGCCAGGCCCGCGACCAGCTGAAGTCCGCGGCCGCGAGCGCAAAGGCTTGCCGAGACGCCCTCAAGTAGCCCTCGACTCTCTCCCTCGAAAAGCGGCTCCGGCCATCGGCCGGGGCCGCTTTCTTCATGGCGCGTCTTCGGTGAAGGGCTGCAGCTCGAAGCCGAACTCGGCGCCGATACCATCCGATCTGGGCCTGGCCCAGATGGTCCCGCCGATCGACTCGACCAGCCGGTGCGCGACAAACAGCCCGATCCCGGAACCGGCGATCCTGGACGTGCGCTCGGATCGGTAGAAGACCTCGAAGAGACGCTCGGCCTCCTGGGGGTCGACGCCCGGCCCACGATCCATGACCCTGATCCGGGGAAGCCCTCCGGCCGAGTCGGCGATCACATCCACGGGACCTTCCGGCGGCCCGAACTTGGCCGCGTTGCCGATCAGGTTGCGGACGATCTGCTCCACGAACGCCTGATCCGCCCGCGCCACAGGTATCTGGGTGTCGATGCTCAGGTTGAACTCCATGTCCGGCCAGCGGCGCCTCTCCTGAGCGCACACTCCGGGCAAGAGGTGCCCAATGAGCACCGGCTCGGTCCGCACCTGAATTGCGCCACGCTCCGCCCNNACGAGCCGGCGCAGGCGTTCGGACTCGTGGCTGATGTCATCCACGAGTTCGGTGCGCTGCTCATCGCTGAGCCCGGCCCTCGAGAGAAGCGTGCTTGCGGCATAGATGGATGTGATCGGCGTATTCACCTCGTGGGAAAGGATCCCCGTGAAAGCGTCGCGATATGCCTCGGCCTCCTT
>PMBG01000051.1 GCA_003153755.1 Chloroflexota bacterium | reverse complement strand
GGACGACAAGAGCTACCCGTTCATCAAGGTCACGCTCGGCGAGGACTTCCCGCGCGTGGAACGGACACGGCGCCTGCCGGCGGACGGAAGCCGCTACTTCGGGCCGTATGCATCGGCGAGCAGCGTGGACGAGGCGATGAACCTCATCCGGCGCATCTTCCCCTTCCGGACGTGCACGCTCGACATCCACGAAGGTAAGAAGGCGATCGAGCGGCCGTGCCTGCTCTATCACATCAAGCGCTGCCAGGCCCCGTGCGTCGGCTACATCTCCAAGACCGACTACCGCGCCGACATCGAGCAGATCGAGCGTTTTCTCGAAGGCCGCCAGGAAGTGGTGGCGCGGGAGTTGACGAAGCAGATGCATGCGGCGTCGGAGGCGACCGAATACGAACGCGCCGCGGCGCTTCGCGACAAGGTGAAGGCCATCGAGAAGACGATGGAGAGCCAGAAGATGGCCGCGCACGCCGCCACCGAGGAGGATGTGCTGGGGCTGGCCCGCCAGGACACGCAGGCCGCCGTGCAACTGTTCGCCGTTCGCGGCGGGAAGATGGTGGGGCGGGACGTGTACCTGCTCGACGCTCCGCGCGAAACGGACGACGCCACCGTTCTGGCGGGCTTCGTGCAGCAGTACTACGAGCGGGCCACGAGCATCCCGCCGGCCGTGCTGCTCCCGGCGCTCCCCGAGGACGCCGCCGAGATCGAGGCCTTCCTGGCCGGTCGTCGCGGGAGCGCCGTCCGGCTGCACGTACCGAGGCGCGGCGCCAAGCGCGAGTTGCTGGACCTCGCCACGCGCAACGCAACGGAGACGCTCGCCCGCGAGCACGCGCGTTGGCTCGCGGATCAGGGCAAGACGCTCTTCGCGCTGGAGGAACTGGCCGAGGCGCTGGAACTCGGCGGCCTGCCCCGCCGCATCGAGTGCTATGACATCAGCAACTTCCAGGGCGCGCAGTCGGTCGGCAGCATGGTTGTGTTCGAGGAGGGCAAGCCCCGCACCGGCGAGTACCGCCGCTTCCGCATCAAGACCGTGCAGGGCGCCAACGACTACGCGAGCCACCAGGAGGTTCTCCGGCGCCGCTTCAAGCGCGCGAAGTCGGGCGAGGAGGGGAGTGAGGAGGAACTGCGCTGGCAGCTTCCGGACCTCGTGGTGATCGACGGCGGCAAGGGCCAGCTATCGGCTGCCAAGGTCGTGCTGGACGAGCTCGGATACGGCGACCTGGCGGTGGTCGGCCTTGCGAAGGAGCGCGAGGAGATCTTCCGCCCGGACCGCGACGACCCGGTGATGCTGCCGACGACGTCCCCGGCGTTGTACCTGATGCAGCGGCTTCGGGACGAGGCCCACCGCTTCGCGATCACATATCACCGATCGTTGCGGGCCAAGGCCGCCACGCACTCCGCGTTCGACGATCTGCCGGGCGTGGGTCCCAAACGGCGCGCGGCTCTGCTGCGTGTCTTCGGTTCCATCAAGCGCGTACGAGAAGCGCCGCTGGAGCAGGTGGCGGCGGTTCCGGGGATCGGCGACGCCATGGCGGCGAAGATCAAGGCAGCGCTGGAGGGGTAGCGGCAGGGCTCGCGTGCCGCCGCCGCGCGCCGAGCCGCCAAACCCGGTATCATCCCGCCTCGTGCGAAGACTAATGCCTTTCCTGATTCTGGCCATCGGCGCGATCGCCCTGTTTGTCGACATGCCCGGCACGAGTTTCTTCGTGTTGAGCAACCCGAATGGGGGTTTCACCCAGAAGACACAGGTCAATCTTGGGCTCGACCTGACGGGCGGATTCTCGGCCACGTACAGGGTTGTGCCGGGCCAGGGGACGCCAACATCAGCCCAGATGGAGACGTTGCGCACGATCATCGAAAACCGCATCAACACCACCGGTGCGGTAGAGCCGGTGATCGAGACGATCGGCTCGGACGAGATCCTGATCCAGATCCCGAACGCTACGGACTCCTCGGTGATCGAGAGGCTCGTCGGCGCGACCGGCGATCTCGAACTGGTAATCCTGCCCAAGGCGGATTACGGCACGGGTGCGATCAACGCGGATACCCAGAACGGCATTACCGCGGTTGCGGCGGTTGCGGGCCCCAAGGCCGTGCCGGCTTCTGGTTCGATGATGGACGCGGCGCTGCTGAAGACCGCCCAGTTCCACGGCAAGGACCTCGATACCGGCCTGATCTTCCCACAGGTAATCGCCGCCGGATCCTCGACCTGGCAGGTGGCCTTCGGCTTCAACAGTACTGTCGCCAGTTCGTTCGAGACCGCGACGGCCCAGGGCGCGGGCCAGTACATGTCGATCGTCCTCGACGGCAAGATCATTTCGTCGCCGGTTATCCAGGGCCAGCTTACCGGCGGCAAGGGCGTCATCACGGGTGGCTTCGACAAGGCCAGTGCGACGGACCTCTCGAACATCCTGACCTACGGCGCGCTCCCGTTTGCGATCGAGCAGATTGGCAAGGGCAACGTCCCCGCCAGCCTCGGCAGCGAGTTCCTGAACCGGACGCTCTTCGCCGGAGCGATCGGCATCGGGCTCGTAATGCTCTTCATGCTTGTGTTCTACCGGCTGCCCGGCGTCGTGGCCTGCCTGGCGCTTTGCTACTACGCGATGACAGTCCTCGCGATGTTCAAGATCGTGCCGGTGACGCTCACACTCGCCGGAATTGCGGCCTTCGTAATATCGGTAGGCATGGCGGTTGACGCCAACATCCTGATATTCGAGCGGACAAAAGAGGAGTTACGGGCGGGCAAGACGCTTGCGACGGCCGTGGAGGCGGGGTTCCAGCGCGCCTGGAACTCGATCCTGGACTCCAACGTGTCGTCGCTGATCACCGCCTGCATCCTGTACTTCGGTGGTTCGTCGATCATCAAAGGCTTCGCCCTCGTCCTGATCATCGGTGTGGCGACGTCCATGTTCACCGCGGTGACGGTCTCTCGTACCCTGCTGCGGTCTGTCATCCATCTGCAGACCCTGCAGAAAGCCTGGCTCTACGGCGTCTCGGACGCGGAATTCCAGGCCCGAGCCTTGGGCGGAAGACTCGCCCGACGGGAGACCCGCGGTCGTGTTTGATGTCATCGGCAAGCGAAAATGGTTCTTCCTCTTCTCCGGTCTGATCCTGGTACCGGGCCTGATCGCGATCATGCTCACGCCGATCACGAACGGAAAGGCGGGCCTTCAGTTCTCGATCGACTACACCGGCGGCACGGTGTGGCAGTTCCAGTTCAAGAACACAAACGCCTCTATCGATGACGTCAAGGCGGTCCTCAAGGCCCAGGGCCTGACGGACATCTCCGTGTCGCAGGACACCTCCAAGATGTTCGAGATCCGGAGCCAGAAGGCCGATCTGATCCCGCCTCCGTCGATTGCTCCCACGATCAAGCCCGAGGTCAGCGCATCCGCAAGCGCCGCCCTGGCCAGCGCTTCGGCCAGCGCCGCCCTGGCGAGCCCCACGCCGACTCCCACCGCAACGCCGACACCCACGGCGGCGCCCTCCGCGTCAGGTTCGCCCGGCGCGAGCGCTTCGGCGTCCGCATCGCCAAGCGCCTCCCCCACGTCGAGTCCCGTCGTGAACAAGGGCATCGATCCGAGCAACGGGAAGAGCTGCCAGCTGCAGATCCCTACACAGGGTGAGCTTGCGAAGCTCGCCGTCGCGCTGCAGGCGAATCCGAATCTCGGTCCCATCGCCTGCACAGGCCTCGAGAGCGCGGTCGGCCCCGTCATCAGCAATCAGCTGATCCAGCAGGCCGTCCTGCTCATCCTCCTCGGGTCGATCGGCATCCTCATCTGGATCGGCATCCGCTTCCACAGCATCAAGTTCGGTGCCACGGCACTTGCCGCCCTTGTACACGACGTGATCGTCGTCATCGGCATCTTCGCCATCCTCGGAACGATCTTCGGGGTTCAAATAGATGCGCTCTTTGTGACGGCGATGCTGACGGTCATCGGCTTCAGCGTGCACGACACGATCGTCGTCTACGACCGGATCCGCGAGAACAAGGCGCGCCACGCCGGCGAACCGTTCGACCTGATCGTCAACCACTCGATCCTTCAGACGTTCGGCCGGTCGATCAACACGAGTCTCACGGTCGTAGTGACACTGACCGCGTTGCTGCTGTTCGGCGGCGCGTCGATCCACTACTTCGTCCTGGCGCTCCTGATCGGCATCATCTCCGGTACGTACTCGTCGATCTTCAACGCAAGCCCGCTGCTCGTCGTCTGGCAGCTGTGGGACGATCGGCGCCGGGCGGCACGCCTGGCGGCTCTCCGGAGCACTCGCCGCTAGTCGCGGTACGGCTGGGCCGGCACCGGCCGGGTCGCGCGTAATTGCCGGATAAGTCGCGGTTTGTCCGCGCGTGTCATCCTGGGCGGCATGATCGAGTCGAGGTTCCGCTGGCTACTGCGTGCCAATCCGGCCGTGGATCCGGGATGCCTGGCGCTGGGCGCTGAGCGAGGTATCTCGCCGCGCCTGGTAGGCCTGCTGGCCGGCCGCGGCATCGTTTCGGTCGCCGACCTTTCGGCGTTCCTCGCGCCTGCGGAGAAGGGCCTGCACGACCCTCGCCTTCTGCCTGATGCGGACGCCGTCCTTGCCCGCGTGTCGCGTGCGCGGCAGGAACACGAGCGAGTACTCGTCTACGGGGACTTCGACGCGGACGGTGTCACCGGCCTTTCGATACTCGTCCTGGCGCTGCGTGCGATCGGTATCGACGCGGAACCATACGTGCCCGAGCGGCTCGGAGACGGCCACGGGTTGTCGGTGCGGGCCATCGACCGAGCCTCGGCCGAGGGCCGCACGCTGATCCTCACGGCGGACTGCGGCACGAGCAGCGCCGCCGAAATCCTGCTTGCGCGGGACCGCGGCATCGATGTGATCGTGACGGATCATCACCACGCTCCTGAGTTGCCGGCGGCCGCGGTTGCGGTGGTGAATCCGCAGCGCGGCGACAGCCGCTATCCGGAGGTCAGGCTCACCGGTGCGGGCGTCGCCTGGAAGGTGGCGCATCTGCTGATCTCGGAACTTGGGGAAGAACGGTCGGTTGGCGTCATGGGGACGGCCGCGATCTTGCCCCAGGAGGTGCGCGCGCTGGCGGACCTTGCCCTCATCGGGTCCGTGGCGGACGTGGCGCCGATGCTTGGCGAGAATCGATGTATCGCCCGGATCGGGCTTGACTGCTTGCGGACGCGCCCCAGACCGGGCCTGGCAGCGCTGCTGGATCGATCGGGACTGGCCGCGGAGCGTCTTACGCTGGACGACATCGGCTTTGGCCTGGCGCCTAGACTCAACGCCGCAGGGAGGGTGGGGGAGGCGTCGCGGGCGGCCAGGTTGCTTCTCGCGACGGATCGCGTGGAGGCGGATGCGCTCGCCGACGAGCTCGAGCAGGCAAACCGCGATCGGCGGGAGATGACCCGCACGGCCGTCGCCGAGGCACGCCGTGCACTCGGCCTCGGCCCGGGACCGGACGATGCCACGCCCGCGAATGCGGCGGCCGACACCGTCACCGCGGCTCCCGAGCCGCTACCCGCGGCGTTGCTCGTGCGCGGCGACTGGCCGGCCGGAATCATCGGACTCGTCGCCGGCCGCCTTGCGGAGGATCTCGCGCGGCCGGCCGTGGTCGCGACTACCGTCGACGCCGAAGGCGGGGTGCTGCGGGGCTCATGCCGGAGCCACGGAAGCGCGAATCTCGCGGAGATCCTCGTGGAATGCGGCGACCTCCTGATACGCCACGGCGGGCACAGGGCGGCGGCCGGCTTCGACATACACGAAAGCCGCTGGCCGGAGTTCGTCGCCCGGTTCCTTGGACTCATGCAGGCGGTGCTGCCGGAGCCGGAGGGCCGTCCGGAGTTGACTGTGGATCTCGTTTTGACGGGCGATGCCGTGGACTTTGGGTTTGTCCACGAGGTCGCCATGCTGGACCCGTTCGGACCCGGAAACCCAGCACCCACGATCGCCATCACGGGGCTGAGCGTCTCTCGTGTCCGGGCGGCCAAAGGCGGCCATACCCAGCTCGTTCTGCGCCGTACCAGGGATGTTCTCGACGCCGTAGCATTTCGTCGCGCGGACCTGGCGGTGATGCTGCGTGAGGGCGACCGGGTGGATGTCGTGGCAAGAGTCGCCAGCCGGAAATTTGGCGGCTTCGAGTCGATCCAGCTCGAGGTCCTCGATGTCGCGGCCGAGGGTGCGCAAGCCGCGACGAGAGCCGGTATCTAGAGATGTGGCGCCCGCGCAAGCCGGGGTCTGATCCTTCGGGCGGCACTCGAAGGCATCTACCGGTGGCCAGGCACGTGACTGCCGCGCTTTGCCTCGTAGGGCTCATCGGCTCGGGAGCCGTCACATACAGCCTGATTCGGAATCCAATTCCGATTGCGGGCAAGGTTGCTCCAGCTGCGACCGCCGAACCGGCCGCCGGCCCCACCCAGGAGGACATCGCGGGCACACCGGCCCCTTCCAATGTCGTCATCACCAACAAGCAGATCGACGTGCCGGGTTCCATCGTCTACGCGAAGTCGGGCAACCTGTTCGTCCAGAGTGGCACGGGAGTCGTGCAGATCACGCACTCCAAGGACGGCTCACAGGCGTCGCAGCCCACCTGGTCGTCGGACGGGCAGTGGATCTACTACATCGACACGCGCATCACGTCAGGAACCTGGGGCAACCCGGACAACGGCGGAGTTTCGCCGTTCAGACTCACCTACCCGGTCCTGTGCCGTGTGCACGCCGATGGATCCGGCGAGGCCGACCTGGTGTCGGGGATCCTCAAGGCGGGGAAGATGCGGACGTTCTTCTGGATGCGTCACCCGTCCATCTCTCCGGATGGTTCAACGGCTGCCGTCATTTCCGACGGCCCCACCGCCCCGGGGGTGAAGGACAACCTTCTCTCGTTCATCAGCCTCAGGACCGGAGCGTTCCTGAGTACTCCATATCTTCGGGAGATGCATCCATTCGGGCATTCGGAGCCCGCGTACTCGCCGGACGGGAAGTCCGTGGCTTACGTGATGGAAGGGAGAGACGGCGCCGATCCGGCTCCCAGCATCTGGATATACGACGTGGCGGCCAGGTCGGCGCGGCTTCTGGTCCGTGGCTATCGCGGCCCCGAATGGTCTCCGGACGGCAAGTACCTCGCCGTCGCCAAAGTGAGCGGCGTGAAGCTGGATGTGGCCATCCTGGACGCGTCGACAGGCGGTCAGGTGGGCCAGGTCACCAGCGACGGCCGTTCCTGGGCGCCCGTCTGGTCGCCCAGCGGCGATCGGCTCGCCTACATGCACCTGACGGGTTCGATCGTGGATCTCTACCTCGCCGATGTGGTTCGCTCGGGAGCGGCGTTCACATTCGGATCGCCCGAGCGACTGACCGAATACAGCGGGCTCGACGGCAGCTCTCCGGCCGCGTGGTCGGCTGCCGGTTCCGGTGCGCCATCCCCTTCGGTGGCGCCTTCGGCCTCGCCGTAGCGGCCGGCGCCACGAGTCGCACGTCCGTCGGTTACGCTTGGTCGCCATGAACACCTACCTCGAGCGACTCGCCGCCAGAACCGCCGCGGTTCACTCCGTCCTGTGCGTCGGCGTGGACCCCGCGCCCGAATCACTGCCGGAAGGCTTCGCACCGACCCTCTCGGGGATCGAGCGGTTCTGCGAGATCCTGCTGGCCGCCGCCCTGCCGTATGCCGCGGCCGTAAAGCCCAACGTGGCGTTCTTCGAGGCTTTCGGGTCCGGAGGCATCGCCGCGCTCGAGCGTCTGCGTGGCCGCGTTCCCACTGACATCCCGTTCATCGCCGACGTGAAGCGTGGCGACATCGGGTCAACCGCGGCCCGCCAGGCGGTGGCCCTTTACGACGCACTGGGGGTGGACGCGGTCACCGTCAACCCGTATCTCGGATCCGAGGCAATCGAGCCGCTCCTGGAGCGCGGCGATCGGTTCGCGTACCTCCTGTGCCGCACGTCCAATCCCGGAGCCGGCGAGCTCCAGGGGTTGCTGGTTGAGGCGGATCCGGCGATCGGGGCCCCGGCCGAGCCTCTCTATGCGCGCGTAGCTCGCCGAGCCCAGAAGTGGGGCCCGGGCGGGACCGTCGGCCTCGTGGTGGGAGCCACGGCGCCTGCCGAGCTGGAACGGATCCGGGGCATCGCGCCGGGTCTGGCGTTGCTGGTACCCGGCGTTGGAGCGCAAGGAGGGGAAGTTGACCCTGTTCTGCGTTTCGGCCCGGCGACCACGGCACCAGCCGGCGGACGGCCCGGCGGCGGCCTGCTCGTGAACGTGTCGCGTGGCGTGTCCGGCGTCGCGAGCAAGGCTGGGGTCACGGACGTGGCGGAATCGCTGGCGGCGGCGGCACGGGAGTGGTCGGCCCGGTTGCGGGTCCAGCACTGAGCATACCCGGGGCGCGCTCCCTGCTCGCAGCACCTCACGCGATACACTCTGCCAATGAAGCGAGAACCGGACGCCGCGCAGAGAAGCGTCGGCGCAACGACCGAAGAGACCGCCGCGCGCGCCTACGCGCCCGGTAGCGGCTCCGAGCCGGTCGTGCGAAAGCACGCTCCTGCCCGGCGCCGACCTGTCCCGGCAGCAGGCAAGCAGCGCATCGTGATTCTCAGCGGGCTTTCCGGCGCCGGCAAGACCGCCGCCACCAAGCTCTTCGAGGATCTCGGCTACACATGCATGGATAACCTGCCGGGCGAGTTGCTCCCGGACCTGGCCGAGCTCTTCTCCTATGATCGGCAGCGTTTCGAGAAGGTGGCCGTCGTGCTGGACGTTCGGGCGGGCAACGCACCGCTGGCGCTTGCCGCGATGCGCGGAGCGCTGGAAGGTCGCGGCATCAAGCCGCGAGTGATCTTCCTCGAAGCCCGCGACGACGTCCTAATCCGCCGCTTCTCCGAGACGCGCCACCGACATCCGCTCGCCGGCCGGCGCGGCATAGCCGGTTCCATCGCCGAGGAGCGACATCTGCTCGACCCTGTCCGGGCGGAGGCCGATGTGATCGTTGACACGTCGGATCTCTCGCTTCGACAGCTGAAGGAGCGCATCTTTGCCAACCTGGAAGACGCGCCCGACGACCAGACTCTCGTCTTCCAGCTGATCAGCTTCGGCTTCAAGTACGGCGTGCCGTTGGAGGCCGACCTCGTCTTCGACGTCCGGTTCATGGAGAATCCGTACTACGTAGATACTCTGCGCCATCTGTCCGGACTCACCCCGGCCGTACGCGACTACGTCATGGGCCAACCGATCGCGCAGCAGTTCTTCGACTTCCTCGCCAAGTTCCTGGAACTCACCGTCCCCGGCTTCCGGAGCGAAGGCAAAACCCGGCTCACGGTCGCGATCGGATGCACCGGCGGGTACCACCGCTCGATCGTGATCACCGAAGAGTTGCGGCAATGGCTGGAGGGGCGCGGGTTCGGGACCGTGGCCGTGTTCCACCGCGAACTCGAGCGCGAATGAACCTTCCTCGCTTCCCGGTCAGTGCCTCAGTTCTGCGCCGCTGGCTGAAACCGGGGATCGGGATCAAGCGCTGGCTCGTAATCGTCTTCGTCGGCGAGTTCCTCCTGGCCCTTGCCGGCGCACTGCTCCTGCGTCAGGTATACCGGGACTACGATTTCTCAGGTCCGGGTCAGGGCGTGATGTTCGTCCTGACGCTGCAGTTCCTGCCGTACTGGCTGCGTGGCGTCGCTGTAGGTGTTTCGGGCGTGGGGCTGTTCGTGTACGGCTCGTGGCGTGCCGTAGGCGTGCTGATGGGTCCGTTCCGCAGCGCCGATGGCGACCAGCCGCTGGTGGAGGTGATCTACCAGAAGCGATTCCTCGCGCGCGGACCGAAGACCGTGGTCATCGGCGGCGGCACCGGTCTCTCGACCCTTCTGCGCGGCATCAAAGAGCACACGAGCAACATCACGGCCGTTGTGACCGTGGCCGACGACGGCGGCTCGTCGGGACGGCTTCGCGAGGAGCTTGGGATACCGGCGGTCGGCGACATACGCAACTGCATCGCGGCCCTGGCCGATTCGGAGCCGCTCATGGCGGAGTTGCTCCAGTACCGATTCCCGGGCGAGGGGGAGGGGAGTCTCGGCGGGCACACGATCGGCAATCTGCTCCTCGCGGCAATGAACTCAATCCAGGACGGCGATTTCGAGGAGGGAGTCCGCCAGATGAATCGCGTCCTGGCGGTTCGCGGCCAGGTGGTGCCGGCGACCGGCGCGCCGGTGACGCTTCACGCGCGACTGCTCGACGGCACCGAAGTCACGGGGCAGTCGGAGATCGGGCGATCGTTGAAGATCGACCGAGTGTGGCTGACCCCCGAGGAGGTCACCGCGAGCGAAGACGCACGAAAGGCGATCGACGAGGCCGATCTGATCGTAATCGGGCCCGGCAGCCTGTACACGAGCATCATGCCGAGTCTGCTTCTCCCCGAAATGATGAGCGCAGTCCGCAGGTCCAAGGCGATCCGGCTCTACGTCTGCAACGTCGCGACGCAGCGCGGCGAGACTCAGGGCTACGACCTGTCGGACCATCTCGAGGCCCTCGAGCGGCATGCCGGCTCGGACTGGATCGACGTGGTTCTCGCCAACAACAGATTCAAGGCCCGGCGGCGCGGTATCGGCGTGGCACCGGTGAAGCTGCGCTGGCCGCCCGTGACGACGGACCCGACGGCTGCGCCCCCCAGGCTGATCCTGGACGACGTGGTGGATCCGGACAACTCGCACCACCACGACTCGGCGAAGCTGGCCGTGGCGATCATGCGCATGTACGAACGCGAGACCTACGAGCGGCGTCGGCCGCGCTCCGTTCGCACGGCGTAGCCCGCCGTTCATGACCACATCCGAACGCGATCTGGTCGAGGGTCTCCGAGCGGAGCTCGCCGCCATCGATCCTCCCCGGCGATGTTGCCGCGCTGCCGAGCTCTCCGGCCTGGCCGGCGCCTTCGAGCCGCGCCGCCGGTCGATCGCGCGCCTGGAGCTGCGACTGGGCCGCACCCTCGCGGCGGCGCGCACCGAGTTGCCGCCGACCACGGACTTCAGCCGCGCTCCCGACCACTGCCGTGTGGCCTACCTGCGCGGCCTGTTTCTCGCGCACGGTTCGCTCAGTCTCGCCGGCGGCCGGACGCACCTCGAGTTCGTCCTGCCCATCGCGGAGGCCGATGGTCTCGTCCGGTTCCTCGATCAGCTGGAAATGCCCGCAACGCGTCGCGTTCGACGGGGCCGCGGTGTGGTCACCTGGAAGAGCGTGGAGACCGTGGGGCTGTTCCTGCGCGTCGTGGGAGCGAGCGCGTCGCTACTGGAGCTCGAGGCGCGCCAGGTTTCACGCTCGGTCCGTGGTGAGCTGAACCGCGTCATCAACGCGGAGTCCGCGAATCTGCAGCGCGCCGTGTCGGCCGCGGCACGCCAGCTGGAGGCCATCGACCAGCTCGAGTCGGACGGGCGCCTGGCCGAGCAGCCCTACGTCGTGCGGGTGGTCGCCGATGCCCGCCGTGAGGAACCCGAGGCCACGCTCACCGAGCTCGCCGAACGTTTGGAGATGCACCGCTCGTCGGTGCAGCGCGCCCTGGAGCGCATGGAGAAGCTCGCGCTCCACCCCGACGATGACGCGGGCAAGCGTCGGCCGGCACGGCGTGACCGGGTCACGGTCCGCTGAGGCGCGCCGCGGTTGCTGCGGCAACGTTCGGCCGGCCGAGCCCGGAGGGAGGAGCGGCTCCGAATCGCCACTCGGGGCCGACTGACACCCCATCGCGGCCCTTACGCCACTTCGCGAGGGGCCGGTTGTCCCTCCGGACTACCCCTCCGCTCTGGCATCATTGACCTCATGAGACCGATCATCATTGCTGCCAACTGGAAGATGAACACAACCCCCGCGGACGCTGGAGAGCTTGCCGCCACGATCGCTTCCCGGACCGAGGAGCCGGGGGTCACCCGCGTTATCTGCCCGCCCTATCTGTGCCTGGCCGCCGTTCGAGATGCCCTCGCGGGCAAGAACGTGGCCGTGGGTGCCCAGAACGTCCACCACGAAGCCGCCGGCGCCTATACCGGCGAGATCTCCGCAGCGATGCTCAACGGTCTGGCCACCTGGGTCATCATCGGCCACTCGGAGCGCCGCCGGGATCAGAAGGAGACCGACGAGCTGGTCGGCAAGAAGCTTGCCCGCGCGATCACAGCGGGCCTGCGACCGATCATGTGCGTCGGCGAGCTGCTCGACGAGCGCGAGTCCGGCAGGGCCATCGAGGTCGTTGCCAAGCAGCTGCGCGGAGCGCTCGAGGGCAAGGACGTGGAGACCCTGACGGCGAGCGGTTTCGTGATCGCCTATGAGCCGGTCTGGGCCAT
>PMBG01000036.1:1552-30022 GCA_003153755.1 Chloroflexota bacterium | reverse complement strand
TCGCGAAGTACGCAACCAAGGACGCAAGTGTTGGCGGCGGCCTCGACCGACGAATCCGCGTCAAGGGCGTGATCGAGCGCGCCGAGCTCACCGAGCATGCCCGCGCGCTGATGCGATCGGCCTGGACCATCAGCCCACGATGGGCGCACAACCTTGGCTTTCGCAGCCACTTCCTGACCAAGGCCCGTCGCTACTCGGTCACCTTCGCAGCCTTGCGAGGCGTGCGGGCCGAGTATCGAGCCCAGGCCGATCCCTGGCTCACGCAGATCCGAGCCAAGGCAATAGGCGACCAGATCGTCATCCGTCGGAGCTTTCATTACGCCGGATCAGGGCTGAGTCCGGCTGAGCGGGCCGTAGCGGAGAGCTACCGAGCGAGCCTAACCTCGCCGGGTCGTTCGGTGTCTATCGGTTCTATCGGCACGAGACGCATCGTGGGAATGCCGGCAAGCGCCGCACTCCATAGGTCGCAGGATTCCTCGGCGCCATGAACGAGCTGCCGAAGCGCCAGCCTGTCCGAGAGCGTCCAGACCGCTCCGGTCGGCAGTCGTTACGAAGCGGAAACCAGATCATCAGGCCGATGTTCCTGTCCGGCGTGCCCTCGAACGCGAGTGGTCCGATGAGCGACCGGCTCGTGACGGCCGTCACGGAGCTTGTGGCCGCGCTACGAGATGAGATTGCCACCGAGCCTCGCCCGAGCGAGCGGGAACCCGACCGGCTGCTGAGCATCGAGCAGGCCGCCCGGGCTCTCGACATAGGTCGGACCGCCCTCTATTCGGAGATCGGGGCCGGACGCATCCGGAGCGTGAAGGTCGGCCGGCGACGATTGGTTCCATCCTCGGCCATCAGCGAGATAGCCTCACGGCAGGATTGACCGAGCAACGGCTGGTGGTCCTGCCTTCAGTCTTTCGGCTGACCTTCCACTTGCAGCGCTCGATCCAGCGCGTCGGCGGCCTCGCGCCGAAGGTCTGGCGTCACGTGCGCATAGACGTCCGCCGTGATTGCGATCGAAGCGTGGCCCAGCGTCTCGCTGACAGTCTTCAATGGGACGCCCTGGGCGAGCATCAGGCTTGCTGCGCTGTGCCGTAGATCGTGGAATCGGATCGGCTGAAGGCCGAGCCTGGTCGCCGTCTCGTGGAAGACGCGGGAGACCGCATCGGGTCGCATGGGATTGCCCAGGGCGTCGGTGAACATGAGATCGGCCTGATCCTGCCACGAAGTTCCGGCTGCGAGCCGCTGGACGGCCTGGGCTGCCTTCTGGCGTCGCAGGGCCTCGCGAACGAACGTAGGCACCATGATCGTCCGGCGACTACGCCGGGTCTTGGGCTCCGCCAGGCTCCACGCGGTGTGGCGGTGGCCTTTGTCGTCGGCAACACGGCCGGATTCGGCGAGCGCCCGTCTCACGGTCAGCGAAGAGCCATCGGCCGCCAGGTCGCTCCATGCCAGGCCGAGCAGTTCGCCAAGCCGGCATCCCGTCCCAAGGGCAACGGCGTACAGCGGGCCCATCGGGTCCTCCGCGGTTCCGTTGATGAGTCGGGAGGCTTCGGCAGGCGACAGAGCCCGCATCTCACGAGCTACCACGCGGGGCGGTCGTGCTAGGGCCGCAACGTTGCGGTTGAGAAGGCCCTCTCGCATGCCGTCGTTCAGCGCGCGCCGAAGAACTCCTCGGGCGTACCGAACAGTGGTCGGCGAGAGCTTCCGTGCTAGCAGCTCGGTCATTCGCTGCTCGATATCGAGCGGCTGCAGTCGCGTCAGGGCTCGCTTCGCCAGGTCCGTGGTGAAGCCGGCGCCGAGCCAGTACTGCCGGACGATCCGCTGATATTCGACCTGCGTCGAGGGGCGGATTCGCGTCGCGTGGACCTGCAGCCAACGGGTGAGGAAGGCATCGAGCGTCTCGCCGGTCAGAGCACCGGACGCGCCTTCTTTGCGCTTGGCATCGAGCTTGCGGACGACTTCGGCACGGGTCCGGCCGCTGACGTAGACGCGCTTGGTGCGGCCGTCCGGAAACTGGACGAGTAGGGAGCCGCGCAGTCGTCCGTCCGCGGTGTCGTAGATGGCTCCCTCGCCGGCGGATCTTCGTGCCTTGGTAGCATGGTCCACGGGCCTTCCTCCCGTTGAGGAGGGCTACTGAAGGCCTGCGGTTTGCTCCGGCTGGCCTTCGCGCCATGGGGAATCTACACCCGCGAAGATGCCGCGAAGCTGCCATGTGCCGTCTAGCGAGACTGAGAACGGCCAGTCTGAGCGTGAAATTGGAGGGCCGTGTGGGATTCGAACCCACGACCAGCCGATTAAAAGTCGGCGGCTCTACCGCTGAGCTAACGGCCCTCGAGAAGCGCGTGTTGTGCGGCGCTGCGGCGATAGTAGCGCCCGTGATTCAGGTTCGCGCTCAGGAAGCGGTGCGGTTCCGGCCGAAACGCCCGATCTTGCGCCCCGGCCGGACCCTCTACTTGCTCAGGTCCTTGATGGCTGCCTGCAATTCGGTGTCCGTGGCCGCGGTCACCTGCGCCGGCGTCATTTTGCTGAGCGTCACCGGATCGAGCGGCACCGCCGTGATCGGCAGGATCACTTTCTCGTCGGGCGTGATCCCGACACCGAAGATCTTGTGGCCCTGCGGCGTGGTCCAGTAGGCCGTGCCGAGCAGGATCACCGAGCCGTCCGAGAGCGTGAACTTCTGCAGGACGGTGCCGGTGCCATACGTGGCCGTGCCGACGATCTTGGCCCGGCTGTAATCCTGAAGCGCGCCGGCCACGATCTCCGATGAACTCGCGGAGTCGTGGTCCACCAGCACGACCATCGGCAGGTCCGTGTGGGTGAGGCTGGTGTTGACGTCGATGGAGGTCTTCTTGCCGTTGGCGTCCACGGAGTAGTAGATCGTGCCGGTGCTGAGGAACTGGCTCGCGACGTCCGTCGCCTCCTGGGCGTAGCCGCCCGGGTTGCCGCGAAGGTCCAGGATGATCGAGGTCGCGCCGGCGCTGGTCGCGGAGGTGATCGCAGCCTTGACCTGATCGCTCGCCCCGTCGGAGAACTCCAGGAGCTCGATGTCGGCGATGTGGGTGCCCGGCACGACCGTCCACTCAACGAGCGGGATGGAGATATTGGCGCGGGTGACGGTGATCGTCACCGGAGCGGTGGTTCCCATGTGGATGACGGTGATCTTGACCGAGGTTCCCACGGCACCGCGTATCTTGGACGAAACGTCGTCACGGGTCATCGTGTCGGTCGTCGCGCCGTCGATCGCCGTGATCTGATCTCCCGCCTTGATTCCCGCGAGCGCGGCCGGGGCGCCGTCCATCACTCGATCGATCTTGAAGACGCCACCCGTATCCGACAGCCAGACGCCGATCCCCGCGACCTCGGCGTTGAGCGAGTCCTGGAACTGCTTGTACTCGTCGGGTGTCATGAAGATCGTGTGGCCCGTGTCGCCCAGACTGTCTACCAGGCCCTTGATGGACCCGTACAGCAGCTGCTTGTCGGTGAGGGTTGAGCGGCCCACGAAGTTCTTGCGGATGATCTGGAGCGCTTCGCCGTAGAGCGCCGAGTCCTGGGGCGACACGTTCGACGACGAGCCGGCCGTTGGACCGGCCGCGGGCGAGGCGCCGGGGAAGGCGTAGTGATCGACGACGAGACCGCCCGAGAATGCCATCAGCCCTAGGGCGATGACCGCGATGAACTGGGACAGCCGATTCGGACGGCGGGGGCCGGCCCCGGTCAGGTAGGTGGAGGCCACGTACTGGCCCGGGTTCGGCTGAGATGCGTTGGGCGACCAGGCCGTCTGGGGCGGAGGTACGGGCTGCCAGGGCTGCTGTGGTGGATTTGGCTGCCAGGACTGCTGCGGAGCCTGTGGCTGGGGCTGCCATGGCTGCTGCGTAGCCTGGGGCTGGGGTGTCTGCTGCCACGGAGACGGTGGCCGCGGCGGCATCTGCCCCGCGCTCCACGTGGGCTTGGGTTCGGGCCGCCAGCTCTGATACGCCGGCGGAAGGTCGTCACCAGTGGCGCCGGGGGTCGGCTGCCAGGGGACCGGAGTCGGCGCCTGGGCAGGAGTCGGCGCTGGATTCGGGTTCCAGGGCTGCGTGGGTACGTTCGCGGCATCCGCGTTCGCCGGGTCGCCGCCCGTCCCAGGGGTCGTTGAACCGCTGTCGGCCGAGTCCCCGAGATTCGGTGTCGAGCTGTTCGTTTCCTTGTCGTCGCCGTAGCCCATGCCTGCCTCCAATTCGCTGCACGGCACATGATGGCGCACGCGGCGTAACTGAATGCTGAATCGGTGCGCATGTGCGCAGCGTGGGCGTAGGATTCGCGCCGGAGAACGCCGAAATGACAGTTGCCGAACGACCGTCCACCGCAAGCGGGACCTGGATCGAAAGCCCCGGCTCGATCTCCCCGACCGTCTTGATCCTCGGCGGCTTCATGACCGCGCCGCTGATGTACCGGGGGCTGGCCGGGCGATTGCGGAATCGCGGCGCCGCGGACGTTCTCGTCGCGAACGTATGGCCGCCCGATTGGATGCTCGCCGGAGTGCGTGGCACCGGGCCGCTGACGACCCGGTCAGGAAAGGCGCTGATCGACGCCGTCCGCATTTCGAGCCGCGTGTCGGCAGGCGCGCCGCTGCTGGTTGTCGGGCATTCCGCCGGCGGCGTTACCGGCCGCCTGCTCACCGCGCCGGAGCCGTTTCCCGGCCGCAGGTTCGGTGCGGACCGGCACATAGGAGCGCTCTGCACGCTGGGTACCCCTCACCGTCTCGCGGCGGGGCAGGGGATTGGGAAGCGCATGAACGAGGTCGCGGCGTCGATCGCGGATCTGGCGGTTCCGGGTGCCTTCTTCGCGCCGCGGATCGGGTACGTGTCGGTGGCGTCGCGGGCGATCCGCGGCGATCCCGCCGGCAGCGGCCGCGAGCGGCTGTCACATCTGATGTACCGGTCGATCATCGGCGGGGCGGCCGTTCCCGGGACGGAGGGCGATGGCCTGGTCCCGGTGGCGGCAACGGACCTCCTCGGGTCGCGACGGATCGTCCTGGACGGCATCCTGCACAGCCCAACGTCCGGGCGCGAGTGGTACGGGTCGGATCGCGCGGTGGACACGTGGTGGCCCGTCGCGGTGGAGGCGTGGCACCAGGCGCTGGCCTTTCGCGCGCGGGAGCGGGCGGCCGAGGGCGGCAATGGTCAGGTTTGACGCGAAGGGGGACCGTGCCTACACTTCGCGGGCGGGGTGGAGCAGCGGCAGCTCNNATCCGTCCCCCGCAACCAACGCCGATCACTGGAACCCGGCCTCAGGGCCGGGTTTCCTTTTGCCCGGCTGGATTCGCTCGCCATGGCGGCCCGGACTGATCAGCCTCGGGGCACCGTCTGGAGGCCGGCGATGAGTATCTCGACAGCTCGGCCGAAGTTGGGCCCGAGCAGAAGCGACTCGACCGGGATCGCGCCCATCTCCGAGACCAGGGCGGACTCGTTCCGCGGCTCAGGTACGTCCGCGTGGCCAGGCACTGTTCCGACTTCAGCGAGCAGATAGCCGTTGAGGAACGTGAAGAACGTGTTGAGCATGAGCATGCGCTCGGGAATCGAGTAGCCGGAGTCTCCGAGGGCCTCGTAGAGCGGAGCCACATGAGCTACCGAGGCCGCCGTGGAGAGCGGTCTCGTCGCGAGGAGTACGAACACTCGAGCGTGAGCGCTGGCAAGCCTTCGATACTCAAGAGCGATCCGGCGCAGTGTGTCCGGCCAGGCTTCGTCCGGGCGGCTGGCCACATCTACCTGGAGCACGAGCAACTCCACCAGACCATCCAGCAGCGCGGCCTTGTTGGGAACGTGGTTGTAAAGCGACATCGCCTCGACGCCCAGCCGGGCACCAAGACCGCGCATGCTCAGTCCCTCGACGCCGACCTCGTCGACCATGGCGAGGGTCTCGGCGAGTATCCGATCCCGATTCAGGGTGCCTCGCCGGCCGCTTCGAGCCACTCTCTTGTCCTCCGCTCGCGGTCCTTGACGACCTTACGGCGTAAGTATAACATGGCGTCGGCGATGCTTACAGCGTAAGTTCATGATCCCGAAGGGAGCGGTCGATGGAAGCCGTGGAAGCCGTGGAAGTTGGCGGGCATCGCGTTCCCGCCGCCGGACTGCCGACCGAGGTCGGCCGGAAGCTGCCATGGTGGTTGACCGATGGGTTCGGCAGGCTCTTCGCCGGCCAGGCTGTCTCCGCCGTGGGGTCGCAGGTGACCTTCCTGGCGCTCCCGATTGCGGCGGTCTTCCTGCTTGGCGCTACGCCGGCGGCGATGGGGATCCTGGGCGCGCTGGACAACCTTCCGTACCTCCTATTCGGGCTGGGGGTTGGCGTCGTCGTGGACAGGTTCCGCCGCCGCAAGCTCATGATCGTCGCCGATCTCGTCCGGGCGATTGCCGTGGGTTCGGTCCCCGTCGCCTTTGCGCTCGGCCGGCTCGGCTTCGAGCAGCTCTGCGTCGTCGTCTTCGTAGTCGGCGCGGGAAACATCATCTTCGACGTGGCAGCTCAGGCGCAGATGCCCGACCTCCTCGCCAGGGAGAGGCTCGTCGCCGGGAACGGGACGCTCCAGACGGCGACCTCGCTTGCCGCCGTCGGCGGCCCAGGGATCGCGGGTCAGCTGATCGCGTTCGTCGGCGCTCCGATGGCGATTGTCTTGGACTCGATCTCGTACGTCGTTTCGGCCGTCTTCGTCTCTACGATCCGCGAACCCGAAGCTCCGCGCACACGGAGCGAGGAGCCAATGCGCGAGCAGATCGCAAGCGGGCTACGGCTCGTCCGCGCGGACGTTCGTCTCGTTGGCATCGCCGGAGCGGCCGCGACGATCAGCCTCGCCACCAACGCACTCTTCGCGGTCTTCGTCTACTACCTCGCCATGCGAGCCGGCATCACCCCGGCGGGAATCGGGTCGCTATTCATGGCCGTGGGCGTCGCGGGCGCGGTCGGCGCCGTCACGATGCCGATGCTGGCCGAGCGGATCGGCGCCGGCAGGGTCCTGGTGGCGATGCCGCTGGCGGCCGGTCTGGGCCTGGCCGCAATCCCCGCCGCGCTGGAATTGGCTCCGGCCGTCTCCACGTCGGTCCTGGTGGCGGGCTCCCTCGTTTTCGGACTGGCGATGATCTCCTTCAGCGTTCTGAGCGCGGGATTGCGGCAGACGCTCGCGCCCGTCGAAGCACGCGGGCGCGTTCTCGGCACGCTGAGGTTCTTCGAGTGGGGGACGATGCCCATCGGTTCGCTCCTCGGCGGGGCGGTTGGCCAGGTCTTCGGGCCGGTCGTCGCCATTGAGCTGGCATCGGCGATCTTCGCCTGTGCCGCCATATGGATCGTCGCATCACCGCTCGCCGGCATGCGGCCTGCGGCTGAGGCGCCAGACGCCACCGCGAGAGGCTAGTGCCGTTTCTTCGAGTGGCAGTCCACGCAATCCACGGCCCACGGCAGCGCCTCCAGGCGCTCCGGCGCGATCGGCTTGCCACACGTCTCGCACGCACCGAACGTGCCGGCTTCTATGCGACGCAGTGCCGTCTCGATCTGGACCAGGTGGGTCGCTTCCTTGTCGCGGAGCTGCTGGCCGCGCTGGCTTTCGGAGACTTCCGTGGCCGCGGCGGTCTGAGCGCCGTGAGACACGCGCGGATGCTCAACCTCCTCGGCGAGCCCGAGCTGGAGTCGCTCGCGCTCGGCTTCGAGCGTGAGGCGTGCGTCTTCGACAAGCTTGGCGTCCATGCGCTGCATCCTACGCTGGTCGATGGCCCAATGCGCGGTTCCACTGCATCGTGCGCGGAGGCATCGAGCAGGCCGTATCGGAAGCGCATCACGGGTGTTGAGCCCAGCGGTCGCCTTGCGCATTCGAGGCGGCCTGGGAATACACTCGGGCGGGCGGCTGGGTCGTCAAGACGTTGCCGCAACAGTTCGACCTGAAGGTCGGAGGAGCGCCATGGCTTCCGCGAAGGATCCGGTCTGCGGCATGGAGGTCGACACCGCGACCGATCTCCACTTCGAGTACGACGGCGAGACCTACTATTTCTGCGGCCGCGGCTGCAAGCTCGAATTCGAAGAGGACCCCGAGAAGTATCTCGATCCGACGTACGAACCCCATATGTAGGCCTGCGAGACGCGAACGGCGTCCCCGCCGATTGGGGTTCGCGTGGTACGCTCCGGTGAGCGTTCGGAGTGCCGCTGGGCCTCCAAGAATGACGACATAAGCAGACCTCAGGAGAAGCCCGATGGCCTATGTGATCGCCGAGCCGTGCGTCGACACGATGGATCAGGCATGCGTGTCCGTGTGCCCGGTCGACTGCATCCATTTCGATGAAGGCACCGACCGAACCCTCTACATCGACCCGAACGAATGCATCGACTGCGGCGCTTGCGAACCCGAGTGCCCGGTGAATGCCATCTTCGCCGAGGACAGCCTCCCCGCCGAGTGGGCCGGCTACACGGAGATCAACGCCCTCTGGTACACCGACAAGGCCGCGGCCCGTGCCGCCGTCGAGGCTGCCAAGCCGGCCTGATCGCACAACTACGTTCGAGCTGCGCCCGGCCCACCGGCCGGGCGCTTTCGATTCCGAGGTGATCCGCAGGTAAGCGGGGGGTTGGGGTATCGGGGCTAGACTCTTCCGATGAGGATCGTCTCGCTGCTCCCTTCGGCCACGGAGATCGTGTGCGCGCTTGGTCTCCGCGATCAGCTCGTGGGGATCAGCCACCGGTGCGACTTCCCGCCGGACGTCGAGGGCGTCACGGTGGTGACCGCGGCCACGGATGGAGCTCACGATGCCGCGGACGAACTCGGGCCCGCGCGACTGGTTCGCGAGGCGTTGTCGGCGTGTGATCCGGAGCTGATCCTCGTTCGTGAGGCGAGAACGGGGCTGGGCTCGCGACAGATCGAGGCTGCGCTGATCGACATGGAGGATTCGCCCGCGATCATTTCGCTCGATCCTGTGAGCCTCGAGGGGATCCTCAACACCGTGAGCAGCATCGGTGCGATGACCGAATCCGAGGACGATGCGATGGGCCTGGTGGAGGCTTTGCGCGAAGACCTCGGCGAGGTGGAGCAGCAGGTCGTGGTCCGCCACGATCAGGGCCTCCGCCCGCGACGCGTCGTGGTGCTCGAGGGGCTCGATCCGCTCATGACGAGCGGCCGCTGGGTCCCGGAGCAGGTTCGCCGCGCCGGCGGCTGGGACTTGCTGGGTCGCGAGGGCGAAGCCCCGGTCGCAACCACGTGGGAGGCGGTCCTGGACGTCGATCCGGACATGCTCGTGATCGCCCCGGCGGGGCTCACCCTGATCGAGGCGCAGCAGCTCTTCGGCCGGCTCGCGCTTCCCGAGGCGTGGAGCCAGATAGAGGCCGTGCGGCGCGGCCACGTCTTCTTCGTCGAGCCGGTCTACTTCTCGAGACCCGGGCCGCGCGTGGTCGACGGAGTGGCGATGCTCGCGGAGATCTTCGATCCCGATGCGTTCGTGGACGCGTCGCCGCCGGACAGCTGGACGGTTCTCACGAAGTAGCGCGGGCCTCGTGCCGATACCGGCCGCGTGCCGCGTGCCGAGACCGCCGCGCGCCGCTGGCCGGGCGCCGAGACCGCCGCCGCCGGTGCCTGGTTCGGTCCCACGAGCCTCGACGAGTCCTGCTTTCATGCCACATGCCCACCCGCCGAACGTTACGTCCGAATGCCCGGCTTTCCTGCCACCCCGTTGCGGCCGGCGCAGCGCTTGAGCGTCGCATTACATGCTCATCCCTGCTCACGGGGGTCGCAGATTGGCCGATCGGATCTCCAGGACGTGATGCCGAGTCAGCCCCAGGCTCCATAGCGTTCGTGCAGGGATACATCTGTCATGTTAGGCGGACACGGACGCCGATAGCGTCCCTCGCATGAACTGTTGGCACAGTAGCGCGTCGAGGGGCCCAGTGAACGGCCCAGTGAACGGCCCAGTGGATCCCCGGCTCGTGTTGGGTGCCGCCGAGCGACTCGGGCGGCCGGCGAGCGATCCGGGCCGGCGATTTCTGGCCCTCAGAAATCGCCACTCCCTGATTCTGGTTTCAGGATTGCTTCAGTGTCCGAGCCGAATATACGCATCAGCTCCTCCCTCTCCTCCTCCAGGGCAGACGAGAACATCTAGCCGGTCACTTTCCTCCCTCAGTGGCCGGCTCTCGTCTGTCCTGGATCTTTTCATGTCCGGTCCCCCGCTGTGCGGGCCCAACGGGTGCAATATCACGCGTAAGTGCCCCTCATGGCCGGTATTGCGAGCCTATACTCGCCCGCATGTCCCCACTAACCGACCGCACCGTTGCCACAATCGGATCCGGCGTCATGGCCGAGTCGATCATCGCCGGCCTCATCCGCGGCAAGCTCGTGGCGCCGCGGCAGATAATCGGCAGCGAGCCCCGTGCCGAACGCCGCGAGGAACTCACCCGCCAGTACGGCGTTCGCATGGTCGCCTCCAATCTCGAGGCCGCCAAAGACGCCGACGTCATTCTCCTTTCGGTCAAGCCGCAGACGCTGACAAAGGTCGGGCACGAACTCGGCGGGCAGCTTCGCCCGAATCAGCTCGTGGTGTCGATCGTGGCCGGAGCCACCTGCAAAGTCCTGACGAACCTCCTCGAACACGCCGAAGTGGTTCGGAGCATGCCAAACACCCCGGCCCAGATCGGGCGAGGGATCACCGTCTGGTACGCCACTCCGGACGTCACCGAACTGCAGTGCGATCAAGCACGCGTCCTGCTGCGTGCGCTCGGGACGGATCTGCAGGTGGAAGACGAACGCTTCGTTGAGATGGCAACCGCCGTCAGCGGCACGGGTCCGGCCTACGTGTTCCTCGTGATGGAGGCCCTGATCGACGCGGCGGTCCACCTTGGCTTCCCGCGCCACATCGCCCACGATCTCGTGATCGAGACGATCGAAGGCAGCACCGCCTTCGCGAAGGCAACGGCTCAGCATCCGGCAGTGCTGCGGAACATGGTCACCTCGCCGGGCGGCACGAGCGCGGCGGCAATCCACGAGCTCGAATCCGGACGGCTTCGGACGGTTCTTTCGGAGGCCGTTTGGGCATCCTATCGACGCACCGTGGAGCTCGGCGCGGATCTCGAGAAGGGCCTGGGGCTGAACGAAGGCGAAGATGGGGCGGCGCCGGGCAAACCCCACGCAGCCGGGTCGACGACTCCCGCCGCTCGCCGAAACGGACGCTGACATGGACGGCGACATGACTACCTCCGCGAACGTCCAGCCGCGAGGCCTGCTGGCCGTCTTTGCCCACCCCGACGACGAAAGCTACGGTGCCGGAGGCGTGATGGCCCTGGCCGCGGCCGCCGGCAACCCCGTGTGGGTGCTATGTGCCACCAACGGGGATCAAGGCGGCCGGCCGGGCGAAGTTGACGTGGATCACTCGCTGGACCCCGAAATCCGCCGCCACGAGCTGACCTGCGCGTGCGCCGCGATCGGTGCCGCCGAGCCGATCTTCCTCGGCTATCGAGACTCCGGGATGGAGGGCTGGGGGGCCCCTGAAGGCGCATTCAGCCTCGCGCCGCACGAAGAAGCGGTGGAACGAGTCGCGGCCGTGATCAGGCGTTTGCGACCCGCGGTCATCGTCACGTTCGATCCGGGAGGCGTTTACGGGCATCCCGACCACACGACCTGCTCCTCGGTGGCTACGGATGCCTACCGGCGCACCGCCGCGGAGCCCGGAGGTCCGGTCGCGCTCTACCACCAGGCCATGCCCCAGTCCGCGATCAAGGCGATGCAGGCGGGCATGGAGGAGGAGCGTCGCAAGTCCGGCGATTCGACTCCGCCTACCGAAGACGATATCCGCCAGCAGGAAGCATTCGTAAAGCTCGCGCGGCCCGACGCGGACATCACGACCGTGATCGACATCCGGCCGGTCCTGGAGCGCAAGTTCGCCGCGCTCGCTTGCCATGAGAGCCAGATGCAGGGCCGCCAATGGGACGACGCCGAGACCCGCGAGCAGATGGAGCGGATGTTCAGCCGCGAGACGTTCGTGCGAGTGGACCCGGCCCCGAAAGCGGGCCTGCATGAGGATCGTTTCGTTGCGTTGCAGTGGGATCGCAAGTGATCGGTGGAAAGCGGATGCCCGATGAGGAAGCGGCCGCGTTGGGGGCCGCCGGCGACGGTGACGATGAAGCCATGACCGAGTCCGGGTCCGACGGGTCGGGCGAGCCTCCCGGCCGCCGAGCGCGTGCCGTAGCCGACCCGTCCAAGCCGGCCGCTGAAGTCCTCCGAGTGCGCCGTCCATCACGAGACGGTCTCACAGCTGAGCAGGCCGCGGCCGTTGAGCCGCCGCGCGAGTTTCGGCTTTCACCGGACGGACGTCGCGTTGCGTTCACGGCCGAGGCGGCCGGCGCGAGACAGGTATTCGTCATGTCGGCCCGCGGCGGCTACCCCGAGCAGGTGACCGCCACCGAGAAGCCCGCGTCGGATCCGCAGTGGTCGCCCGACGGCCGCCGGATAGCCTTCGTCCGCGAAGAGGCGATCTGGATGATCGACGTCGAAGGCTCGCATCAGGCCGTGATCACTCAACATCCGGCGGGGAACCGCTCGCCGCGCTGGTGCGCCGACGGTCATCAGATCGCGTTCATCTCGCGCCGCCGCGGTTGGGATCAGCTGTGGATCGTGGACGCGCCGGTTCCGCGTCGAGGTCGTCCTTCCACTCGACCGCGATCGGCCGAGCCGCAGCCGCTCACGCCCACCGGCGTCGACATCGACGACTTCGTGTGGTCGCCCGACGGCCGATCGATCGCCGTGACCTCACAGCGTTTGCCGGACCTGCTCACTTCGCAGATACACATCCTCGATGTCGCCACCGGCAGCGAACGGTTGATTGCCGGGGAGAAGGCGTGGGAAACGGGGCCGCGCTGGCTGCCCGACGGATCCGGCCTTCTCTTTGCCTCGGATCAGGACGGCTGGTTCCAGATCGTGCGCGTCTCGCTGGACGGCAAGACTCGGACCGTCCTCACAACGGGCGCCCGCGAGCACGCGGACCCGAGCGGCGGCTGGGGTTACGCGCCGCTTCCCTCGCCCGACGGGAAGAGCTTCGTGCATATAGATGTTCACGACGGCACGGCCGACCTCGTCGTGGCCGAACTCCCCGGCCCGGGCCGGCGATCGGCCGCGGGCGCCAGGCCGGCGGCGGTTGTCTCGCCGTCCGAGGGCATGTGGCTGGCTGTGGGCTGGCTCCCGGACTCGTCGGCGATCCTGGCCGTGGGCAGGAGCGAGCGCGCGCCGGACGACCTTTGGCTCCTGCCGGTGCCGTCGGCGGCGGCGGTCGACGTTTCGAAACCGCGACGCCTGACCCACTCGCTGCCCTACGTCGTCGACACTGCGCACTTTGCGGCCGGAACCAGGGTCAAGTTCCAGGCGCGGGACGGGCTCACGATCGAGGGCACCCTGTACCTGCCGGCCAACGCGACCGGTGAGGAGAGTGTCCGCGTTCCCTGCGTGATCCACTCGCACGGCGGGCCAACCCACCAGACGTTCCGCGACTGGTTCCCCTTCCGCCAGCTCGTCGTGGAGGCGGGCATGGCCTACTTCACCGTGGACTTCCGTGGCTCTACCGGATACGGACGCGCGTTCCGCTGGGCGAATCGCGGCGAGTGGGGGCATGCCGACGCCTTCGACGTGATCGACGCGGCGAAATGGGCAGCCGAGCAGCCGTGGTGTGACGGCCGGCTCGCGCACTACGGAGCCTCGTACGGCGGCTACATGACGCTCTGCGTTCTCACCGAGGAACCGTCGCTATGGCGCGCGGGTATCGACCTGTACGGCGACTCGGAGATCGCCGAGAGCTACCAGCACGGAGACCGTCCGGGCCGGATAGACCTCGAGCGGATGATGGGCAAACCCCACGACCCCGACGCGGCCGGACTGTATCGCCGCGGCTCCCCGATATATCGGACTGAGCGAATAGAGGCGCCGCTCCTGATCATGCACGGTCGAAAGGACAAGCGCGTCGCCCCGCTCATGACCACGAAGATCGTCGAGGCCCTCGAAATAGAGGGCAAGCACTACCAGGTTCACTGGTACGACGAAGAAGCGCACGGCTGGCAGCGGCGCGAGAACCGCCGCGATGCGTGGAAACGGTGCATAGAGTTCCTGCGACGGCATTTGCTCGAGCAGGTCGACGAGGACTGAGTCCTCGACCTTGAAAGGGCCCGGCATGTTCCATGGCGGCGGCAAATCCGAATCGATCGACATCGGCACGCTCGACGCGTTCTTCGAGGCGCTGGAGCACTACGGCGAAGGCGATCTCATGCGCATGAGCGCGGCGTGGCGAGCCGTGAGCGCACAGGACCACGAGGATGCCTGGACGGTTGTCCGAACCACGGGTGCTCGCGACGGGTTCTCGAAGGAGATCGACGGGATCCGTGACCGCGCCCTGACCTGGGCGTCGCGCGGCTCCGACGTATTTCCCTATACGCTCGAGGACTCCGTGGCGTGGGCGCAGGTCAAACGCGACGCGGCCGAGGCGATCGTGGACGTGGCGCTCGCCATGGGCCTGGGCAACCGGTTCGACGCGAAGACGCGGGAGACCTTGCTCGCTTCCTGGGACGGCAGACTTCCCGACGCCGAATAGGCGCGAACCGCGGTGCCGCGATGGCGCCCACACGCCCCTTCCGCGCCCCCGATGTAGGCTGCCCGCGTGGCCGACCTTGTTGTTGAGTTGCTCGTGGTCGAGGACTGCCCGCACACGGAGCAGGCCCGGGCCGATCTCCAGAACGCCCTGCGCAAGGGCATCATCGAAGTCCCGATCCAGCTGATCTTCGTCTCCAGTCTCGAAGATGCCGCGTTCCTGGACTTCCACGGTTCGCCCACGATTCGCGTGAACGGTCAGGACGTAGTTCCGGATCCGGGCCTGCCAGTTGGGCTCGCGTGCCGGCTGTATCGCGATGGGGCAGGGCAGGTCCTGGGCTCGCCGCCGATCGAAGCGATTCGCGCCGCAATCGATGCCGCACGCCGGGGCAAGCTCGAAGCCTTCCAGCGTGAAGAGGCCGCCAAGGTCGCGGCGTTCGCGCGAGAGGCCGAGGCAGCCGAAGCCTCTGCTGGGTCCGAAGACGTGCCCCGGGAGGGCTGATCGATGCGTTTTGCCGAGAACGTAAGGCTGCTGCCGAACAGGACGATGCGGTCGCTCTTCATGTCGCTGTCGCACCGCCGCTCGCTCGCACGGATCGCCGTCCGCAGCCCGCTGACGAGGCCCGTGGTCGCGCGATTCGTCGCCGGTGAGTCGCTGGACGAAGCCATGCCGGCCGTGGCCGCGCTCAAACGTGCGGGTTTGCGGACCACGGTCGACGTCCTGGGCGAGTCGGTCACCCTCGAGGAGCACGCGGCCGCGGCCGTGGATGGCTATCTCGCCACTCTCGCCGCACTGAAGGAGCGCGGTCTGGACTCCAACGTTAGCGTGAAGCTCACTCAGATGGGCCTGGAGATCAGCCAGGACGTGTGCCGCGCCAATGTGATGCGCGTCGTGGAGGCGGCCCGGGCCGTGGACGGCTTCGTCCGCTTCGACATGGAGGACCACACCAAGACCGACGCCACACTCGCGATCTGGCGGGCCGCGCACGAGACGTATCCCAGGACGGGCGTCGTGATCCAGGCGGCGCTGCGCAGGAGCTCGGCCGACGTGGACTCGATCATCGCCGCGGGCGGCCGCGTGCGGCTGTGCAAGGGTGCCTACGCCGAACCGAAGAGCGTGGCCTACCAGAGCAAAGCGACGGTGGACGCGAACTACGCGCGGCTGATGGAGCGGCTGCTCATCTCCGACACGTACCCGGCGCTCGCCACGCAGGACCCACGGCTGATCGCCAAAGCGATCGAGATTACCGAGCGCCGTGGCATCGGGCGGGACCGCTTCGAGTTCCAGATGCTCTACGGCGTGCGCCGCGACCTGCAGCGGATGCTGGTCGACCGGGGTTACACGGTCCGGATCTACGTCCCGTACGGCACCGAGTGGTATCCGTACTTCATGCGCCGCCTCGCCGAGCGGCCGGCGAACGTGGGCTTCATGCTGCGGGCCATCTTCAAGGAAGAGAGCCGCAGGCTGCGCGGCAAGTAGACCACGGGCGCCGGGCCTGTGGGCTGCGATCCGGCCTCTACTCTACCGGCTGCCGCAGGACCGTCGTAGCTTTGCCGGGTCTCCCTGGCGCGGATCGCCCAGGTAGATCTCGTGGTGTGCCCTGATCCGGGGTCAGAGTCAATGCCCCGCGGATTTCTCGAGTGCGAGGGCCGCCTTCAACTGCTTTGCGTGCTCGTCGATGTGATCGGCCAGCATGACGTCCACGATCTCCCGAATCGTCATCTCTCCCCTGGCCTTGTGGAGTCCGCGGCGGAGGACCTGCCGCTCGTCGAGCTCCAGGAGGCGCCGCAGGACTCGCTCGAGCGTGTGATCGAGCCGGCCGTAGAGTTCCGACGCGGGCAGCGTTCGGTCGCGGTCCACAGTCATGAGCCGGATCAGATCGTTGGGCTGGCGCCCGAATGGGATCGGCTCCACCGAGCCCGTGAGAACGCGCTCGATCTCGCCCATCCAGTAGGGCAGCATCTCATCGATGTGCGCCAGGACCTCGCGCGCAACCCACTCGCGGCGGCGCGGCAGACCGACCGGCGGCGGCGCGCTGAGTTCCACGCGGCTGCGCAGGCGGACAAGGTTGTCTCGCGCGGTGCGGATCTTCTCGACCTGGCTGTAGAGGATCGCCATCTGGGGGTTTGACTCCTGGCGGGCCGGGAAACCGGGTAGGGAAGCCGGGCCGGCCGCAACCATGAGAGTAGCGATTCCCGTGGCCGTTGTGGACTGTTTACGCGGTGCACCGGGGCGGTCCTCGAATGCACCGCCCGGCCGCGCGTTACGGCTCCTCGAGAATCACGGGTCTGGACTCCGACGGAGTCGCGAACTGGGCGAGCAGCACCCCGGACATGACCACTACGGCGCCCACGGCCTTGATCGGCGAGAAGGTCTCACTGAGAAACGTGATGCCCAGGAATATCACGACGATGGGCTCCACCGTGGCCATGAGCGATGCCTGGGCCGCTCCTATCCGGGCCGCCGAAGCGTAGAAGGCCTGGATCGCGATTGCGGCCGCAAAGATGCCGATACCAGCCAGACCCGGCCACGCCGCGGCGGGGACGTCGGTGGGCAGGAGCGGGGTACGCGTGGCGATGCCGAGAATGAGCGTCGCGATCCACGTCCCGGTCATCATGATCGCGCCGGCAACCGGCGGCGACACTTCGGCGCCCTTGCCCTCCGAGCGCATGTCCGCCGTCTGCCCGGGCCGCTCGCCGGCCATCCACGCGGTTATCACGATGTAGAACGCGTAGGCGACCGGGGAGAGCAATGCCAGAACGATCCCGTCCTGACTCGTCCCCGCCTTGATGTTGCCCACCGTGAGGGCGGTGCCGGCGATGACGATGGCGAGGGATCCCCAGGCGAGCTTGCCCTGGAACTTGTAACCGAGGCGCAGCGAAAGCACCGCGACCAGCGCCGGGTAGATGCTCATGAGAAGAGCCACCAGCGATATGTCGATCTTCTCGATCGCGGCGTAGTAGACGCTGGCGTTGACTATGAAGAACGAACCGGTCAGGAGCAGCCGGACGGTGGTTCGCCGATCGACATCCCGAAGTGCTGACCGGGCCCCAGGCTGCAGGAGCAGCCACAGCCAGCTGACCGCGGTTGCGAACATGAAGCGCCACATGAGCATGGCGATCCAGCCCACGCCGGCGGGGAAGACCCAGGCCTTGAAGAAGAGCGGCCCGGTGCCGTAGGCGGCGCCCGCGAGCGCTCCCAGGCCGATGCCCACGATGCGACGACGATTCATGCGGGAAGGCTATCAGGAGTCGGCAGATGGCCGGTTCGGCCCAGCCCGATCGGGTAGTACGTCGATCTGGGGAGGCCGGTGACAGCGTGCACCCGGGTGTTGCGCGCACGCACGATGCGTTCGGATGAGGGCGTCTCACTCCTGTGGACCCCTCTATGGAGACTACGGACCGAGTACCGTTCAGGCGGTACGAGTGAGTCATATGCCTCGGGCCGGCCGCCGCCTAGCATCCCACCATGAAGCGGTCGATCGACCGCCGAACGCTGAGGTCGGATGCGATGACACGGGCTCGCGAACGCTGCCCCCGCTGCGGCAGGCGCCTGGTGAGCACGCGCTTCGATACCACCTTCCGGCTGCCCGACAGAAGCGAGCGACTCTGCTTCGGCATTCCGGGCGGCCTATGCGAAGACTGCCACCAGCTCTATATCGATCCCGAACTGATCGAGCTGCTCGACCTGGCGCAGGGCCGCTGCGTCTTCGCGATCGAGAGCGATCTGGTCGTGCAGGAGCAGGCCTGGTCCAGCGCGGATTAGGCTCCGCGTCTTCGTCTCGATGATGCCGCCCGCGCCGCTTCAGGCATGACTTGCCTGCAGGCCGCACAATCGATCGTATGAGCGGCACCGGCGATACCCAGAACGACGGCGCGACCGCATCGCGCGGCGATGCTCCGCTGCGTCCCGCCGGAATGTGCCACGGGACCGGCCAGATGGTCGTGTACGGCAACCCGGCTCTGCTCGAGCGTTTCGGTCGCGGGTGCCTGGGCGTGCCCGCGCGGGAGGGGTTGCTCGGCCTGCCACGCGAAGCCTTCGCGCTGCTGGACACGGTCCTGGCGCGGGGCAAGCCGCTGGCGCGCTGGATCCCCATGGACGGCGAGGATTGGCGGATGACCGCCGCGCCGCTGCTCGACATTGGCACGGGCGAGATCTACGGCGTGCGATTCCACCTGCGAGCGCGCTCGGATGCTCCCATCAAATCGGCGGAACTGCCCACTGCCGAGTAGCGAGCCCCGCCGGGACGCAAGTCTCGCTTGAAGCTCCAGGCCCTTGCCGCCGTCGCCCGCATGTCAACCTGATCCCTGAGCTTCTTGGGGGGACCGTTGCCGCGCTGGCCTACGTGGTCAAGACCGAGCCCGAAGATGCCCAGCAGCTGTTTCAATACTGTGCAGAGTCAGGCTTGTGCGAGTAGGTCGAAGCTCACCAGGTAGGGGTAGAAGAAAGGGGGTATGCGAACACCGTGAATTCAGTGGATCTGGCCGCAGCGCGGCGGAGACACCTTCGAGTCAAGGTGGTGGTTGGGCTTCTGGCCACATGTGCCCCCTGTCCGGTGTTGTTCCTTATCGATGCTCCGTATGGCAAGGCGGTAGCGATATTCGCGGGCATTGTTGTGGCATTGCTCGCCGGTTGTCTCCAGCTGCAATTCTGGCCAGAGCGGCGGCTTGCTGTGTGGCGCTCCGCAGGGATGAGGGCGATGCTCGCGGCTAATCCAGAACTGCAGCCTGCGGACAACCTAGCTGTCCGGGCTACCGAGCACCGCATTGAGCCGAGCTACGGTTTGGTCACGCGGCTCGCGAGCATTGGACACGTCGCCGAAGCGCGCTCCATGTTCTCGAGTCTGTCCCCGGCGTCTACGCCTCGCCGAGAGTTCTCCCGGCAGTTTGCGGCGGCGTCGATCCAGCTCAACGATGGCGAAGCCGTAGACCTGGCTGCCATCAAAGTTGCGGCTGCGGCGATCGAAGAAGAGCCCGCCCGTCGTGCCGTCCGATCCGACGTGGGCAACCTGGCCCTTGGCCTGGGCCTGCGCGGCGACATCTCGATGGCGGAGGCGCGGAAGGAAATCCAGGCCGTCAACGCGACGCTGGACTACCCCCTGCGCCAACGCTTGGAGGTACTTCTCATCGGCAAATTCCCAGGTCTGCTGACGGTGCTGATCACCGCGTTCATCTGGGGCTTCAACGCGATTATGAAGTAGCCGCGAGGCGGAGCATCGGGAACGGCGCGAGCGACGATGGAGTCATCGTGTCGAATTGACTCTCTCTTGGGATTCGCTTCGGCAACCGTCCCGAGGCGCGCAGAGGAGCCCTCCGGCCGGCTGAGCCGCACGAGAGGCCGACACAGCCGTGGCCATAGCCGACGGCACCTCGGTACCGATCAGCAAGCTCCGTCCCGGCGACCAGGTCCTCACTTATGACCCCTCAACCGGCAAGACCGGACCCCATACCGTCACCGCGCAGGATCGCGACCTTCTCCCTGGCGAATAGCACGGCGGCCGGCGCCTCGTATTGGACGAAGGTGGCGATGACCGTCTCGTAGACCGCCAACGCTTCCTTCGGACGCCCGAGCTGGGTCAACGCCAGTCCCTTGCAGCAGAGGGCCTGGGCCAAGAGCAGGTCGTTTGTCGAGCCTGGATCGTTCGAGCCGAACGCCACAACTTCGTTGAACCTTTCCAACGCCTCGGAGAGGCGGCCGAGATCCATCAGAGTCATCCCGAGCTCGGTCTTGGCCCGGGCGACAGTCGAAGAAGCCTTTGCGTCGTCGGCGTATGTTCCGATCACGCGCTCATGGTCACTGACCGCCTCGAGCGTTCGGCCGGTGCTGCGAATGGCGCTCCCGCGATTGACGATCGCTTCCGCGACGGCACAGCGGATATCAGGATCAGATTCGCTGGCGAACCGATAGATGGCGAGATCGTAGTTTGCGATCGCCCCGTCGTAGTCGCCCGACCTGTCGAGCCATAGGCCCAGCTTGTTGATGGCAAAGGCTGCCACCTGGCGCACGGCAGGCTCCGGGTGATCGGCGTAACGTGCAAACACGTCCTCAAACGCTTGACGACCGCGAGAGTCACCCAGCCCCATCAGGATTTCGGCGCGGGCGGTTCGGCCGACGCCAGCGAAGATGGTGCTTCCCACGTCGTCCCTGCCCTCGCAAACGGCGACCAGCTCGTCGGCGAGAGCGAGAGCCTCCGGCAGCCGGCCGAGCTCCCTGAGGACGTAGCACCTTCTCACCAGGCAGTGCCGTAACCAGTCCGATGAGTTCTTGGTCCGTCGTCGCCGGAGACGCCCGATTGAACGACCGTAGGCCCGCTCGGCTTCCTGAAGCCTTCCGCGCTCCTCGAGAGTCACGGCCTCCCGATACTCGAACGGGGCGAAGAGGCCGAACTCATGAGCCACCCGCGCACTCAGGAAGAGCACGAGCCACGCAACCAGCAGCGTGATTGCGATTGGTTCCGAAAAGCCTCCAACCGGGTTAACGGTCCAAAGAAACGCGCTCATGGCGACGACCACGGACACCAGAACGATCGGTGGGAGTTTCCGGCGAAGCCGTCGACTCAGCTCCGGAGATAGCAGACGCGGCTTGTTCCCTTCGCGCTGCCGCCCTGGCGGCCTCTCCATCTGCTCGTCCACCCCTCTAACTCCTACGGCGTGGGGAACGGTCTGTTGGCGCCACCTCGGCGGACGTGTTCGGCGATCCACAGGCTGATCGCGGCTCGACGGCGGATATCGCCGCCGCCGTGGCTCTTGAGCGTCAGGTCCAGCTCCAGCAGGCCGGCCATCGCGGCGTCGAGTTCGGGCAGTGCCCACATCCGTGCCTGTTCGGCCAGCCGCTCGGCGCGGTACGGGTTCAGTTTGAGTGTCCGGACCAGCGATCCCGCCGGAACCCCCGACGCGAGCAGGTCGCCGATGTCGATGAGCTCCTTGATGCGGCGATGCAGGTGCGTGATGAGGAGCGGGCCCGGGGTGTCGTCAAGGCGTTCGGCGAGCGCCGCGGCTTCCGGGGCGCGGCGCAGGCCCACGGCGTCGAGGAACGCCCACGTGGAGCCGGGCACGGCGTCCGCTACGAGCGCCTTGACGTCGTCCGGCGTGATCTGGGCGTCGAGCCTGTAGATCGCGAGCTTCTCCAGCTCAGACACGGCGAGTTCGCCCTGGCGGCGGCGATCGACGTCGCCCTCGCGAACGTTGGCGCCCACGCGTTCGGCGAGGAGCGCGGCCGCTGGGAGCGCGATGTTGATGCCACGTTCGCGTGCGCGCTCCGCGATCCAACGCGGCATGTTCTCGCGGTTGGGTGCCTTGAACTCGCGGACTTCGCCTCCGGCGGCCGCGACATCGGCTCGAAGATGCTCCAGCGAGACGGGGCGTCGCGACGAGTTGGAGCCGTCCACGGTATCGAGGAAGGCGAGCGCGTTGCCCGTCGCGACGGACTCCAGCACCCGAGCCATCTTCGCGACGAGAGCCTTCGAGGCCACCAGCGGCGCGGGTTCGGCTACGACGACGAGCGTGCCCCCGCCGAAAAGCGTGGCCGTGGCGACGCGCTCCATGATCTCGTCCGCGTTGGTGGACGCGCCGCTGAGGCGCATTCGTTCCAGAGGCGGTCCGTCCCCGGCGACGCGGGCGGCGAGCGCGTCCGGGCCGTGCGAGACGCTGTACGAGTCGTCGCCCCAGTAGTAGCCGATCGGCGCGGAAGGAGGCATCAGCGGCTCCCTGTTCTCGCAGCCGTCAGGGCGGGGCTCGTCCAGGCCAATCGCCGGACCTCGCCCGGCGCCACCGACGCCAGCTCGCAGACGCGTTGCTCCAGGACCTCGGCGCGCGCGCGCACGGCGGCGAGCGTCTCGGCGGTCCAGCTGCCGCGTGGTCTGGCGGCCCTCTCGTCCGGCGGGTATCGCCGCTCCCACGACGCGAATCTCTCCGACATCGATTCGAGCTTCTGGCCCGCGCGTTTGTCGGCATAGGAGACGATCAGCGCCTCGGGCGACGCGGTCCGAATCCACTCGCGGAACCACGCCTCGTCCGCCAGACGTGTCACGGGATGGCCCGCGACGACCGGCCCGAGTTCCGGGTAGCCCTGCCGTGTCAGCCACTCCGCCGAGCCCTCGCCGTGGGCCTGCCCGTTGAGTTCCGCGCTCACCACCGCGAGCTTGTCCACGTCATGCAGCAACGCGGCCGATTCCACGAGGTGGCGATCGACCGGACGACCGGCCGCGGCAGCCCGCCACGCAAGCCAGGCCGCGGTTTCGGCGACGGCTCTCGAATGGCGCAGGTACCACGCCGGCGGCACGAGCGATAGAAGCAAGGCCGCGCTCTCGCGACGGCTGGGAACGGACATCACGAGGATCGTACAGGAGGGCGGTGCCGCGGGCGGGCGCCGTGGGTGTAGCGGCCGGGCCGGAGGCCCCCGACGTAGTCACCGTCACGCCGGCTCGATCCAGTGAGATGTCTACCGAGCCGTCCTGGTCCGTCCGGTACACGCGCTGGGCGACGTTTCGCAGGCGGGCCAACGTGCCCGCGTTCGGATGCCCGTACTTGTTGTCCGCCCCCACGGAGATCGCGGCCACGCGCGGCCGCAGCACCGCGAGCAGGTCCGCCGATGAGGCAGTAGCGCTGCCGTGATGGGCCACCTTGAGCACATCGACCGCCGGCAGGCCACGGCTCATGAGCACCGGATCCACGTCATCTTCGATGTCGCCGGTGAGCAGGAATAGGCGGTTCTCGTACTCGCCGAGCAGCACGATCGAGGCGTCGTTGGTCTTTCGGTTTTCGGTGGCCGTCGCATCGAGATACTCGGACCGTTTGGAGCCGTCGTCGGGCCAGAGGACGCGGAGCACGGCGTCGTCGAGCGCGAGGGTTCGGCCGGTGGAGAGGCGCTGCAGCGAGACACCGCGTGCCGCCAGCGCCGTCTTCCAGGCGCGATACGACGGCGTGTCCGCGGGCCAGCCGGACTCGAAGGCCTCGCCGATCTGGTATCTCTCAGCGACGGCAACGAGGCCGGCGACGTGGTCGTCGTGGGGATGCGTCAGGACGATGGCGTCGAGTCGCCGATCCCACGTGGGGATGAACCGGTCCAATCTCGAAAGCAGGAGGCCGGCGTCCGGACCTCCGTCGATGAGAATGCGGCCGCCAAGGTCCCCCTCCACGAGTATCGCGTCGCCCTGGCCCACGTCCAGGACTATCACGTGGACGCTGCCATCCGGGCGGGCCGCTACGACAGAACCGGCCAGAATCGTTATGAGTGCGGCGCCGGCGACCGCCCAGCGCAGACGCGGCGGGCCGGCAGCGCCGCCGGCTCGCTTGGCCGGCCCGACCGCAGCCGTTGACCGCGTATCCCTCGGCGGGGCCCGCATCAGCCTTCGGTGCATGGGCACCAGCAAGGCGACGGCCAGGGCGCCCGCCGCCAGGTTGGCCGGCGGCCCGAGCGTGAGGTTCGCGCCCGGTACCGAAGCCGCGACCCGAACGACGGCGATGAGAGCCGACACCAGCATCGACGCGGGCATCGCGAGCAGGCCGCCGAGCCAGGAGGGCATGCCGAGGACCGCNNGGGAGCGTGGCCGCCTGCGCCGCGAGCGAGACGCCCAGGGATTCGCGCAGCGCGCCGGGGAGCCGCGGCAGGCGCCGCTCCAGGAGACGCGTGAGCGGTGTGCCCCAGGCCACGAGACCGGCGGTGGCGGCCGTGGACAGCTGGAAGCCAACGTCCGCGACCGTGGCCGGCTCGACGAGCAGCATCAAGGCCGCCGCCCAGGCAAGCGACACCGTTACTCGCGATGCGCGGCCGCTCTCCACCGCGGTCACGGCCACGCCGGCCATGAGCGCCGCCCGCAGGACGGATGCCGACGCCCCGGCGAACAGCGTGTAGGCGACGATCGCCACGATGATCACGGCCGTCCGTTTGCGCCGCGTCATGAAGCCGCGCAGGAGGGCCGTGATGCTGGCGGCCACGATCGCGATGTTCCAGCCCGAAATGGCCACGATGTGGCTGACTCCGGCCGTCGTGAAGGCGGCGGCGACGTCGCGATCGACGCGATCCCGCAGCCCGATCAGGATCGCCGCCGCCAGCCCGCCCTCCGGCTCCGGCAGAACACGCTGCAACGCGTCGCCGGAGGCTTGACGGAACGCCTCCAGGCGGCCGCCCGGGGAGTCGTCGTGAGATAGCACGGCGAGGTCCGTGGCATCGCAACTCGCGGTTACGCCCATGCCGGCGAGATACGCGTCGTAGTCGCTGGTGCCGAGCGGCCGTATCCGGCCGGTCCAGCTGATGGTGTCGCCCGCGACGAGTCTGGGCGCGGCCGGCATCAGCGCCGAGCAACGTATCGGCGGCGAGGCCGCGGCTGGGGGAGCGGCCGCGGCCTCGCCCGAGCCCGCGCGCGCTCCGCCGCTCGTCACGATCGTCGCGACCTGCTGCCCCTTGGAGGTGTGGGCGGCTTCGACTCGAGCCTGCCATGGCCCGGTTCCGGCGGGCAGGGCTACCGGCGGCTGGGTTTCTCCGCCGAGCGCGACCCCCAGCGTGAGCCGCGCGACAACGAACGCGGCACCGAGCGCGGCAACCACTGCGCCGTCCGCGATCAGCGCCGTCCGTTGGGGTGCCGCGCGATCACGACCCCCGAGTCCGGCACGCGCTGTGCCACCCGCCGCCGGGACCGCGCCGCGGCGCCGACATCCGCCCGCCGCCCGCGCAGCCACTCCGGCCACGGCCAGTGCTACGGCCGGCAGTGCTGCCGCCGAGACGGCCGCCACCGCCGAACCGCCACTCGGCGCATACGAGGCCGCGACTGCCGCTCCCGCCACTCCGAGCGCGAACCAGGCCGGGCGCGGGAGCACGCGGCTAGCCCGCCGTCGCGAGTCCGCGAAGCTTCGCCAGCACGGACGCGGTGACGATCTTGCGCGTCACCAGCTCGTCGATGGTGGCGAAGGGCTTCTGGTCGCGTGCCGCCACTATCTTGGCGGCCGTCGCCGGGCCGATCCCCGGTAGCGTGTCCAGCTGTTCGGGCGAGGCGGTGTTTATGTTGATCGGCCCGGACGGTGCGGGCACGGCGCTGCCCGCCGGCCCGCTCGCGGTGTCGCCGCGCCGCGGAACCACGATCAGTTGAGCATCCACGAGCTTCGCGGCGAGGTTCAGCCTGGATTCGGCCTGCCGCGGGTCCACGTCCGGCGAGTAACCGCCGGCAGCCGCGATCGCGTCCGCTACCCGAGACCCGGCGGGCAGCGAGTAGATGCCCGGCCGGAGCACGGCGCCGCTCACGTCCACCACGATCATCTGCCGGGAAGCCTCGGAGTAAGCCGATGCCGATGGGTCCGAGACCACGTCCAGCCGCCCGCTCGGCCGCGTGCCCACCAGCAGCACTACGGCGATGGATCCCACGACGAGGATCGCCGCCAGGGCGATGCCGGCAGCCCACATAAGCGGTCTGACGTGCCCGTTCCGAGCCGCCTCGCCGTCCGCGGTATCGGTTTCCAGCTCCCGCCAGGGCGCGCTCGAATCCATCGGCTCTCCGATCGTTTCGTGGCGTTGGTCCGGCGGGACTTGCACCGAACTCTATCGAAGGCCGCTTATCTGGGGCTTATCCGGCGCCCACTCGCACCGGGCGCGTAGTCCGAGACTGCTCGAATCGCGGCATGCCCTTCGGCACTAGGCCTCACGTTCTGTTCCCGACAAACATGTCGGGCAATGCGGGTGACCGGCTCCAGCGTCTGATTGAGTGAGGCGAACGAGTGTTCACGGCATGTGCGGCCTGCGGGCAACCTCTGGGTTCGAGCGCGGCGTTTTGCGGGAGCTGCGGACAGCCCGTCCCACTATCGTGCATCCGTTGCGGAGGCCCGCTCAGTGCCGGGGCCGGCTGGTGTGGCACCTGTGGGGCGAAGGTGGACAGCGTCACCACCGCGAACGCCACGACAACGGCACCGGTGGCCTCGCCGCCATGGGCCGCGCCCGCCGCCCCGGCACCTGTTCCCGCCGCCACCGTTCCGCCGCCGCCATGGGCCGTGCCCGCCGTCCCGGCACCTGTTCCCGCCGCCACCGTTCAGCCGCCGCCGCCATGGGCCGTGCCCACCGCTGTCGCTGCCGCGCCTGCAGTGGTTCGGCCTCTCGGCGTTGTGCGAGCCGCCCGCCGGCGCCCCGTGCTGATCGCCGGGGTTGCGCTGGCAGCCGCGGTCGTACTCGTCGCCGCGAGCGTCGTTGCCGGCATCCTGCCATTTGGCACCGGTGGGCCGTCCGGGGTGGTGCCGGAGCCGTCCTACCCGACCGTCGTTAAGCCGCCGCTGGTGGAGTTGACTCCGCTCAGCTCGACCCCTGTCGCCGCCGATGGGTCGACAATCGCCGATTCCCACGGCGTAACCGTCTCGGTCGCCAAGGATTCGGTCGTGGGCTCATCCGGTATCAATCTCGCGGCCAGCGACTTGCCGGCCTCGATCGACAATGCGATGTTGAGCGAAGGCGGCTGGACGCGAACGTCACCTGCGTACAGCCTCAAACTCGACAAGGACAGCGACGTCATCGGCAACGTGCGACTCTCCTTCCCGTCCTCGAGTCCGAACGATCGTGTTGCCGTCCTGATGGACCGCCGGTATCTCGTCGTCCTCGGCGTGGAACCGGTGGCCGGTCGGCTGACCGTCCAGGCCACGACTGAGTCGGCCGCCAGCCCGGCATTCGAGGGCGAAGGCGATTACTACTTCCTCGAGTCGAAGGCCGGCGCGGCCTCGGCTCCGGACGGACTCGCCGTGGCACAAGTGGCCTCGGTTGGCCAGGGGGGATCGGGCAGCATTGTCGGAGCGCCGGCGGGCGCGTCCGCCACATGTACGTATTCGAGTTTCATTCCGACCACCACCTGCTGGAACGCCGCGCGTTCGATCTCGTTCACTGCCGCCGGGAAGCTTGACTCCGACTGGGAGGCAAGAGCGCTGAATTTCTTGGATCGAACGGGCACGGTCGTGGCGAAGTACAAATCCCTGGGCTTCGTCCATGCGAACCCCACGCCGGATGACCCCATCCGCATCGTCATCGACCCGGATTCCGGTATGGACCCCCGCTATTCGCCGAACCTCTTCACGGCGCCGAAGATCTACGTGGGATACCACACGGTGTTCTTTATCGATGAACCCGGCGACGGGCAGCTCATGGCGCATGAACTGTTTCACTGGGTCCAGCACCACACCTACCCGATGCGGGTCGACGGCAACATTGCTGCCAAGTACTGGCGTAGCGAGACTCAGGCCGAAGCCGCCAGCTTCATGGTGGACCCGGCCTACCAGGCAGCCCGTCTTCTGAAGGTCGCCTCGCAGGTGCAGGTTGAAGGCACCAGCGGCGTTCTCGGCTGGCAGAAGGCCGGCGGCGAATGGGACCACGACGCGATCGGCCGCCCGAACGCCGATCCCTCGCGTTACGTCCAGGGCCAGGTCGTGGCTTTGGGACTGTGCGACGGGCCGACGTGCATCGAGAGCCGGAAGGGCTTCGTCGACGACGTCAACCGCGGCGGGAGCAACTACTCGGCAATCAGCTACCCCCTGGGTCTCGAGAACACGGCGCGATATCTGCTCGGTACCGCGCCGAACGGCGTCCAGGTGGACCTGACCGCGCCGATTCTCAGGACGGGTCGCGGCATCGGCGATTACGTTCACATGAGTCAGAAGCCCGGCCGATATTCGGACTACGCCGTTACGAACACTCCGACAAACCTCACGAAGAACCCCGCGTCCGGCATGGTAGCCATCCTCGCCGGGATTTCGGGCAACGGTCTGTATCCGCTGCGCATAAGCAACGGATCGGATGTTCCGCTCGACGACAATTGTCTGCCGGGCTCACCTCGGTTCACCAACAACGAGTTGAGCCCCAACGCCCCCTATGCCGTTCATCTCGACGCTGGGGTGGAGTTGTACTGGCGTATTGGCGACGGGCCCATCCAGCACTCGGACGGGTCCAAGCCCACCGA
>PMBG01000036.1:0-1466 GCA_003153755.1 Chloroflexota bacterium | reverse complement strand
GCCACGGCCGACTGGGACTTCGGTGACGGCAGCCCGGCTGAGCCGGCGAAGATCACGCCCGATGCCAAACTCACGGCCAGCGTCACGACCACGCACACGTTCAAGACGACTTCCACCGGCGTTCGCGTCGCCTTCCGAGACAACGCCGGCAAACCCCTTGCCTGGGATCCGGTCAAGATCGCGGTGGGTGCTGCAAGCGGCGGCCATGGTTGGGTCCTGTACTCGGCCGAGCCGGTCGGCGGGGACAGGGCGGCGACTACCCAGGGGCCCGGTGTGAAGCAGTCTGTCGTCTCATCCAACGGCAAGATAATCTCCACATACGATTTCGAGCAGAGCCCGGACCCCCCGCTCCACATCGTGGGCACCGTCACGTGGACACTCCCGCCTGCCAGCGCGAAGCCGGGCGACGTCTGGTCTCCGACCGTCACCGCCCAGGTTTCCTGCAGCGGGGCATCAGAGGGCTATCCGGGCTCGGATATTGACGTCGGGTTCGAGTTCGGCTCCGCACCGGCTGACCCACTCCGCGTCACGTGCCCGGCGGGCACGGAGACGAAGGTGTATTCGATCACCTTCCCCGACCATTCCGTTGCCGACAGCGAGAACATCGTCGTCGTCAACAACGCATATGTCGGTCTCCCCGGCGATGCCTGGAGGTACGTCTATCACTGGCAGCCCTGAGCGCCGAGTGGGGCTGGCCGCAGCTCGCAGGTCAGCGCCTCCGCAGCTCCCACAGATTGCCGATCGGTCCTGCTAGCGCACAACCACGTTGACCAGCTTGCCGCCGGCGTGGATCACCTTCAGCGGCTGCTTGCCTTCCAGCGCGGCCACGATCTTGGGGCGCGCCAGGACCACGGCCTCCAGCTCCGCCTGGGACAGCGCCATCGGGACCGTCACCTTGTCGCGGAGCTTGCCGTTGACCTGGATCGGGACTTCGCGCTCGTTCTCGACAGTGGCGCTCTCGTCAACGTCCGGCCACTGGGCCTTGTGAATNNGATCGCCTCGTTCCATGCCGCGCCGCCGGCGATCTCCGTGCCGCGGTAGCGCTGGAGCAGGTTCGACAGCTCCATCAGATGCGCCACCATCGTGTTGAAGCGCATCTCGCGGTATTCCTCGGTGACCACCCGCAGCGTCCGATGCGCGGCCGCTCGCAGAGCCTTCTCAGCGGCCGCCGCGTCCTGCCCCGCGGGAAGCGTGCCGGACTCGGGGTCGCTCGCTTCGGCAGCGTGCGGTTCCAGCGTGCAGTACCACACGCGGTGGAGGAACCGGCTGATGCCGCCGATGCCGGTTGGGCTCCACGGACCGCCCTGATCCCACGGACCCATGAACATCAGGAACAGGCGAACCGTGTCCGCACCGTGTCGGGCCACCAGCGCGTCCGGGTCCTCCACGTTGCCGCGGCTCTTGCTCATCCGCTCGCCGTCGGCGCCCAGGATCTGCCCCTGGTTGAACAGCCGCTTGAACGGCTC
>PMBG01000138.1 GCA_003153755.1 Chloroflexota bacterium | reverse complement strand
GGGGCGCCGAACTTCTTGTCCAGGACCACGTTGCGGCCCTTGGGGCCAATCGTGACCTTGACGGCCTCGGCGAGGCGGTCCACGCCGCGCTTGAGGGATCGACGAGCTGCCTCGTCAAAGACGATCTGCTTAGCCAAGTGACTTCCTCCGAAAGGCCCGGCGGGTCCTGCCCGGGGCCGTTGTCATGTTCGAGCTGAGGCTGGGATCTACGCCTCGACGATCGCGAGGAGATCCTTGGAGCTGATGACGAGTAGGTCCTCGCCATCGACCTTGAACTCGGTTCCGGCGTACTTCGAGTACAGGACGACATCGCCTGCCTTGACGTCCATCGGCTCGCGCTTGCCGTCGTCACCGATCTTGCCGGGTCCTGCGGCGATGATCGTGCCTTCCTGCGGCTTCTCCTTGGCCGTATCCGGCAGGAGAATTCCGCTCTTGGTCACTTCTTCGCGGGCGCTCGGCTTGATTACGACTCGATCGCCTAGGGGCTTGAGCTTCTTGCTGCTCGCAGTGGCAGTTGCCAACGCGCAGTTCCTCCTGATGACGGCGGCACTACGGCCGTCGCAACTCTTGAATGTGGTCCGCCCGACCCGACGCAAGCCGGGGACGAGCGCATTTCCCGTGACTTTCGACCGGTTTGGGTGTGGCCCGCAGGCCATCCGCGCTGTTCTCCCGGCGAGCCCTTCTGGGCCCTCCGCCATGAATCCGCGGCGCCTTACCGGTTCATTAGCACTCTACCGTCGAGAGTGCTAACAGCCTAGCGATGCCGCTTCGGGCTGTCAAGCACGGCACCTCGCCGGCGGGCAGGCAATCGGTATCCTTGGACACGTGAGTGAGCCACCCGAACTGCCCGACTACGCCGCCAGGAATCGCTCCTACTGGGACGCCTACGCACCGGAGTGGGTATCCGCCGGAGAGCGTAACTGGGCGTCCGAAACTGCCGACTGGGGAATCTGGGGAATACCCGAGTCGGAGCTTCGCATGTTGGACGATGTCGCCGGGCTCGACGCGATCGAACTCGGGTGCGGTACGGGATACGTATCGGCATGGTTGGCCCGCCTCGGGGCGCGGCCCGTGGGCATCGACAATTCGGCCGAACAGCTCGCGACCGCGCGACGGTTGCAGGCGCTTCACCGCCTCGAGTTCCCGCTCATCCACGGGATCGCCGAGGCGGTCCCCTACCCCGACGCGTCCTTCGATTTCGCGATCTCGGAATACGGCGCCGCCATCTGGTCCGATCCGTACCGCTGGATCCCCGAGGCATCCCGCCTCTTGCGGCCGGGAGGACGGCTCGTCTTCCTCGTGAACGGCTACCTCCAGATGCTCTGTTCGCCCGACAGCGAGGAACCGGCCACCGAGGGGCTCGTCAACCCGCAGTTCGGCAAGTACCGCTATGAGTGGTCGAGCGATGAGTCCGTCGAGTTCCACCTGCCGCACGGCGAGATGATCCGCCTGCTCCGCTCATGCGGCTTCGAGATCGAAGGGCTCACGGAGATCCAGGCGCCGGAAGGAGCTACGGCCCGCCACGTGTACGTCACGTCCGAGTGGGCCCGCAAGTGGCCGAGCGAGGAGGTCTGGAAGGCACGCAAGCGAGCCTGAACTCGCCGATCGGCTCGGGACGATGGCGATGATCCCTAGCCTCTGCCGGTAACGCTAAGAATCTGAGCGATGCCGCCACCCAGGAACAAGATGGCCGTGATGGCGATCATCGCGATCAAGGCGAGGATCAGCACGTACTCGGCCAGGCCCTGGCCACGAGGGCGTGCACGTAATGGATTGGGCCGCGAGGTTCCGAACATCGAGTCCTCTACGAAGCGCGTCTCCGACGATCTTATGCCGCGCGGCCCCAACGGTCAGCCCGCCTTGCCGGCGATCGCGGACTTCAGAGCGGCCAGGTGCTCGAACCGATGGATCGACCGGTCGAGCAGAGCCGGCCTCGCTCCAAGGATCGACCCCACCGGCGTATCCGATGGAAGGGTTGCGATGATGCGATCGACCTCATCGGCAGCGGCGGCAACCTCGGCGATGGCCGCCGGTCCGTTCGCGAACGCGAATGCCTGCCACGTGGGCGGCAAACCGTCATTGAGCAGATCCGCAAGCTCGTGCGGCAGCATCGAAGGCTGCCCGCCCGTGCCCCCGGCAAGGGCAGCCCGCCAGCGAGATGCGAGGAAGCGGTCCCAGAAGGCAAGGTGGCCGAGTGCCTGCCCGACGCTCCATGATCCGTCGCCCACGGGTCGAGCAAGATCCGGGGCGGATAGACCGTCCAGGAACTCCTTCAGCGCGGCCCGGCTCGCTTCGTTGCGCGCGAGGTAGCCAGTGTCGCCGGGGGCGGCGGCGGGTCGGGACGCCGCCAGCGCGCGCTCCACGCCCTCCAGATGCGAGTCCCGGTGACTCCATCGGTTGGCGGCGTTGGGGCGGGTGGCAAGGGCGCCGGGGGGAAGCCGGTCGATGCATTCCTCCACGAGAGCGTCGACGGCCTTGGCGGCGGCAAGTGCCTGAACTCCGATGTCGAGGCCGATCTTGTCCGTCCATGCGTCGATGAGACCGGCGAGCGGCAGGTTGATGGCATCGGTCATTTCCATCGGGATCCCCACGATGTCGACCGGCCCCGCTTCCCCGGCTCGTTCCAGGGCCAGCTTCCAGCGGGTCTCCATCGATCGGTCCCAGAACAGCAGATGCCCGAGCACCTGGGCGATAGTCCAGCTGCCCTCGTCGGTGGGCTCCGTGGCCAGAGGCAGATCCTCGGCCCGGAGGCGTTCCACGATGGCGGCCATGCGCTTCCGGCTGGCGGCGTTCTTCTGGATGAACGAGCGGTCCGAGGTGGACGCCGCCGCGGCGATCGATCGTTCGATGTGGTCCAGGTGGTCGCCGCGATGGTTATGCCGGTGGAGGAGGAACGCGATCGGCGTGCCTTCGAGCGAATCGACGATGGAATCGGGGGCGCCGGCGATCAGCGCGTCCAGCCGGGTGGCGGCCTCGAGCGCGATCGCGCCCACGTTTGGATCGGCCACTCCCGCCCAGTACGGATGGAGCGCCTCGTTGGCGAGCTCCTCCGCGGCAAGTACCGATCCGCTCTCGGCCGTCCAGGTGCCGTCGAGCATCGCGGCCCATCGGTCGCCCTGCCAGCGATCCCAGAACCCCGTGTGGGCCAGCGCCGAGGCGACGGTCCAGCCTTCACCCAGATCGATCTGGAGCTGTGACGGAGTGAGCGTCGCGGCGAGACGTGCGAGGCGCTCTCGCGATTCGTCGTTAGCGCGTTCGAAGCTGCGATCCGTCATGGTGATCTCCTCCGGTGGCGTGCTTCCGGTGCCGTAATCGATGCCCCCGGTGACGCGATCTCGCGCCGGAGCGGCTACGTAGTGGGGCGCCGGAAAGTGGCGTCGTAGGCCGGGACGAGGCCTTCGCCAATGCTATCCGGGGTCGCGCCGCGACGCTCCGCGAGCCACTCCGCGGTGATGCGGACCCATTCCGGGGAGTTCCGCCGCCCGCGGAATCCGGCAGTCCCGTCCGAAGTCAAGGGCGCGGCCGTGCCGGCGACGCCGCTCGCGCGCTCCGCGGTGGCCGAGTTTCGCGGCACGCCCGGAGGTGCGAGATACGGTGAGTCGGTCTCGATCAGCAGACGTTCGGTCGGGACCAGCGCCGCCACTTCGGCCGAAGCTTCTTCGCCCTTCCGGAAGACGAGCCCGCCGAACGCGATCGCCAGCCCCATGTCCAGCGCGGCGGCAGCGTAATCCACGGGCCCGGAGAAGGAATGCAGCACCGCCGGCGGCCGATCTCCAAAGACACCGCGCGCCGCGGCCGCCCCAAACCCCGCCGCTCGCATCTCCGCGATCAGCATGTCCTGCGCGTCGCGTCGTCCAACCGCGGAACGGCAGTGCAGGATGGCCGGCTTGCCCGTGTCGAGGGCCAGGCGCAGGTGGCGCCGCAGGTTGGCGAGCTGCGCCTCCGCCGGGGCGTGCATGCGATCGAAGTCCAGGCCCGTCTCCCCTATCGCCACCACTCGCGGATCGGCGGCGAGGCGGACGACGGTCTCCCAATCGGCGGGCGTGGCAGTCGACGCGTCGTGCGGATGGATCCCGGCGGCCGCGTCGATGCCGTCGAACTCCATGGCCAGGCCCAGGGCGGCCGCGGACGATCCCGCGTCCCAGCCCGGCACGAGCAGGCGCTCGATACCGGCGCGCCGAGCCGCGGCGAAGACTTCGCCCCGATCGGCGTCGAAGGCGCTCGCCTGGAGATGGGCGTGGCTGTCGATCAGGCGCATGTCCGCGCCGCCTACTCGGCAGCCGGCGTGGCGGCCTCTGTCTCGATCCGCGGGAAGAGCGGCTCCGGAGCGGCGACACGACCACCGGCCACGAACCCCGAACCCCAGTCGAGCGACGAAAGCACGGCCGGCCCACAGTTGCCGCTCACGTCGTACGGGTACTCATATCCGAGCTGAGCGGCGATGCGGGCCGCGGCCGCGGGCATGAACGGCGCGACCGCGAGCCCAACAAGACGGCAGGCCTCCACGAGGTCGCCGAGGACGCCGTCGAGCTGCTCGGCCCTGCCCGCGACTCCGGCCTTGGCCTCCTTGGCGAGAGTCCATGGAGTCTGCAGTTCCACCTCTTTGTTGGCGGCGTCCACGAACTCCCACAGGGTCGAAAGTGCCTCGCTGAGCTGGCACGCGTCGAGCTTGGCCGCATATGCGCTGAGAACACCGGGCCACGCCGCGGCCAGGCTGCCCTGCCCCGGCGCCGGCCGCGCACCGTCGCGGTACCGATTCACCATCGATACCGAGCGGTTCAGCAGGTTGCCGAAGTTGTTCGCGAGATCCGCGTTGTATCGGCGGATGAACGACTCCCAGGACACGTCCGCGTCCCGGTCGAAGGGCACTTCGCGGAGCGTGACGTAGCGCGTGCCGTCGGGACCCAGGACCCCGGCCACATCGATCGGGTCGAGGAAGTTGCCGAGGCTCTTGCTCATGCGCTCGCCCTGGGCCAGCAACCAGCCGTGGATCCAGACGTGGCGAGGGGCTTCGAGACCCGCGCTCCACAGCATCGCGGGCCAGTAGATCGTGTGGAACCGGGCGATGTCCTTGCCGATCACGTGCAGATCCGCCGGCCACCACTTCGCGAAGGACTCGGGATCGTCGAGGAAGCCGGCGCCCGTGACGTAGTTGATCAGGGCGTCGTACCAGACATAGATGGTGCCGGCATCGGGATCCCAGGTTCCGTCCGCGCGCTGCGAGCTCGAGCCGTCCGGCATGATCGGGAATGGGATGCCCCACGTCGCCCCGGCGCGGCTTATCGAGAAGTCCTCGAGGCCGCCGCGTATGAAACCGAGCATCTCGTTGCGCCGGTACTCCGGCTCGGCGAAATCCGGATGCTCCAGGAAGTGCTTCTCCAGCCTCTCCTGGTACGCCGACAGGCGGAAGAACCAGTTGTGCTCGGAAAGCCACTGGAGCTCGACCGTGGGATGGTCCGGGCAGCGCGTGCCATCCGGCGTCTCCACGACGTCATTGGGCGCCTTGAACCCCTCCGCGGGGCAATACCAGCCCATGTACTCGCCGGCGTAGATGTCGCCGTTGGCATAGGCCCGTCGGACCATCTCCTGCGCCGCGCAGATGTGATCCGGATCGGTGGTGCGGATGAAGCGGTCCGGGCTGATGAGAAGGGCATCCTCCGCCGCACGGAAGAGCCCCGACATCTCGTTCACGAACTCGCGAGTGGGCCTGCCGAGTTCCGCCGCCCGCTGGGCGATGTTCACCGAATGCTCGTCGGTGCCCGTCAGGAAGAGCGTGTCGTCGCCACGCATGCGATGCCAGCGAGCAAGGACATCGGCCCCGACCACCTCGTACAGAGTGTGCAGTCCGGGCTTGTTGTTTGCGTAGGCGATCGAAGTCGTGACGTAGAAACGCTGGGCAGGGCTCATGGCTCAGGATGGTATCAGGCCGTGCCGGACGCCGAGCCGGCAAGGTCCTTGGAAGTGGTGCCTGGTTCGCTTCCACCGGACGGATCGATCCGGGCAGGAGCTTGACGGCCGGCCGGGGCGCCCACGAGACTCGGGTCCATGACACGCGCGAAACCGCCCGAACTGGACGCCGAGACCGAGCGCCGCCTTGCGGCCGGCCTCTACAACGACGTCTGGCGGCTGATGGAGTTGCCCATCCGTCTGCCCGAGCANNGAGTGGCTGTGCTCGCGGGTCTACGCGGTGCTCGGTCGAGCCGAACCGGCCCTCTGGCACGCTCACCGCTGCCTGGAGGTCCTCGCCGGGAGTGGCGGTGGCGAGAGTTGGGACCTGCCCGCCGCCTACGAAGCCCTCGCGCGCGCCAGTCACGTGGCCGGCGATGCGGCCGAAACCCGCCGCTGGATGGACATGGCGCATGCGGCCTTGAGCGCCGTCACGGACGCAGACGATCGAAAGCCGATTGAGGATGACCTGCGGACAATAGCGCCGTAGGGTGCCCGCGGCGTGGCCGCCGGCGCTACTGGAGGTTCGCGGTTACGGCGGTCGGGCTGTCCGTATTCGTCCCATTCCCCAGCTGGCCGTAGGTGTTGTCGCCCCAGCAGACGACCGAACCGTCTGCGCGCAGCGCGGCTGTGTGTTCGTGCGTCCCGTTGCCCGTTCCTCCACCGGAGCTCACCTGAGTCGCGTTCGCAAGACCGCTGACCTGGACCGGCGCGGTTCGCAGAGTGAGAGTGCCGTCGCCGAGCTGACCCTCGCCGTTGAAGCCCCAGCAGCCGGCGGTGCCGTTCGCGAGCCGCGCGCAGGTGTGGTACATGCCGGCACTCACGCCGGTGGCGGTGGCTATTCCGGAGACCGCGACCGGACTCGTACGCTGAGTCGTGGAGCCGTCGCCCAACTGTCCGTCGTTGTTGCGGCCCCAGCACTCGACCGTGCCGTCCGTGTCCGCCACGCACGTGTGGTACATGCCGCCGCTGATCGTGGCGACGCCGGTGAGGTTGCCGGCGCCGCCCACTCCGTGCACCTGGACCGGCGTCGTGCGCTGGGTGGTCGTTGCGTCCCCGAGCTGTCCGTATCCGTTGTAGCCCCAGCATCTGGCCGTTCCGTCCGTAACCACCGCGCAGGTGTGCGACATTCCGGAGCTGACAACCGAGATCCCGGTGAGGTTGCCGACGCCACCTACGCCGTGCACTTGGACCGGCGTCGTGCGCTGGGTGGTCGTTCCGTCCCCGAGCTGTCCGTAGTTATTGCGGCCCCAGCAATCCACGCCGCCACCGGAGATCAGGGCACACGTATGGTCCCCTCCGGCGCTGATCGCGGTCGCCGCGCTCAGACCCCCTGCGCCGCCCACGGCCAGAACCTGGACCGGAGCATTGCGCTGGGTGGTCGTTCCGTCGCCGAGCTGTCCGAAGTTGTTGCGGCCCCAGCACCGGACGGTCGAGTCGGAGAGAAGCGCGCAGGTCTGGTATCTGCCGGCGCTGACCGCAATGGCGTTCGTGATCCCGCTGACCGCTACCGGCGTGGAGCTGTTCACGACCGTGCCGTTGCCCAGCTGTCCGTAGTTGTTGATCCCCCAGCACTCGATTCCACCGTAGGAGAGGACCGCGCACGTGTGGAACGCTCCGGCGCTGACAGCGGTGGCCACTACCGTGACCGTGAGCGCAAGCCCGGGCCCATTCGTGTAGGTCCCGTCGCCCACCAGGATCGAGAACGCACCGCCCCGGTAGAGGCGCATGACGCCGTTCGATGACCCGGACACCGTCGCGACGCCATTCACGAACGTGATGGCCACGGCAGCCCCGAATGCCTGAGCCGTACCGGCAGCGTTGGTCACTGTCGGCCCGAAGGGCGAGTTGGGAACGGCCGTCGCGCCCGTAAATGCCATCGAGTGCGAGCCGGTATAGCCGGTCGCGACGTTGCCAAAGGCGTCGATCGCCCTGATCGTGAGGTTGTTCGGGGCGCCGGCGGCGGGCGTCGTAGTTGCGGCAGTAAGGGACAGCCTCGAGATCGCGGCCCCCGTCACGGCGAAGGAGCCCGTTGACGCCGACAGCGATCCGTCGGTGACGGTCAGCGTGGTTGCGGCCGAGGCGTTGTAGAGGGTGACGGGAACGCTGGCCGCGACGCCGCTCGCGAACGTTACGGCGCTCTGGCCGGCCGCACAGGATCCCTGGGCCGGATAGGCGGGCGCCGTGCCGCCGGGGCTCGCGGCCGCACCGGAGAACGCGAGACAGTGGACTCCCGTATACCCGGTGGCGGTGCTGCCGTATGCGTCCCTGGCGGTGATCGAGACGGAGAACGCCACACCGGCGACCTGGCCGGCCGGAGTCGGTATCGCGAAGGAAGCGAGAGGTCCGGCGACTACCGTGACCGCCAGACCAGTTCCGTTGGTGTGGCCGCTGCCGTCGCCGACGACTATGTTCACCGTCTCGACCTTGTACAACCTCATCACGCCGTTGGACGCGCCGCTCACGGCGGCCACGCCGTTCGTGAAGCTGAGTGGTGTGGCAGTCCCGAAGGTGGTCGCCGTTCCGGAGGAGCTGGACACCGTCGGCAGGTAGGACCCGTTGGCGCCCGCGCCCGAGAACGTCATGTAGTGCGAGCCGGTGTAGGCCGCCACCGTGTTCCCGGCCGCGTCCGCGGCCGTGATCGTAAGGCTGTCGGCGGCACCCGCGGCCGGAGTCGTGGTGGCCGCCGCCAGCACCAGGTGATCCAAGACTCCCGATGCGAGCGTCACCGGCAACGACGAGCTTGCGGCCGTCCAGGAATTGACGACGGCCGTCGCAGTGTACGAATAGACGCCCCGGGTCAATCCGCTGTCGGTACAGGTCAGGACGGCGCTCGGGGCCGCCTGGGTCGGGCAGTCGCCGGCCGGAGCTCCGCCGTTTCGCTTCACGAAATACGAGACGGTGCCCGACCCGAGCGGTGCCACCACGGTCCACGTGAGGGTCGCCGTGCCGGCGCCCGCGCTGCCCGTCAGGGTCGGCCCTGCAAGCGTCGCGACGGGCGCGGTGCCGCTGCCGGTCCCGATCGTGCCCCAGTAAGCGCCGGCGGTGCCCGCAACGGCAATCGCCGCGACCATGCCGCCGAGCACAGAAACCCTCAAGCGTCTCGCGAAACGCGGCCGGGGGTTCCGAGTGGTGGCCGTCGCGATCACGAGTGTGCGCTCCCGCTGTACGTCAGGGTGAACGTCTTGCCCTTGCATACGTCCTGGTTCACGTCGGGCAGGTTGATCAGTTCGATCTGGGGCGCTCGAGGCGTACTCGTCAGGGTCACGCTGCCCCCGGCGGGGACCGTGATCGGGTTGGCGCTCGAGGCGTTTGACTGCGTCAGGCGGATATTTGCCGCGCTGGTGCAGCCCGGCGGGGTGCTGTCCGCCGAGATCGCGACGCTCAAGGCCGTCACCTGGATCGCCACGCCGTTTGGGTTGGTCAATTTGAGCAGCAGAGGCACGCGTACGCCGGGTGCAAGATGCCCCGCGCCGCCGGTGATCGTGAAGTTCGCCCCGCCGGCCTGAGCCGTGGCACTGCCGTCGCCGGTCCCCGCCGGCGTGGGCGACGCAACGATCTCAACACCGCGGACCGACTCGGTTCCGGTGGCGCGGGCCGAGGGCTCCACGGTAGGCACGGGAGCGCTACCTGTGGCGACGGGGTGCGAGTCGCCGTGCAGCCATGCGCCGGTTACTCCACCCAACGCGAAGGCGGTGAGCACGAGCGGAAGCATGAGTAGCAGCAGGAAGCCGCGGCGCCGCCGCTTCTCCCGTTGGGGACTTCCGCCGTACCGCTCGCCGATCAACTTAGCTGGATCCTCTCGGTTTGTCTGTACCTACCCCCTTCGGGGCGGCCCGCTTCTGGAGCCGCCCCCACTCCGCACGACCGTTACGGGATGGCGTACGCGAGGTTCACGGTCACGCCCTTGCAGGCGTCCTGGTTGCGGGCCGGGTCGTTGAAGAAGTGGATCGTTGGACCAGTGACATTGACGGCGCTGGCGCCGGCCGCGATGTCGATGTTGAGAGCCGCTGCCGCACCGACGGTGAAATCGGCCGAGGTGCAGCCCACGTTGCTGGTCGAGGTGACGGACGCCGACACGCTCGTTACGTGAACCGACTGCGTCGAGCCGTTGGCAATCGTGACGTGGATCGTTTGGGCGCCGTCGCCCGGGTACATGGCCGTGAGCGAGCCAACCTGAGTGATTGTCAGGTTGCTGACGCCGGCGGCGGCTCCCCCATTTCCGGTGCCGGTTCCGCCGGCCGTCCAGTACGCGAAGGCGACGCCGCTGGCCAGGGCGAGTGCCAGGAACGCGAGCCCCACGGGAACAAGTCGACGCTTCCTGAAGCTGATCTTCATCGCATATCTCCTCATCGTTTGCCGGTCAGATGTAGCCGTGGTTACGCGAACTGGACTTCCCTGCCAAGCGGAGCCGGGTCTCCGGACTGGCGGGGCTGCGAGGAACGACGTAGGTGGTGTGCGCTGTGGCACCGCCGTTCGTACGTCTGCTCGACGCCGTGGTCCCATGTAACGATCGAGTTGGGCCATACGCAACCGGACCTATATGTGTGCACTGCTGGTACATTCGTAACCTCCTGAATCAACGTTTCCCTGCCGATGGCGGTGCGCGAGCGCACACCCACGATCGGCTGCCGAGGGTCAGGGTCATGCCTACCCGAGGGCGGGTTCGGGCCAGTACCAATTGGCGGCGGGTAGGACCGTCTTGCACCGGAGAGGTGAGTCGGCCCGGGTCCCTAGGAGGCGCTCGACAACCGGATGTGGTCGGAGCGCGTCGGGACGCGGCGGTCCCAGGACGTCTTCAGCGCGTTGACGAACGTCTCCATGCCCAGGGCGTCGTAGAAGGGCTTCTTCCACTGGTACTCGGTGACCGAGCCTATGGCGTCGTCGAAGACGAACGGGGTCTCGGTGGCCCAGACAACGACGCCACCGTTGGCGGTCTGCTCCTGCCGGAATCCCAGGCCGCTCAACCGTCCGCCCCACAACTCGACGTATGCCGGCCCGAAGTAGTTGAGCCAGTACACGTCGCGCACCGAATGGAGATCGCTCTCGGGACCCGGCGGCGCCGGCGCGAAACGCTTCGCCATCCGCGTTCGGACGAACTCGCCGGCCTGCTGCCGCGCCATCTGATGATCGGCCACGAACCCGTACGAGCCGTCGAACGCTCCCGCGAGCCGCACGAACAACCGCGCGAATGCCTCGAGATTGGCGGCGTCGCGGAACCAGGCTTCGTCACCGTCGCCGGTGTCCGAATGCAGCCTGTGCGGCGAATCGGCAGGCTCGTCCTGGTGATATGACGGAGCGGAGAGCTCGCCGGCCAGGTTCGGGTCGCGACGGCGCTCGAAGAGGATGTCGCCGTTGGCGAGAAAGTGGGCGGCGTCCGAGAGATAGGCCTCGGCACTGGCGACGGTGTTCCGAACCGGCTCGCGGACATCGATGCGTTCCGGCCGGAGGCGCGGGTCCTCGTCGAAGGCACGCCCCACCCGGGCTAGCACCCTGGGCCGGCGCAGGTCGGCGAACGAATACAGGTCGAGTTCGAGGCGGAACATCGACGCTAGCTTGAGGGAAATCCGGCCCGGACGTCGAGAGGTCCCGGTCGGCACGAGGGCGCGGCGCGCGTCGACGCCCCGTCGGGCGCCGCGAGCCTAGTGCCGGAAGTGCCGCACGCCCGTGATAACCATCGACGCACCGGCCTTCTCGGCCAGTTCGATCACCTCGGCGTCGTGGATGGACCCGCCGGGCTGGGCGAATGCCGTCACGCCGGCTTCCAGGCAAACCTGTACCGCGTCGGCGAACGGGTAGAACGCGTCCGACGCGCAGACCGCGCCGCGGAGCGCCTCCTCGCCCTGGAATGCGATCGCCTTGGCGACCGCCTGGCGGGCGGCGTCGACGCGGCTCACCTGCCCCGAGCCCAAACCGATCTCCATGCCGTTCCGCACGAGCACGATGGCGTTCGATGTCGTGCTGCGACAGAGGCGCCAGGCCAGTTCCAGGTCGCGGAGCTCCACTTCCGTTGGCTTGCGCGACGTCGCAGGCTTCCACGTCGACGGATCGTCCGGGATCACATCGGCGGCAGTGACCAGCACCGCGCCCCCGGCCACGCGGAGAGAGCCCAGCGGATCGGGGTCCGGCGCGGCAAGGGCCGAACCCAGGATTGGATCCTCGATGACGCGCAGGTTGGTCTTCTTCGAGAGGATGGCGAGCGCCTCCGGCGAGTAGGAGGGCGCCACCATCACTTCCAGGAAGATCGCGGCCATCGCTTCGGCCGTGGCAGCGTCCACTTCCCGGGTGAGGGCGACCACGCCGCCGTAGGCGGAAACAGGATCCCCGGCCAGTGCCGCCTGCCACGCCTCGAGCAGCGACGGGCGGATCGCGGCTCCGCACGGGTTGGTGTGCTTGACGATGACGCAAGCGGCCCCCGGGTCGCGGCGCAGCTGGCGGGCTATCGCGTCTGCACCGGATGCGTCCAGGACGTTGTTGTAGGAGAGCGCCTTTCCCTGCAGCGTGCGCCCGCCCAGAGCGAACGGACCGGCCCACAAGTCGGTGCCGGGCCGGACGTAGCGGGCGGCCCGCTGGTGCGGGTTCTCGCCGTATCGAAGCGTCTCGATCTTCTCCAGCCCCACGACCAGCGTCGGTGGGTATGGATCCGTAGAGCCGGGAAGACCAGGCTCGTCGGGCAGGGCGATTCCCGCGGCGACCATGCGTGCCGGCAATTCGGCGGCAATGCGGGCGTCGTATGCGCCGGTGTGCCGGAACGCCTCGACGGCCAGTGCGGATCGCAGCCCGTCCCCTACCCGGCCGTGCTCCTCCAGCTCGGCGAGGATCGTGGCGTAGCGAGCGGGCGAAGTGACGATCGCCACCGACGCATGGTTCTTGGCCGCGGCTCGAACCATGGATGGACCGCCGATGTCGATCTCCTCGACGAGAGCGTCGAAGCTGATACCGGGCCGCGACGCCGCCTCGGCGAACGGATAGAGATTGACCACGACCAGGTCGAACGGCTCGATGGCCGCCGCGGCAAGCTGCTCGCGGTGCGAGGCGAGCCGGCGATCGGCAAGCAGTCCCCCGTGGACGCGCGGGTGGAGTGTCTTCACGCGGCCGTCGAGCATCTCGGGGAAACCGGTCACCGCGGCAACGTCCGTAACCGGAAGGCCGGCGCTCCGGAGCGCCCTGGCAGTACCGCCTGTGGAGACGAGTTCGAACCCGAGGCGCACCAGGCCGGCGCCGAATTCGGCGAGGCCGGTCTTGTCGGAGACCGACAGGAGCGCGCGTCGTGCAACGGGCATCGCCTCCGCGGCCCGGGCCGCGTCGATCCGCACGGCGGCACCGTCGCGTTCGATCGCCAGTGCGCCTGCCAGTCCGAGCCCGACGGCGCGCGGAAGCAGCCTGTGCTCCACCGCGTGAATCCGCTCGAATAGCGTTTGCTCGGTGTCGCCGTCGAGAACGGCAACCGAGTCCTGGGCGATGATCGGGCCACCGTCCAGCGAGTCGGTCACGAAATGGACTGTCACGCCGGTCACTTTGACGCCGGCCGCCAGCGCGTCGCGAACGGCATGCGCGCCGGGGAAAGACGGCAGCAACGCGGGATGCAGGTTGATCATCCGGCCGGCGAATGCCTTCAGCATGGCCGGCCCGACGATCCGCATATAGCCGGCCAGAACAACGAATTCGGGATCCACCGCGGCGATCGTCTCGGCGAGAACTCGATCCTCCGCGGCGCGGGCCACGCCGTCGCCCCGAGCCGCCGCGGGCACGAGCAACGTCTCGATTCCCTCGTTGACGGCCCAATCCAGCGCCGCGCACTCGCGATCGGCAAAGACGAGCACTATCTCCGCGTCCAGCGAGCCACGCGACGACGCGGCGTGCAGGGCCTTGAGATTGCTGCCGTTTCCGGAAACGCCGACCGCGATCCGATGTGCCACGCCGCTCCTCCTCGATGACTCCGGGGGTGTCTAGGACTCCGAGTACCGCGCCTCCGGCGCGTCGACCGCCAGGACCTCGCCGATATGCCAGGCCGTCAGGCCGTCCGACGTCAGGCTCGCGATCGCGGTGTCGACCGCACCGGCCGGCACTACGCAAACCATGCCGAGCCCGCCGTTGAACGTGGAGCGCAACTCGGCCTCCGACATTGACCCGAGCGCGCCGAGCAACTTCATCACGGACGGCATCGGCCATTCGCGCGGATGGACCACGGCGCCGAGTCCGTCGGGCAATACCCGCGGCACGTTGCCGGGCAGACCTCCGCCCGTGATGTGCGAGACACCGCGCAACGAGTAACCCGCGGCGTCCAACCGCGTCCGCAGGGCGAGGATCGCCTTTGCGTAGATGCGCGTCGGGGTCAGCAGCACTTCGCCTATCGTCCGCCCGGCCAGCTCGGGCTCCGGGGGCGTCTCCGGTCCCAGGATCCGCATCAGGAGGTTGGCGTAGCCTTCGCCGTAGTCGATGCCCTCGGTGGCGACGATGCGCCGCACCAGCGAGAAGCCGTTGGAGTGAAGCCCCGACGATGCGATGCCGATGAGCGCGTCGCCGGCCGCTGCCGCCGTACCGTCCAGCAGGCGGTCTCGCTCAACGATGCCGACGCAGAACCCGGCGAGGTCGAACTCGTCGTTCTCCATGAGTCCCGGATGCTCGGCCGTCTCGCCGCCGATCAGCGAGCAGCCGGCCAGGCGGCAACCTTCCGCGACCGAACCCACGATCTTCGCGACGGTTTCCGGATAAAGGCGGCCGACCGCGACGTAGTCGAGGAAGAAGAGCGGCTCCGCGCCGGCGCAGACGAGATCATCCGCACACATCGCCACGAGGTCGTGGCCGATGGTGTCGTATCGTCCGAGCGCGATCGCGATCGCCGTCTTGGTGCCGACGCCGTCGGTCGAGCTGACGAGGATCGGGTCGCGCATTCCCGACGGCAGCGACATCGCCGAGGCGAAGCCGCCGAGCCCGCCGATAACTTCGGGCCGGCGCGTGGACGCCACGGCCGCGCGCATCAACTCGACGGCCTTCTCGCCCGCATCTATGTCGACGCCGGCCTCGCGGTAGGCGTCCCACGTCCCGCCCTGCTTCGCGCCGCGAGAGAAGGCTCCACCCTCAGGCATGAGGCACCTCCGTCGGGGCCGCGGCCCGAAGTTCGCCGCGCGAGACCGGCTCCCCGTCGGGATCCTCCAGCACGAACTTGTGCCGGGCCGTGTCGTACGGGACGGGAACCGGGTAGTTGCCGTCGAAACAGGCGAAGCAGAACTTGTCGTACGGCAGATCGAGCGCCTGGAGCACGCCCGCGATCGAGAGGAAGGACAGCGAGTCGGCGCCAACGAAGTCGCGGATCTCGTCAACCGAGTGTGTCGACGCGATCAGTTCCGTCTCGATCTGGGTATCGATGCCGTAGAAGCACGGGTGATGGATGGGCGGCGACGATATGCGCAGGTGCACCTCGGTGGCGCCTGCCTTGCGCAGCAAGGCGACGATCTGCCGGGTGGTCGTCCCGCGGACGATGGAGTCGTCAACCACGACGAGGCGCTTGCCGGCGACGACTTCCCGAAGCGGGCTCAGCTTGACGGTCACTCCGCGCTGCCGCATGTGCTGGCTCGGCTGGATGAAGGTCCGTCCGCTATAGCGGTTGCGAACCATGCCCTCGCGGTAGTGCAGGCCGGAGCCCTCGGCGTACCCGGCCGCGGCCGGTGCACCCGTGTCGGGAACCGGCATCACCATGTCCGCGGCCACGGGCGATTCGGCGGCAAGTGCCACGCCCATCCGTCGACGCGATTCGTAGAGGTTCCGGCCGAGCATGTACGAGTCCGGCCGCCCGAAGTAGATCAGCTCGAAGACGCAGAGCTTCTCGTTGCCGGGCGCGAACTGGATCGAGACCGGCTCCTTGCCCTCTTCGAGGATCACGATTTCGCCCGGGGCGATGTCGCGGACGACGGTACCGCCCGCAACGTCGATCGCCGCGGATTCGGAACTGATCATCCATGCGCCGGAGCGCTTGCCCTCCGGGTCGTCGTCATGCGGCTCGATCCGACCGAGCACGAGCGGCCGAAACCCGAAAGGATCGCGCACGCCGATAACGCGCTTGTCGTCGAGGATCGCCAGCGAGTAGGCGCCCTTGACGTGCGGCAGGACGTTCAGAAGCGCCTGCACGGTATCGCCGGACGGATCGTCGGCGAGTAACGCCGTCAGCAGTTCCGTATCCGTGGTGGCCGGCAGGCGGGTCTTGCCGCCCTCGAGCCGCGCGAGCAGCTCGCGAGTATTCACCAGGTTGCCGTTGTGCCCGACTGCGAGAGCCTTGCCGCGGCTCATGCGGAAGGTCGGCTGCGCGTTCTCCCAGATCGTCGAGCCGGTCGTCGAGTATCGGCAGTGGGCGATCGCCAGAGGCCCGCGCAGGCTCGGCAGCTTACGCTCGTCGAGGACCTGCGCTATCAGGCCCAGGTCCTTGTACAGCATCAGCTGGTCGCCGTCGCTGACGGCGATTCCGGCCGACTCCTGCCCGCGGTGCTGCAGCGAAAAGACGCCGAGTGCAGCGATCCCCGCGGCATCCGTGCCCGGGGTCACCGCGCCGAAGATGCCGCACATCGCTAGGCTCCTTCGCCCGGAGTCGCGGCCACAACCGGACCCGGACCGTGACCGTGTCCGGTTTCCACGCCGAGGGCGCGGGCCAGGCCGTGATCCCACGTGTGGCGAAGGTCGGCGATCGAGACATCCAGTGCGTCGGCAACGCGAGAACCGCGCTCCTCGGCCGCGCCAGTAGCCCCCTGGCCGGTGAGGTCGATGCGCAGCCTGTCGCCGCCCACGACCCCGAGCGTCTCGGCATGAAGCCCGAACTGTCGGGCGAGAAGCTCCAGCGCGGGTGCATGGCGCTGGCGTGATGAGAGCACCAGCCGCGTGGGGCTCTCACCGAACAGTTCGATCGCGGGCGATCCCGAAACGCCCAGACGAAGCGTCGCGCCGAGACCGCCCCACATGCAGCACTCCGCGATGGCGACCGCGAGGCCGCCGCCGGAAACGTCCTGGGCCGATGCGACGAGACCGCGCCCGATCGCCTCGCGGATGAACGACTGCAACGCCGCCTCTCGTTCGAGGTCGAGCGTAGGCGGCGAATCCTCAGCCGAGAGGCCGGCGAGGGCCGCGTAGGCGGAACCGGCCATGCCCGGAGTGGACTCGCCGATAAGAAGAACCGCGTCGCCTTCGGTGGTGAACGGCGGACGGACGAGCATCGAGATGTCGTCGATCAGCCCCACGACGCCGATCTCCGGCGTCGGCGCAATGGCGCCGCCCGGGTATTCGTTGTACAGCGACACATTCCCGCCCGTGACCGGAACGCCCAGGGCACGGCACGCGTCGCCCATTCCTCGTACGGCCTCCTGAAGTTGCCAGAACGCTTCGGGCCTCTCGGGATTGCCGTAGTTGAGGCAGTTCGTTATACCGAGCGGCCGCGCGCCGGTGATGCTCACGTTCCGTGTGGCCTCGGCTACCGAGAGCTGCGCGCCGAGATGTGGATCGAGGGCGCTGACAGTCTGGTTTCCGTCCGTCGTGGCAACGAGACCCTTGCGCGTGCCCTTCACCCGCAGGACGGCCGCGCCGTGGCCGGGCCATTCGACGGTGTTGCTCTGGACGCACGCGTCGTACTGCTCGTACACCCAGCGGCGGCTCGAAAGGTTGGGGCTACCGAGCAGCGCTACCAGCACCGCGGCAGGATCCATTCCTCGTTCGGGAAGCCCGTCCTGGGCCGTGAGCGGGATGCCGGGCGCGGGCGCCGAGCGGCGTCGCGTGGGCGGCGTGGCCAGGCGGTAGTGGACAACCGCCTCGCTGGTGAGCGCCTTCGCGGGGATGCGGGCGATTTCCCTGGCCCCGGGATTTGGCGTGCCGTCGGCCCCGAGTCCGCCCTCGATGAGTGTGATGTCGCCGTCCTCGGCCACTCGACCCACAAGCGCGATCTGGATGCCCCAGCGCTCGCAGACTTCGCGCACGTCGGGGAACTGCTCCGGCAGGCATGTAGCGAGCATTCGTTCCTGGGACTCGGAGATCATCACTTCCCAGGGCTCCATGCCGGGCTCGCGCCGCGGGATGGCGTCAAGGTCGAGAAGGATGCCGGTGCCGGCCTTGTCCGCCGATTCGGAGGTCGCGCAGCTGATGCCGGCCGCGCCGAGATCCTGGATGCCAAGGACGAGACGCCGGTCGATGAGTTCCAGGCTCGCCTCGATCAGGAGCTTCTCGGCGAACGGGTCGCCGACCTGCACGGTGGGGCGCTTGTTCGGGTCATCGTCCGCGAAAGTCGCCGACGCGAGAACACTCGCGCCGCCGATGCCGTCGCGGCCGGTCCGCGAGCCGAACAGGACGACGTAGTTGCCCACGCCGGGCGCTTCGGCAAGGATGAGGTTCTTCTCCTCGAGCAGGCCGATGGCCATCACGTTGACGAGCGGGTTGCCCTGATAGCTGGGGTCGAAGACGAGCTCGCCGCCCACGGTTGGAACGCCGACACAGTTGCCGTAGCCGCCGACGCCGCGGACGATGCCGTCTACGAGGTGGCGCGTCCGCGGGTCCGCCGGGTCGCCGAAACGGAGAGCGTCGAGGACGGCGATCGGCCGGGCACCCATTGTGAAGATGTCGCGCAGAATTCCGCCGACGCCGGTCGCGGCGCCCTGATACGGCTCGACCGCGGACGGGTGATTGTGACTCTCGATCTTGAACGCCACCGCGAGACCGTCGCCGATGCGGACGACGCCCGCGTTGTCGCCGGGACCCGCCATGACGCCGTTGCCGCGGGTCGGGAGCGTCTTGAGAAGCGGCTTTGAGCTCTTGTACGCGCAGTGCTCGCTCCACATGACGCTGAACATCGCCAGCTCCGTGTGGTTTGGTTCGCGCCCGAGCTTGACCTTGATCAGCTCGAGTTCTTCGTCCGTGACGCCGAGCCTGCGGTGAAGAGGGGCGACTGGCGCCTCTGGCGCCGTGGCGACTGGCGCCTCTGGCGCCATCGCCCTGGCATCTTCGGCGGACGCCGAAGATGCGGGTGCCATTTGCTCGGCGGCGCCGTCTGATCGCAGATGCTCGGCGGCGCCGTCTGATCGCAGATGCTCGGTGGCGCCGTCGGGTCGCAGATGATCGGTCACTTTACGGCCTCCGCCTTGGTGGGGACGGGCCGGCCGGCCGCTTCCCATGACTTCGCGCTTTCGACCAGAGAGCGGATCAGTTGCATCCCCTCGTCCGTACCCAGGATGCCTTCCGACATTCGCTCCGGATGCGGCATCAGCCCTGCCACGTTCCCCGCGGCATTGGACACGCCGGCGATCGCGCGCAGCGAGCCGTTCGGATTCGACGGATCGTCCGGATCCAGGGCCGGCGTGCCGTCCTCGTGGACGTAGCGCCAGAGGATCTGGCCGTTGCGCTCGATCTCGTTCAGCGTGGCCTCGTCCGCGTAGTAGCAGCCCTCGCCGTGGGCGATCGGAATGTGGATCGGGTTTCCGTCCATCGCGTGCGTGAAGGGGGAGTCGAGCCGCTGCGGCTTGATCGCCACGATCTTGCTGGCGAAGCGGAGCGACCTGTTGCGGAGCAGAGCCCCTGGCACCAGCCGCGATTCCGCAAGGACCTGGAACCCGTTGCAGATACCAAGTACGAGTCCGCCCTTGGCCGCGAAGTCGGAGATACCTCGCATCACCGGCGAGAACCTTGCGATCACGCCGGCCCGGATGTAGTCGCCGTAGGCAAATCCGCCGGGCAGGACCACGGCGGAGACACCGGCCAGATCCGGCGATTCGTGCCACAGCATGACCGGTTCCACGCCCGCAACGGAGAGCGCGTTCTGCGCATCCACGTCCGAGTTGGAGCCGGGAAAGGTGACGACGCCGATTCTCACAGCGCCGACACCAGCAGCTCGATCGTGTAAGCCTCGATCAGCGGGTTGCTGAGCATCTCCTTCGCGAGACCGTCCACGACGCCGAGCGCCAGCGCCTCCGTGTCCGCGGCCACGGTAAGCTCCACCCGCCGCCCGACACGAACCCGCGAGACGGTGGTGATGTTGAGGTGCGGGAGGCTCAGCTCGACGGCCCGGCCCTGCGGGTCGAGGATGCCGGGCTTGGGGACGACGTTGACGGCATACCGGAACTCACTCATCGGGCGATCTGATCCTCCTGCAGGTAGCGCTCGAAGCTCGCTCCGGTGATCCGCTCGAAGGCGGTTACGTAGCGGCGGCGCGTATCGGCGACGATTTCGGCCGGTAGTTCCGGCCCGGGGTAGGTCTTGTTCCACGGTTGGGTTTCGAGCCAATCACGGACCGGCTGCTTGTCGAAGGAGTCTTGCGGGCGACCCGGCTCGTACAGCGAGGCGTCCCAGAAACGGCTGGAGTCGGGCGTCATGACCTCGTCTATCAAGATCACCTCGTCGGCCGCTCCGTCCGCGCCAGGAACCACGCCCAGCTCGAACTTCGTGTCCGCCAGCATGATGCCGGCCTTTTCGGCTATCTCCGAACCTCGGCGGTAGAGCCGCAGAGCGATGTCGCGGACCTTCTCCGCCATCTCCGCGCCGACGAGTTCGACTGCGGCGTCGAAGCCGATGTTCTCGTCGTGCCCCACTTCGGCCTTGGTGGAGGGCGTGAAGATGGGCTCGGGCAGTCGGTCTGACTCCCGCAGGCCGTCGGGCAGCTTGATGCCGCAGATCTGCCCGGTGCGCTTGTAGTCCTTCCAGCCCGAGCCGGCGACGAAGCCGCGGACGATGACTTCGATCGGGAGGACCCTGGCACGGCGGCACAGCATCATCCGGCCACGGAGTTCGCGTCGGGCCGCCTCGTCCGCGAGGCGCCCCTCCGCACGTGCTGGGTCGACGTCAGGTCGGGCGCCATTGGTGGCGCCTTCGGCGCCACTCGTCCCGTCCAAGTACCAAGCCGGCAGGTCGTCCGGGCTCGTCCCCAGCAGGTGATTCGGGATGATGTCCGTCGTCTGGTCGAACCAGAAGCGCGAGATACCGGTCAGCACGCGGCCTTTGTCCGGGATCAGAGTTGGTAGCACCACGTCGAACGCCGAGAGTCGGTCGCTGGCAACCAGCAGCAGGCGATCTCCGATCTCGAAGAGGTCGCGGACCTTCCCCGAACGCACGAAGCCCGCGGCGTGCGTGCCGCCGGCCGCGCGCGGGTCTCGCGGATCGATGGTCTCAGTGGACATCGGCGGCCTCCTTTCGAGCGGGAACCAGTTGGTCGAGGCGAGCGATCGCGGTGGCGACGTTGCGCAGGAAGTAGCGTTCGTCGAAGCATGCGTCCAACGCCCCGTCCGACAGGCGCGCGGCCACGTCCGGATCCGCGATGAGCAACTCCCGGAGCTGGCGGCGTTCGTCGGCCGCCCGAAGCGCGTTGCGCTGAACCACGGCATAGGCGTCCTCGCGCGACATGCCCGCTTCCTCGACGAGCGCGAGGAGGACGCGGCTGCTGCAGTGAAGACCCAGGCCTCGCTCGATGTTCTCGCGCATGCGCTCCGGCCGCACGACCAGCCGCTCCACGAGCCCTCGCGTCTTCACCAGCATGTAGTCGAGCAGGATCGTGGCGTCGGGAAGCAGCACCCGCTCCGCCGACGAGTGGCTGATATCGCGCTCGTGCCAGAGCGGCTGGTTCTCGAAAGCCGTGGCGGCATAGCCGCGCAGGAGCCGCGCCATGCCCGCGATGCGCTCGGAGAGGATGGGGTTGCGCTTGTGCGGCATCGCCGAACTCCCCTTCTGCCCGGCGCGGAACGGCTCCATCAGCTCGCCGATCTCGGTGTGCTGGAGGTTGCGCACTTCGGTCGCGATGCGCTCGAGCGAACCGCCCGTGATGGCGATGGCGGCGATCAACGCCGCGTGGCGGTCCCGCTGGACGATCTGCGTAGAGATTGGGTCGCGGCGCAGGCCGAGCGCAGCCAGCACCTCTTCCTCGAGGTCCGGCTCGAGATGGCTGTACGTACCCACCGGCCCCGATATCTTGCCGGTGGCGGCTTCGTCCACGGCAGCGGCCAGGCGGACGCGGTCCCGGGCAATCTCGAATGCCCAACCGGCGATCTTCATTCCCATCGTCGTGGGTTCGGCGTGGACCGAATGTGTCCGGCCCATCATCACCGTGCCGACCTCGGCTCGGGCACGGGCAACAAGCGTCTCGACGAGGCCATCGCAGTCCTCGACCAATCGCCGTCCGGCCGCCTGGAGCTGGAGGGCGAGCCCGGTGTCCACGACGTCGCTGCTGGTCAGGCCGAGATGCAGGTAGCGGCCTTCGTCCCCCACTGTCTCGGCCACCTGGCTCACGAACGCGATGACGTCGTGATCGGTGGTCTTCTCGATCTCGGCGATGCGGACGACATCCACCCGAGCCCGAGATTCGATCGCGCGAACCGCCTCTGCCGGCACCATGCCGCGCGAAACCTCGGCGCGTGCCACCGCGATCTCGACGCGGAGCATCTGTTCGAATCGCGCCTGGTCCGTCCAGACGGCGCCCATTTCGGGAAGCGTATATCGAGGGATCATGATCCGGCCACCTCGCTCGGTCCGCTCGGAGTCCTGCCGGCCGGATCCTCCCAGTCCGCGGCCGACACGGGCGCTCGGGACGCCCCCGCGGAACCGCGCCCTGCTACTCCGGGCAGCCGCTGGGCGATGTCGTGGCGGCGCTGCATCCCGTCCCAGCGGAGGCAATCCGCGGCGCGTTCGGCCGTAGCGCGAGCCGAAGCGATCGACGAGCCGAGGCCCACGACCGCAAGCACGCGGCCGCCGTTGGTGCGGAACTGACCGTCGGCACCGCGGATCGTTCCCGCATGGAAGACGCGGGCGCCGGTAGCGGCCGCCTCGTCGAGGCCCGTGATCGCATCGCCCTTGCGCGGAGTTTCGGGGTAGTTGCCGGCGGCCAGGACCACGGCAACGGCCGCGTCGCCGGTAGTAGGCAGGACCCGGCCGGGGAGACCGAGTTCGGCGACGGCGGCAGCCAGGTTGCCCTGTGCGGCGCCCAGGAGAAGTGGCCCCAGCGGAACGGCGAGGCGAGGAAGGAGCGCCTGTACTTCGGGATCGCCGAAGCGGGCATTGAATTCGATTAGAACCGGGCCTTCGGGCGTCAGCATCAAGCCCGCATACAGCGCACCCCGGAAAGGCGTTCCGCGTCGCGCCAGTTCGGCCAGGACGGGGAGATGGACCACGTCGATGAGAGTCGCACAGAGGCTCTCAGGCAGATCCGGTACGGGGCTGTACGCACCCATGCCGCCGGTGTTCGGCCCTGCGTCGCCGTCCCGCAGTCGCTTGTGGTCACGTGCCGGCGGAAGCGCCAGCGCGGCGCGGCCGTCGCAGATGGCGATGAGACTGGCTTCCTCGCCCGAAAGACGCTCCTCCAGAACAACAACCGGCTGAGAAGGTTCCGGGGCCGTCGGCGCGGCACCGTCCGTGACGCCGGCGAACAGCGCTCGAAGCGCGGCCTCGGCCGAGGCGAAGTCGTCGCAGACCGTCACGCCCTTGCCGGCTGCGAGGCCGTCGGCCTTTACCACCAGCCCGTTTGATCGCGGCGCACCGGCGAGCTCGCGGGCAAACTCGAGTGCCGGCTCGAGTTCGGCGAACTGGGCGCCGAGCGCCATGCGGACGCCGGCGGCGGCAGCCACCTCGCGGCAGAATGACTTGCTCCATTCGATGCGAGCCGCGGCGCGGGTGGGACCGAAGACCGGCACTCCGGCGGCGAACAGCGCATCGGCGACACCAACCGAGAGCGGCGCCTCCGGACCAACGATCACGAGGTCCACTCTCTCGGCCACGGCCAGCTCGGTGATCGCGGCCGGATCCATTGCGGACACATCCGGGAAACAGTGCACCTTGGGCTCCGCACCGATGGCGTCGCTCCCGGGCGCCACGAGAACCGCCTCGACGGCGGCCTCGCGTGCCAGGCTCCAGACGAGAGCATGCTCGCGCCCACCGCTGCCGACCACGAGCAGGCGGGCAGGACCGGAGCCTTGAGCCTCGCTGGACGGCGCCTGATGGATCATCGCTCGGCCGTAGCCTCAGATCCGGCCCGCGTCGCGGCCGAGCCCAGGGCCGAGGCAGTCGTGGGCCGCTGCAGCCGCGGGAGACGTTCGATCGTCTGATTCCGCTCCGGGCCCACCGAAACGAGGCAGATCTGGGCGCCGGAGAGGCGTTCCACCGCATCCACGTAACGCCGGGCGTTCTCGGGCAGGTCGCTCATGGAGCGGCAGCCGTGGATCGGCTCCTTCCAGCCCGGGAATCGCTCGTAGATCGGCTTCGCCCGGGCCAGCACGTCGGCGTCCGACGGCCACCAGTCGATGCGCTTGCCGTCGACTTCGTATGCCATGCAGATCAACACCTCGTCGAGGCCCGAGAGGATGTCGATCTTGTTGAGCATTATCGAGCTGACACTATTGACGGCCACGGCATAGCGAAGCGGCACGGCATCGAACCAGCCCACGCGGCGGCGGCGCCCGGTGGTGGTACCGAACTCGCGTCCCCGGTCGATGATGCCCTCGCCGATCTCGTCTGTGAGTTCCGTGGGGAACGGACCCGCCCCTACGCGCGTGGCGTAGGCCTTCATGACGCCCAGGACCTCGGTGACCTGCAGCGGGCCGATGCCGCCGCCCGTGCACGCGCCGCCGGCGATTGGATTGGAGGAGGTAACGAACGGATAGCTGCCGTGATCCAGATCGAGCAGGGTCCCCTGCGCGCCTTCGAAGAGCAGGTGCTCGCCGCGGGCCATCCGCTCCTGGACCAGCTGAGTCGTGTCGGCCAGGTGATTCTCCAGGCGGCGGCCCCACCCGACCGCGAGAGCAACCAGCTCGTCGAGATCGAAGCCGTCCACCCTGTGCTGGCGCTGGAGAGTCGCATTCTTCTCCGGCAGGATCCGGGCGAGCTTTCCACGAAGCGCGGCGCCGTCCAGCAGATCCTCCATCCGGATGCCGATGCGCCAGGCCCTGTCCGCGTAGGCGGGGCCGATGCCGCGCCGAGTGGTCCCCACGGCCGCGCTGGCCAGCCGCGCCTCCATCGCCCCGTCCAGCGCAATGTGGTACGGCATGATCACGTGGGCGTGCTTGCTTACGCGGATCCTGTCGGTCGCGATGCCACGCGCGGAAAGCATCTCGATCTCGGATATCAGAGTGGCCGGGTTGACCACAACGCCGTTGCCGATGATCGGAGTGATGTGCGGGTAGAGAACGCCGGACGGAACGAGGTGGAGCTTGAAGACCTCCTCGCCGAGCATGATCGTATGTCCGGCGTTGTCTCCGCCCTGATATCGCACGACCGCCGTGACGTCCTCGGCGAGGAAGTCCGTGGTCTTGCCCTTGCCTTCATCGCCCCACTGGAGGCCGACGATCACGGTGGCAGGCATCTACTTCTCCCCTCGCAGCTGAACCCGGCACGCCCCGGACGTTGCGCGGGAAATGAAAAAGCCCTCGGCCTTCGGGCCGGGGACCTGGGTAGACTGCCCCTCCATTGGAGCTGCGGCTCCTCCAGGAGCGAAGGTGGTGGTCCGTCTCACGGGGCGTACCAAGCGCCTTCAACAGGCAACATAGACTCCTCGAAATGGTCTGGTGGACCCGCGGCCGCCCGGCAGCAGGCACGCGGAGTATAGCAGGACCGGGAGCTCCTTCGAGGGCTCGCGGCCGGCGTGGCGGAGCTCGCCCTGCCGGCCTCGCGATGACGCTGCCGGCCGTGCCGGCCCCTTACTGCCGCCCCGCGGTTGCCGCTCCTCTACTCTTCCTCGCTGGCCGCGGGGCCCGTCGCGGTCTTCGCTGCGGGACGTGCCGCGATGGCCGCCGCAACCGCTTCCGGGCCTCGTGTCCGCCACTCGGCCGCGATCGCTGCCGTGGCCGTGGCGCCGCAACGGCATGCGCCCGCTGCCAGGACCGCGAGCAGCGCATCGAGCGTCCGAACTCCGCCGGCCGCCTTGACGCCAAAGGAATTGCCGACGACCCGGCGCATCAGCGCGATCTCACCGGGCTCCGCGCCACGCGGCGAGTATCCGGTACCGTTCTTGACGAACGCGGCGCGAGCCTCGACAACGATCCGACAGCCGGCCTCGACCTGCTCCGGGGTCAGGTACGCGGTCTCGAGGATCACCTTCACCGGTGTGGGAGCCACGGCGTAGCAGATGCTCGCAAGCTCGTCTCGTGCGTAACCGAGGTCACCACCGCGCAGCGCGCCGATGTTCACCACCACGTCAATCTCAACGGCGCCCTGGTCCACCGCGAGAACGGCCTCGCGCTCCTTGATCTGCGTCGTATGCGCCCCGTGCGGGAACCCGATCACCGTGGTGGGCCCCACTTCGGTGCCGCGGAGCCGCTTGACTACGAGCTCCAGGTCCGCCGGGCGGCAGCAGATCGTGGCCGTATTCCATTCGATGGCCACGTCGATGGCCGCCTCGACTTCCGCTCTGGTGACTTCGGGCCGCAAGATCGAGTGGTCTATGACGCCCATCAGGGCGGCCTCGTCCAGCCCGGCCAGGTCCAGCGGCGCCCTATTGGCGAGTCGATCCTTCATGGTCATCCGTGCCGCTCCTTCAGGTTCTGATGACTAGGGCTGGCCCACGATAGCCAGTGCATGGTCGCCGCCAACAGCGATACCTATCACGTTCATCACGCCCGATGGAATGGCCGTCGTGCCGTCGCCAAGGCGACCCCACGCAGCCACCGTCCCATCGGTCTTGAGCACGAGGCTGAAGCTGCCGCCGGCCGCGACAGACCGGACATTCGCCAGCCCTGCCGGGACCGTGGTCTGACCATCCGCGTTCTGGCCCCAGGCGAGGACGGTGCCGTCGCTCTTGAGGACCAGATTGTGGAAGTAGCCGGCGTCCACAGCCGACACACCCGACAGTCCCGCGGGCACCTTGGCCACATGGATCGAGGTGTCCGTTGGGTATTTGTCGCCCCAGCCAACGACGGTGCCGTCCTTCAGCAGCGCCAGGCTGTAGTCGTAGCCTGCGGAAACCTGGACGACATTCTTCAAGCCGGCAGGCACCTCGGTCTCGCCGTTGGCATCGCTGCCCCACGCAACCACCGTGCCGTCCGATTTCAGCGCAAGGTCGTGGTCACCGCCGGCGGAGATCTGAACAACGCCGGACAGCCCGGCGGCCGATTGCGCCTGCCCGTACGTGTTGGCGCCCCAGCCGATCACGGTACCGTTGGCCTTGAGCGCGATCGCATGCGAGCTGCCCGCGGCAATGGCCGTGATTCCGGTGGCGCTCGCCGGGACCTTGGTCTGACCGGAGTCGGAGGCGCCCCAGGCGACCACGGTACCGTCCGACTTGAGCGCCACACTGAAGGTGTCGCCCGCGGCGACGGCCACGACTCCTGCTAGACCGGCAGGAACGTTGGTCTGGCCCTCATCGTCACGACCCCACGCGACCACGATGCCGGAGGTGGACGCAACGGGCGTCGCCGATACCGGAGCGGGCGTGACAGTGGGGCCGGCAGTCGGCAGTACCGATGACAAGGGCGAGGAGGACAGGGGCGAAGAAGACACGGGCGTGCCCGTCGCCGGCGGAACGATCGAAGCCGCCTGGCTTCCCGGGGAACCAGCGGGGGACGGCGTCGAATTCCCGGACCCGCACGCAGCGGCGGCCAACATCGTCAGGCTCAGAAGCGCCACCAGGGTGTTCCGAGAGCGAACGGTGCTTCTCGCGATCATTCCGTGCATCCTCCCCGTTCTAGCCCACCGCTCCGCTGGGCGGGTCGCGCGACACCAGCAGCTTAGTCCCATCTGCCGGTTCTGCCATCGGCAGGGGCACGCTGTGTGCGGGGCGGACCTCAGAAGGACGGGTAGTCCGGGTCGTCGTAGCGATCCGGATCGACTCGCGGGCGCGCGGATCGATGCGTTCGGCGGTTGTTCGGCTTCACGAACGCCTGGTACGAAGCGAAGAGCCCCAGGGATATGCACAGGACAAGGAGGAGCACGAGGAATGCGAGCAGCGGGCCGTCGGAGTTGCCGCCGGTGGCCCCGGCGGAAGGCCGGGCTGGCGACGAGAGAAGGCTCGCGGTCGCGCTCGCCATCGCAGAAGGAGAGAGGACCGGCGTCGCCGAGGGCTTACCGGTGCTCGGTGCCGGAGTTGGAGTGGGCGGCGCAGGCGACGGCGTAGGGCCCACCGGCGTGACCGCGGTCGAAGCCGCCGACGGCGTGCTCGCGCCACCGCCATTCTTCGCGACCACTGTGAACGTGTAGGCAGTCCCGTTGGTCAGGCCTGTGACGGTGCACGCCCGAACGCCGGTCGTGTCGCAGGTCTTGCCGTCGGGCTTGGAGGTAACCGTATATCCCGTGATCGCGTTGCCGCCGTCGCTCGCCGGGGCCGTCCAGATGACCGTTGCGGCACCGTCGTAGGCCGTCGCCGTCACCGCCGTGGGCGCACCGGGGAGGTTGGGGGCGGCGATCGCAAGGCTGTGAAGCATTCCGCCGGCGATAGCGATGTAGTGGCTGCCGGCAGGTACGGCCGGAACCGCCGCCTGGCCCTCATCGTTGCGACCCCAGCCCACGATCGAGCCGTCGGACTTGAGCGCCAGGTTGTGGAATCCGCCGGCAGCGACGGCAGTGACACCGGCGAGGCCGGCCGGCACGGCACTCTGGTTGTACTCGTTCTGGCCCCAGGTTATGACCGTCCCGTTCGACCGCAGGGCAATTGCGTGCTCACGCCCCACGTCCACTGCGGTTGCGTTGGCCACGCCTGCCGGTGCTACGAGAAGACTCGGGGGCGAGCCGCCGTCGGGTGCCAGAGTCCCATCGGTGAGAAGGAGGACCCAGGCGTACTGGCCGACCTCGACGTCCTTGACCCCGTATGTGTACGTGTTCGTGGTGGCGGGTGCGCTGTCACCCCAGTTGTAGACCGAGGTTTGCTTGGTGGACTTGTTGTAGGCGAGCGCCACACTGAAACGCTCCCCGGCTCCGGCCGCATACCAGGCGAAGCCCGACGCCAGGGTCGGCAGGCTGATCTGCCCGTATGTGTTGTCACCCCAGGCGACCAGCGCGCCAGTGGATTTCAGAGCCAGGTTGTAGTTGCAGCCCGCCGATATCGTCACGACGCCGGACTTGGCTGCCGCCGGGACTTCAGTCTGATGGTAGGTGTCGTCTCCCCAGGCGACGACCTCACCCGTCGATTTCAGCGCCAGGCTGTGGTTGCAGCCGGCTGAGACCGCGACCACGCCTGATTGAGCGGCCGCCGGAATGTCGATCTGATGTGCGTTGTTGGCACCCCAGCCTACGACCTTGCCCGAAACCGCGGCCGCCGATACCGGTGCGGCAAGCGGCCCCGCCCAGGCCACGACGATCCCCGAAGACGCGAGGGCGAGCATGGCAACAGTGGCGATCCGGGCAAGTCCGGCACCCGGTGCCCGGCGCCCGGCCGGCATATCCACATGTCGCGACATCGGCAATCGCCTCACTTCTCCGGCACCCGACAACTCCGCGGCTGGGCAACACCGGCATTCCAAGTATGGACGGCTTCGACCACCGGTCGCGTGACGCATGTCGTGCGGCCCAATTTGCGCCCCGGCCGCAAGCCGCATAAGCCGCCGATAAGTCCGCGGTGAGCGGCGCCCGCTAGGGTCTTGATCACCGCCGTCAAAGATAGGGCGTTGCCGCAGGGCGGCGCCGGTAGAGGAGATTGGGACCGTGAACAAGGTCCTGCTTACGGGTCGTCTGACCCGAGATCCGGAGCTTCGGGCTCTGGCAAACGGCTCGTCCGTCGCCACGTTCAGCGTCGCCACGAACGAATTCCGGGGCAACGGCAAGGAGCACGCGGAGTATCACAACGTCGTCGTTTGGGACCGTCTCGCCACCGTGTGCGGCCAGTACCTCGGCAAGGGCCAGCAGGTCGCCGTCGAGGGACGGCTGCAGACGAGGCAATGGGAAGACGACCGCGGCGTGCGCCACTGGAAGACGGAGGTAGTGGCCACGACGGTCGAGATGCTCTCCGGGCGCCGCAAGCGCGACTACGAGGCGGAGTCGCTTGCGAGCCAGGCCGCGTCGACATCCGGAGAGGACGATGCCGCGGGCAAGTCCGGCGACGGATCCTCCGCCGAGGAACCCGCCGACGACGCCGAGCGCGTACTCACCACCGAGGACGAGCAGACCCTCGTTCTGGCCCAGAAACCTTCCCGGGGCGTCGTCGGTCCTCCCCACAAAGGCGGCGCCCCGTCTCCTTCTACGAAGCCTCGAAACCGGCCACGAACCTTGCTACAACGCGGGCGAGTCTCGGACCGGCCTCTGCCGCGGCGGCAAGAACCTCGGTGTGGCTGAGCTGCGCCGCGGTCAGGCCGGCCCCCGGATTGGTCACGAGCGACACTCCGCATACTCGGAGGCCTGCCCAGTGCGCGGCCACAGCCTCGAGCGCGGTGGACATGCCCACTGCGTCGCCGCCCAGTGTCCGAAGCATTCGCACCTCGGCCGGGGTTTCGTAGCTGGGCCCGGTGAGGCAGGCGTAGACGCCCTCAACCATCGGGACACCTTCGGCTGCAGCCGCGGCAAGTAGCCGCTCGCGCAGGGCCTCGTCCCAGACCGTGGTCATGTCCGGGAAACGGGGTCCTATCGCGTCCGCGTTCGGGCCTATCAGTGGATGACGGCCCGTCAGGTTGATGTGGTCCGTGATAGCCATGAGCGTGCCGGCGGCGAAGTCGCGGTTCAGGCCCCCGGCGGCATTCGTGATGATCGCGATCTCCGCGCCGAGCCGGCGCATGAGAAGCACCGGCTGCACGACGAACCCGGCGGAGTGGCCCTCGTAGAGGTGAAATCGGCCCTGCTGGACTACAACGGGCACTCCACGAAGCCGGCCGAAGAGGAGCCGCCCCGCGTGACCGGGCGCAGTTGCGGCCGGCCAGCCCGGCAGATCGCCGAACGGAACCGCGACCTCGACACTTACGGCATCCGCGAGTCCGCCGAGACCGGAGCCCAGCACGAGCCCGATCTTCGGTCGAAGGGTCGTGTGGGCGCGCACCGCCGCTTCCAGGGCCGCCAGTCTGGCCGGCTGCTCTGCAGGGAGAATCTCCCGGCCCAGGACGAACGGCTCCCCTGCCCCATTCATCGGACCGCCTCGTCAAGCTTCGCGGCGTAGAAACCGAGCGGCAGGAGATCGCCGAGCGTTGTCGCAAATACGGCGTCCGAGACGCTCGAAGCCGCGAAAACGAGAACCTCCGCGCCGAACTCGGCGAGCAACTGGCGGCAGATCCCGCACGGGCTCGACGGCTCGGGAGTTGGAGTGACTACCACCACGGCCCTCAACACCGATTCGCCGGCACTCACAGCCCCAACGACGGCGCTTCTCTCCGCGCAGATCGTGGCCCCGTACGAAGCGGATTCGACGTTGCAGCCCCCATGAAGCGCGCCGCTGCCGGTGAGCACGGCCGCCCCGACGTGGAACCCGGAGTACGGGGCTCGAGCGTGCGCCTGAGCGCGGAGCGCCAGGTCGAGCATCGCCGGAAACTCGGCCAGACGGTGCGCGGCGGATGCCCTGTTGATGAGCTCGATCCCCGCGTTCACGGCGCTTCCTCCATGCGAATTCGGCACGTATTGGTGGTAGTGATAGCGTCTGTGGCTGCGACCCCGCAAGCGACGGATCAAGTGGAGGACCGATGGCGACTGGCGAACGGAACGAATCCCAGGCCGGCCCGGAACCGCGTCGCGCCGACGCCCCCACCAACGAGGCGGGAGCACAGTACCACCTGCATCTTTCGGCCGGACAGATGCCCGCGACCGTCCTGATGCCCGGCGATCCGGACCGCGTGCTCCGCATGGCCGCCACCTGGGAGGAATCCGAAGAGCTGGCATTCCACCGCGGATACCGCTCGGCCCGCGGAACCTACAAGGGAGTGCCCATCGGCGCGATCTCGAGCGGGATCGGCGCCCCGAGCCTGGAGATCGCGACGCAGGAATTCGCCACGATCGGGGGCGAGACGATCATCCGCGTGGGGACCTGCGGGGCGCTGCGTGCCGATATCGCGCCCGGCGACCTCATCGTTCCGGTCGCCGCGGTACGACGCGACGGCACCTCCGAGCGCTACGTGCCGTTGGACCATCCGGCCTTCGCCGATCCCGAGGTCTACATGGCGCTCGTCGAGGCGTGCGAGCGGCTTGGGTACCGCTACCACACCGGAATCGCGTGCAGTGTCGGCTCCTTCTACATGGGCCAGGAACGCCCGGTCAAGAGCGGATTCTGGCAGTCGTCGGCCGACGGACTCATAGACGACCTCGCCAGGGCCGGCGTCGTTTGCCTGGAGATGGAGTGCTCCGCGCTCTTCGTGCTTGCCCGGCTCTTTGGGATGCGGAGCGGCGCGGTTCTGGGCGCGGTGGCCAACCGCGTGACGAATGCGTTCGGCGACAACGGGGCCGAGTCGCGCGCGATCAACGCGGCAAACGAAGCCGTGGCAATCCTCGCCGACTGGCGGCAACTCAAGGCAGCGGCCGGAAAATCGATCTTCTTCCCGTCCTTGGTCGCAGATCGCTAGCCGGCCAAGCACCTTCCTGCCCGATCCAGACCGGGCGTCCGTCTAGCTCGCCGACTCGCGCTCGTACGGCACGCCGTCGGCGGCGGGAGCGATGCTCCGTCCGATGAAGCCCGCCAGCACCACGATCGTGATGATGTATGGCAGCGCTTCCCAGAACTCGCCCGGGACAAGGTTGATGAGATCGCCCAGGTTGCCGGTTGGATGGGAGATCGTCAACGATTGGCTGAATCCGCCGACGGACGCGAAGAGCAACGCGGCGCCGAAAGCACCGAGCGGGGTCCAGCGGCCCACGATCATCGCGGCGAGCCCGATGAACCCGCGTCCCTGCGTCATGCCGGCGTTGAAGTTACCCGTCTGCTCCATGCTCAGCCACACCCCGCCGAGTGCCGCCAGGGCGCCGGAGGCCACGACGTTTCTGTAGCGCAGCCAGATGACGTCGATCCCTACCGTCTCGGCAGCGCGCGGATGCTCGCCGGAGGCGCGGGTCCGAAGCCCCCAGCGCGACCTGAACAGCATCACCTGGAGGAAGATCACGATCGCGATCGTGAGCAGCCCTACCGGTCCCTGACTCAGCACTGCGTTGATGAGCCAGCCGACGATCGGGAGGTCCACGACGCCCTGTGGCACGACGTACTTTTCGAACTGACCGGCACCAACCAGCGACTGCGCCGAGATCAGGCTGTACATGTAGCCCGTGATGCCGGCGGCACCGATGTTGATGATCGTGCCGCTGATGATCTGGTCCACGCGGAGCGAGATGGAGAGCCAGGCGTGCAGCAGCGACACCAGCATCCCCGCGACGACCGCAGCCGCGACTCCGATGATCAGCGGTAGCGTGGCTCCGAAGAAGGGCGACGGCGTGCCGGTTCCGATTGCCCCGGCCGCCGCGGCAGCGGCGAACCAGCCGACGAAGGCCGCCGTCAGCATGATCCCTTCGAGGCCGATGTTGACCACGCCGGATCGCTCGCATAGGACGCCGCACAGCGCGGCGAGCGTGATCGGAACGGCGATCGCCACCGTGGTGTTGGAGATCGAGTCGAGGTTGGCCAACAGGTAGCCGACGAGCTGGAAGACGATACCCAGGACCGGGATCGCGTTGAGCGCATCCGGAATGCCGCTCACTTCGACACCTCCGCCGCCAATGGCGCCACTTCGGCCCCCGTCGTCAGTGCCGAGCCTCCCGTGGGTCGCTTGGCCATCCATCGCCGCAGGATGTTGATCACCAGGAACAGCAGGATGAACATCTGCAGCGCGTCGACGAGTTCTCCCGGCACGCCCGGACTTATCTGCATCGTCTGAGCGCCCGCCCGCATGCCGCCAAAGAGCAGCGCCGCGAGTCCGATACCCACCGGGTTGGACCGGCCCACCAGAGCGACGGTGATCGCGTCGAAGCCGATGGTCGTGTCGTACCCCGGCGCCATCTGATGAACGACGCCGAGCAGGGTGGTTGCGCCGGCAAGGCCGCAGAGGCCGCCGGCCATCGACATCGTCAGCACAACGAGCTGCTTTGTCTTCATGCCCGCGTAGCGGGCCGCGTCCGAGTTGGCGCCGGCGGCGCGGATCTCGAACCCGAGCGTCGTTCGGAACAGGAGGAACCAGATCACGGGCAGGGCCAAGACTGCGAGCAGGATCCCGTAGTGGGCGTCGCGTCCCAGGACGTCTGCTCCGAAGAGGTGGAGTCCCAGGATGTCGACTTCAGGGATGTGGATCGTGGGCAGCGCCGCGCCCCAGGCACTGGCGTCCGCGGTGATCGCTTGCGGCGAATTGGGCAAGCGCAGCGGCCCGCTGATCGCCCAGTACGTGGCGAAGACGAAGATGTAGTTGAGCATGATCGTCGTGACCACTTCATGGGCTCCCGACGTCGCCTTCAGGGCTCCGGGAATGAAGCCGGCGAACGCGCCGAATAGACCGCCGACGATCAGAGCAAGCGGAACCGTGATCAGCCCGTTCTGGCTGGGGCCCATCACCGTCACCACGGCCATTGCGCCCACGGATCCCATAAGGAACTGCCCGCGCCCGCCGATGTTGAACAGACCGGCCTTGAACCCAAGGCCAACGCCCAGACCCGCGAGGGCAAGCGGCGTCGCGTACGAGAGCGTGGAGCCGATTCCGTTGATCGAGCCTACCGCCCCGGACCAGAGCGCTCCGTAGGCGGCAAAGGGCAGGCCCACATCGAACGCCGGGTGGTTGTTCGGCAGGAATCCACTGAACAGGGTGATACCGATTCCGCCGACCACGACCGCCAGCAGGATCGCAGTGACGGATTCCGCGAGTGTCCAGAAGAGACTCGAGCCCCAGTCTCGGAGCGAGAAACCCGATCCTGCCGTGCCTGCCGGCGCGCTCATGCGGTCGCCTCCTCTGCCGGGTTTGCCTCTCCGCCCGTGGCCATAAGCAGACCAACCGCGCTCTTGTCGGCCGTCCGTCCGTCCAGTTCGGCGACGATCCGGCCGCGATAGATCACGGCGATGCGATCGGAGATCTCCATCACTTCGTCGAGTTCGGCCGACACGAGCAGCACGGCCGTGCCGGCATCACGCTTGGCGATGATCTGCTTGTGGATGAACTCGATACTGCCCACGTCCAGGCCGCGCGTCGGTTGGTCGAGTATCAGCAGCTTGAGCGGGCGTTCGAACTCGCGCGCGACGATGACCTTCTGTTGATTGCCGCCCGACAGCGTGGAGGTAGCCACGTTGGATGAGGGCACCCGGATGTCGAACCGCGCCACCTGCGCATCCGCAGACTCGGCGACCGCGGCGCCATCGCGTAGCGGACCATGGGAATAGGGCTCACGGTAGTAGCTGGTGAGTATCAGGTTGTCGTAGACGGGGAAGCTCAGGATCAACCCGAATCTGTGACGGTCTCCAGGCACGTAGCCCACCCCGGCCCTGTTCATGTCGCGCGGCGAACAGCCGGTGATGTCTCGGCCGTCCAGGCTGACCTTGCCGCCGCTGGGTTTGCGCAGGCCTATCAGCGCCTCGATCAGCTCGTCCTGACCGTTTCCGGCCACGCCCGCGATGCCGAGAATCTCGCCGGCGCGGATGTCGAGGCTCACACCTGGGACGATCTCGTGCTTGCGCTCGTCCGTGACGCGCAGCCCTTCCACGTGGAGCATGGGGCCTCCAACGTGCGACGCCCCCCGATCGACTGTGAGTTCCACCTCGCGTCCGACCATCAACTCGGCCAGTTCGGCCTCGGTTGTCTCGCCGGGCTTGCGGTCTCCGATGACCCGGCCGCGCCTGATCACCGTTATCCGGTCGGCGATCGCCAGCACTTCGTAGAGCTTGTGGCTGATGAAGATGATCGACCGGCCGTCGTCGGCGAGCCGGCGCAGCAGCACGAAGATCTCGTCGGTCTCCTGGGGCGTGAGTACGGCGGTAGGTTCGTCGAGCACGAGTATCTGGGCGTCGCGATAGAGCGCCTTGAGGATCTCGACTCGCTGCTGCTGTCCCACGGACAGTGAGCCCACTCTGGCGTCCGGGTCCAGCTCGAAACCGAATTGAGCGGCCAGGGCGGCAATACGCTTGCTCGCTTCACGCCGGTCGAGGAACGGTCCGCGGGCCATCGTCTCCGCGCCGAGGACCACGTTCTCGGCCACCGACAGAACGGGCACCAGCATGAAGTGCTGATGGACCATGCTGATGCCGCGACTGATCGCGTCGGACGGGTCCGCTATCTGGACCGTCTTGCCGTCGAGAAGGATTTCGCCTTCATTCGGGCGCGCCAGCCCGTAAAGGATGTTCATCAAGGTCGTCTTGCCGGCGCCGTTCTCGCCCAGCAGGGCGTGGATCTCTCCACGTCGCACATCGAGATCGATGTGATCGTTGGCCACGACACCGGGATAGCGCTTGGTGATGCCGCGCATTTCGAGCGCGGGGACGGACGCCAACTCTCCAGTCACGACTTCCTCACTGGCGCGGGAGCCTGATGCAACGAGCGGGCCGGCCCGAAGGCGCGACCCGCTCGAAAGACTACGAGATGGCGGTTACTTCCAGGTGCCGCAGGTGTCGGGGCACGTCTTGAGCGTGCCGGCCTTCATGGCGGCGAGGGCCGTGTCCAGCTTGCCCTGGACGTCGGCGGGGATGGTGATCGCGGTGTTGTGGAACGGCGAGATGCCGATGCCATCGTTGGCCGCGTTGAACTTGGAGACGCCGCCGGCGGCGGTGCCCTTGGAGATGGCCGTGATCGTCTGATTCACAGCGCTGGACAGGTGCTTCTCGGCCGAGGTGACGATGCACTTATCGGCCGTGGGGTAGCTGAGGTACTCGTCGACGTCCACGCCGATGGCGAGGATGTTGGCTGCGCATGCCGCGTCGAGGGCGCCGTTGCCGGTGCCGCCTGCGACCTGGAAGAGGACGTCAACGCCCTTCTGCTTGATGAACTGGGTGCTGAAGGTCTTGCCGAAGACCGGGTCGCCGTAGGCCTTGCCCAGGTCGCCGGTCGAGAAGAAGTCGGTCTGGACCTTGGTGCTCGCCTTGTAGGAGGCGGCGCCGAGCTGGTAGCCCTGCAGGTACCGGACGACGGCCGGGTTGTTGTTGATCCCGCCGAGCTGTCCGATGTTGCCGGTCTTGCTGACGGAGGCGGCGACGATACCTGCGAGGTAGCCGGCCTGGTCTTCCTGGAACGTGACGCCGATCAGGTGCGGAAGCAGCTTGGAGGCATCGCCCGCGCACTTGAAGGTGCTGTCCGGGGCGCCGGTCGCGTCGACGCACGGAGCCACGTCGACGGCGATGAACCACACGTTCGGGTTGGCCTTGGCGGCCTTGATCGTCGCGTCGCCGAGGTTGAAGCCAACGGTCACGATGACGTTGTACTTCTGATCGATGAAGCTCTGGATGTCCTTCGTGTAGTCAGAGGCATCCTTCGGAACGACGTACTCAGCGGTGGTGCCGAGTGCCGTGGCGGCTGCCTTGGCGCCTTCGTACGAATACTGGTTGAAGTTCTTGTCGTCGACGCGTCCCACGTCGGTGACGACGCCGATCTTCAGAGCCAGCGGGGTGGCCGTGGCGCTCGGGGCCGAGGGGGCCGCGGTGGCCGAAGCCGCCTCGGTGACCACGGGGCTCGGAGTGACCACAGGGCTGGCCGTTGCGGCCGAGCTCGAGCAGGCCGACGCCACGAGGGCTGTGGCCGCTAGCAGCGCGAGCACGTTACGGTGCTTGAACGTCATCTAGTTTCTCCCTACCGTCCATCGTCGAGGTCTTCTAGGGCGGACCTCGGTGTTCAGATTGTATCCCCGCCCCAGATAAGCACACGAAAACGGAACGGGACGGGCGTGCTCTCGTTCGGAAGGCGAGGACTCGGCGGGACCGCCGGACGCCCCAGAATCAGGAGGTTCGGTAGAGATCCCTGCGGTTGAGCCCGGTGGCCGCCGCAACCTGGCGCACGGCCTCGGAGTGCCGTGTACCCGCGGCGACCAGGCGCGCGATCTCCGCGCGAGCTGTCTCCACGGTTGGCGTCTCGGGCGCGCCGGGGACGGTCGCGGAGCGCCCGTCGACGAGGGCCTCGAGGACGAGCGCGAACTCCCCGCGCAGAGTGATGTCGCCGGCCGAGCCTCGCGCCGCCAGCTCGCCCAGTGTGCCGCGCACCACTTCTTCGTGGAGCTTGGTCAGCTCCCGGCACACGGCGGCGCGGCGGTCCGATCCGGCGGCTTCCGCCAGATCCGCGAGGGTATGCGGAACACGCGACGGTGCCTCGTAGACGACGCATGCCCGCTCGTCCGACGCGATTCGCGCCAGCCGCTCTCGCCGCTCCTTGCCGCTGCGCGGCAGGAAACCCTCGAACGTCCAGCGCGCCACGGACAGGCCGCTCGCAACCAGTGCCGCGAGCACGGCGGAGGCTCCGGGTATCGGCACGACCACGCCGCCCTCGGCCGCCCACGCCCTTGTGAGCTCCGCACCGGGGTCGCTCACCAGAGGAGTGCCCGCATCGGTGACCAGGGCCAGGTCCCGCCCGGATCGCAGATGCGCGAGCAGCTCATCCTCGCGGGCCTGCCCGCTCTGCGCGTGGTAGCTCACGAGATGAGTCGTGACCTCGTAGCGCGCGAACAGGCGCCGGGTGAGACGCGTGTCCTCCGCGGCGGCAAGCGGCACGGCCTTCAGGACTTCGATGGCCCGGAACGTGACGTCGCCGAGATTGCCGATGGGTGTTGCCACGATGAACAGCCGGCCCGGTGCGCCGGAGTCGGCCGCCGCACTGGCGGCGCTGCCGCCGCTCATCGCTTTGCCGAGCCGGGACGGCGCCTCGGATACAGGTAGTCGACGCCGGTGGTCCTCGGACCGAGCTTTGCCACCGGCGGCACCTGTCGCTTGAACTCCGAAACGGCAACCAGCCGCTTGACGCGCGCTACCGCCGCCTCGGCGAAGCCCATCGCCAGCAACTCCTCGTCCGATCGTCGCTTGTCGATCATCCAGAAGAGCATTCGATCGAGTTGCGGGTAGGTGAAGCCGCCTTCGAGTTCGTCGGTCTGGCCGGGCCACAGGTCCGCGGAGGGCGCCTTGCGAATGATCTCCTCGGGCACGCCCACGGCGACCGCGACCTGGCGCACCTGGCTCTTGTACAGGTCGCCGATGGGGTTGAATGCGCAGGCCGAATCGCCGAAGAGAGTCGTGTAGCCGATCAGCGACTCGGTCTTGTTGCCGGTCCCAACGACGAGCCCGCCCCAGACCACGGATCGGTCGTAGAGCGTGCACATCCGGGCGCGGGCCATGAAGTTGCCACGCCGCAGAGAACCAGCTTCGAGCGCGCCCTCTCCGCCGGAACCGGCTTGCCCGTCGTGTCCGAAGTACCCGTCCACGATCGGGCTGATGTCCACCAGATCGCTGCGGCAACCGAGCCGATCGACGACCAGGCGCGCGTGATCCTCCGATTCCGGCGACGACGTCCGGTACGGCATCATCACGCACAGAAGGTTCTCGGGGCCAACCGCCTCGGCCGCAAGGTACGCGACCAGCGCCGAATCGATGCCGCCGGACAGGCCGAGCAGACCCTTCGTAAAACCCGCCTGCCGGAGCTGGTTACGGATGAAGTCCACCGTTACCCGGCGGGCGACATCGGTGTCGATCGCGAGTTCGGGGGGGAGTTCGAACAGGGGCGCGCCGTGCTCACCGTCTGGACGGGGCTCACCGGGCGGCATCAGTCGCGCTCCGCCCTGCCGTGATCCGGTCTCTGCGGGGATGTCTCGCCGGCGTCGCCGAGATCGGTCTCCGTGCGCTCCGCGAGCACGCGCCGGAGTTCGCGCAGATGAAGTTCCGGCCGTTCGTCCCGCAGGAGCGGCAGGCCGATGCGCTCGCGCCGCACGTCGCCGAGTTCAACGTCCACGAAATACAACCCCTCGTCGAACAGAGGCGCGCTGAAGACGGCCTCGCCGCTCGGGCCTATGACCTCCGACCCGCCCCAGAAGCTGATCGTCTCGTCCATGCCCACGCGGTTGCAGAAGATCGCAAACGTGGTCGTCAGTTGCGCATAGGTGCGCAGCAGATTCCGCCACGATGCCGCGGTTCCGAGACCCACCTCGTGCACCGCCGCAAGATCCCGGCCGGGCGACGACGAGACATTGATGATCATCTGCGCGCCGTCCAGGGCGAGCGTCTCGGGTACCGCCATGTGCCAGAAGTCCTCACACACCGCCAGCCCAAGACGCACGCCCAGGCGCGAGTCGACGGTTCGCAGCCGGTCGCCCGCCGCGAAGAAGCGCCGCTCGTCGAACAGCCCGTATGTGGGCAGGAACAGCTTCCGGTGGATGAAGCGGACCTCGCCATCCTCGAGCAGCGCGGCGCTTATGAAGAGCCGGTGGTCCGGCGACTCTTCGACGAAGGACACTACGGCGGAGATGTCCCGGGTCTCGGCGGCAAGGCCCTGCAGCCGCGGATCGTCGGCGGTCATCGCCACTTCGGCCGCGAGATCCTGCAGCTGGTAGCCGGTCAGGCCCAGTTCGGGAAAGACGACGAGTCCGGCCCCGCCGGTCCGGGCTTCACCGATCAGAGCGCGGTGACGGGCAAGGTTCTCGTCGAGGCCGCCGAGGCGCGGAGCCAGCTGAGCCAGGGCTATGCGAAGAGGCTTCACGACGCGAGTCTAGCTCCGCTCGCGCTTCCGCGATGACCGTGCCGGAGGTGCGGCGGGCGGGTTGACGGCCGATACGGCGGCTCCGCCAGGGACCGGTCCGGCGGCCGCGCTTCCCGAGCCCGAGCCCCCGCCAGTGGCCGAAGTGGGAGCGGGGCCGGCGCCCTTGACCTGCAGGCCCTGTTCGGGGGAACCATCCACCTCTTCGGCGAAATGGCACGCGACTTCGTGTCCGGTGCCCATGGTTCGGAGAACCGGGGCCTCGGCCACGCACCGCTCCGGGTTGCCGAGCCGGGTTCGCAGCCAGCATCTCGTGTGGAAGTGGCACCCCGACGGAGGATTGGACGGACTGGGGACGTCGCCGGCGAGGATGATCCGCTGGCGCCGGTTCTCGATGACCGGATCCGGGATCGGCACTGCGGAGAGCAGCGCGACCGTGTACGGATGGAGCGGCCGCTCGTACAGGGCGCGGGCGGTTGTCACCTCCACCAGGCGGCCCAGGTACATCACGGCGATCCGGTCGCTGATGTGGCGCACCACCGAGAGGTCGTGAGCTATGAACAGGTATGTCAGCTTGAACTCGTCCTGGAGCTTCTCGAGCAGGTTGATGATCTGGGCCTGGATCGACACGTCCAGGGCGCTGATCGGCTCGTCGGCGACGATCAAGTCCGGATGGAGCGCCAGGGCGCGGGCGACGCCGATGCGCTGGCGCTGGCCGCCGCTGAACTCGTGCGGGAAGCGGTCGCCGTAGTCGGGATCGAGGCCCACGATGCCCAGCAGATCGCGCACGCGCTCTCGACGCGCCCGAGGCTCCCCCACCCCGTGGATCTCGAGCGGCTCGGACACGATGCCCGCGGCGGTCATGCGCGGGTTGAGGCTCGCGTACGGATCCTGGAAGATCATCTGCATCTGGCGCCGCGCGGCCCGCAGCTGCTTGCCGCCGGCGTGGGTGATGTCCTGGCCGTCCACGACGATTCGCCCGCCGGTGGGCTCGTACAGGCGCAGGATCGTCCGGCCGACCGTGCTCTTGCCGCAGCCGGATTCACCGACGAGACCCACGGTCTCGCCCTTCTTGATGGACAGCGAAACCCCGTCCACGGCCTTCACGTCGCCGACGTGGCGGCTGATCAGCGTGCCGCTGGTGATCGGGAAATACATGCGCAGGTCCTCGACCTGCAGCAGCGGGCGCGAGTAGGCGCCGGTCACGGCGGCCCCAGGTTCGATCGGGGTTGTCATGACGCGGCCTCGGCTGGAGGAGCGGCCGGCACGAAGCCGGCGCGGATCGGCTTCGCGGCGACTCCCTCGTCGGGGGTGGCCGGGTTCCAGCACGCCACGCGATGGGTGGCGCCGGGGCCGGTAGTCACGATTTCGGGCGTTGGATCGATCGCGTCCAGGGTGGGCATCTCCGTCCAGCAGCGATCGACCCGCCAGGCGCAGCGCGGCGCGAACGGGCAGCCCACGGGAGCGAACCGTAGATCCGGCGGGGTCCCCTCGATGGGGATCAGAGGCTCACCCGGCTGCGCATCAAGGCGTGGCATCGAGTGGAGCAGGCCCACCGTGTACGGGTGGCGCGGACGCGCGAAGAGATCGCCGGTAGTTGCGCTCTCCACGACGAAGCCCGCGTACATGACGTTGGTGCGCTTGGTCATGCCCGCCACGACGCCGAGGTCGTGGGTTATCAGGATCACGGCCGTCCCAAGTTCCGCGGCAAGACGCGAAAGCAGGTCCAGCACCTGGGCCTGGATCGTGACGTCGAGCGCGGTCGTCGGTTCGTCGGCGATGAGCAACTTGGGCTCCAGCGCCAGCGCCATGGCGATCATCACGCGCTGCCGCATGCCGCCGCTGAACTGGTGCGGGAAGTTGCGGAGCCTTGTCTCGGGCTGGGGAATGCCCACCATCTGGAGAAGCTCGAGCGTCTTTGCCCGTGCCTCCTTCCTGGTCACCTTACGGTGAGCCCGTATCGTCTCGATCATCTGCTCTTCGATAGTGAGGACCGGGTTCAGGCTCGTCATCGGGTCCTGGAAGATCATCGCGATCTCACGGCCGCGCAGATCCCGCATCTCCGACTCGTCGATCTCGAGGAGGTCGCGGCCCTCGAAGAAGACCTGGCCGCCTTCGATCTTTCCCGCCGGTTTCGGGAGCAGCCGCATGACCGCCAGATTGGTGACCGACTTGCCGCAGCCGGATTCACCAACCAGGCCGAGCGTCTCGCCCTCGTCGAGGTCGAACGACACGCCGTTCACGGCATGGACTGTCCCGTCATGCGTACGGAAACGCACGATCAGGTCGGTGATGGAAAGCAGGTGCATGGAAGCCACTACCGCTTCAGCCGCGGATCGAGAGCCTCGCGGAGGCCGTCGCCGAGCAGGTTGAACCCGATTGCGCTGATGACGATCGCGGCGCCCGGGAAGAAGATCAGCCACGGGGCGTTCTGGAGGAAGCCCTTTGAGTCGGTGAGCATTTCGCCCCACTCGGCCACTCTGGGGTCACCGGGGCCGAGACCCAGGAAGCCGAGGCCTGCAACATCGATGATCGCGGTGGCTGCTGCCAGCGTCGCCTGGACGATGAGCGGCGTCAGCGCGTTGGGCAGCATGTGGCGCACGAGGATGCGCCGCGGTGACGCCCCCATCGAGCGAGCGGCCATGACGTAATCCGACTCCCGCAGAGCAAGCAGACTGCCCCGCAGAAGCCGGGCGAACATCGGCGAGTACGCGATGCCGACCGCCAGCATGATCTGGATCTGGCCCTGGCCGAGCCACGCGACGATGCCGATTGCGAGCAGGATGCCGGGGACCGCGAGCAGGATGTCCGTGACGCGCATGAGGATGCTGTCCACCATCCCGCCGGCACCGCCTGCGATGGCCCCGATCAGTGTTCCGCCGATGAGTCCGAATAGCACCGCCACGACACCGACGGTGAGGCTGATGCGCGCGCCGTACAGGATTCGGGTGTACTCGTCCCAGCCCTGCTTGTCCGTGCCCATGATGTGCGTCAGATCCGGGGCGTGCCTGGCGAAGGCCGTTTGGCCGGCCGGGGCGGGGTCGTACGGTGCGATGACCGGCGCCAGGATGGCGCAGATCACGAAGAACGCGATCAGGCCGAGCCCCACGAGCGCGGGCTTGTTGCGCATCAGACGCGAGAAGGCGTCGTGCCAGAGACCGCGGCTCGCGCGCTTGGATGCGCCGGTTCGGACGGCAGCCGTTGAGGCGGTCATCAGCTGTACCTGATCCGCGGATTCAGGAACGCGTAGCCCACGTCGACTATCAGGTTCACGGTCAGGAAGATCACCGCGAAGATCAGGATGAGTGACTGGACCACGATGAAGTCATGGTCCTGAATCGACTTGACCACCCAGGACCCCACGCCGTTCCAGGTGAACACAGTCTCGGTGAGCACAGCGCCGGCAAGCAGCTGGCCCACCTGCAGACCGATGACGGTCGTGACCGGCAACCAGGCGTTGCGCATGATGTGGCGATCGTTCACTCGGCTGTCGGTGAGGCCCTTGGCGCGCGCGGTCCTGACATAGTCCTCGTTGCTGACGTCGATGACCGCGGCGCGGGTGATCCGGGTGATCACGGCCAGCGGAATCGAACCGAGAGCGATAGACGGCAGGATGAGATGCGCCAGTGCGTCGACGATGTGCCAGTTGCCGGACAGGATGGCGTCGATGACCGAGAAGTTGGTGACTACGGGTATGTCGAGCCGCGGATCCAGCTGCCCAACCTGCGGCAGCCAGTGCAGCTCCACGGAGAAGACGAAGGCCATCGAATAGCCGAGCACGAAGACCGGGATCGAAATACCGAAGAGCGAGATCACGGTCACGATGCCGTCGATCCAGCTGTTCGGGTGTCGGGCGGCCAGCCTGCCGAGAGGGATGCCGATCCCGACGGCAAAGATGAGAGCCCCTATCGTGAGTTCGATGGTCCCGGGGAAGCGCACGAGGAACGTGTCGACGACCGACCGACCGTCAATAACACTCGAGCCAAGATCCCCGTGGAGCAAGCGCCCCAGGTAGGCGAAGTACTGGACGTAGAGGGGCTGGTCGAATCCCTGGGTGTGGTTGATCTGGGCGACCAGCTCGGGCGTGGCGTGCTGACCGAGGATCGCCTCGGCTGGTCCTCCACCGGGCAATAGCCGGAGGAAGAGGAACAGGATGATAGAGAGTCCGAGCAGCACGGGAACGGCCCCGAGCACCCTTCGGACGATGAACCTCAGCACGAGCTGGAAGATCCCTCCGCTTGTAGAGGCCCCCCGGGGCCTTTTGGACCCCGGGGGGACTGGTTGCGCCGAATACTACGCCCGGTGGAGCCGGATCGCTGATCCTGCCGCGGGCGGCGTTCTCACGCGAGCATGAGCTCGAGCGAGGCTACTTTGAGAGGGAGACTGTGTTGAAGTACTCGATCGCGTTACCGGAGCCGACGAACCCCTGCACCTTGCTGGTGTAGGCGCCCGGAGGCGTGGAGTTGACGATCGGAACGGTGGGCATGTCGGTGGCGAGCATGTCCTGGACCTGGCCCCAGTCGGCGTTTGCGGCGTCAACGGTCGGCTCGGACAGAGCCTTCAGCATCAGCGCGTTGGCCGCGTCGTTCTTCCACCCGAACTGAAGGTTCGGCTTGCCGCCCTGGTATCCGAACCAGGCGGTGTAGAGGAAGTTGTCGGCGCCGGCCCAGTCGCAGGTCCATCCGAAGAGGAACATCGACAGGTTGCCGTTGGTGGCGTCCTTCACGTAACCGCCGTGCCAGTCCTCGCTCTTGAGGGTCACGGTGAATCCGACGGCCGTAAGGTCGCCGGCGATGGCCGTGGCAAGAGCCTTGGGATCGGGCATGTACGGGCGAACTACGTTGGACGGGTAGTACAGGTCAACCTTGAGCTTGTCCGCGGTGAGGCCCGCGGCGGTCAGGCTGGCCTTGGCCTTGGTGACGTCGTAGGTGGGCATCGTCTCGGCCTTGTAACCGGTGGTCGCGGCCGGGAGCCAGCTCTGCGGCACCTTGCCCTGACCGGCGTAGAAGGCGTCGATGTAACCCTGCTTGTTGACGGCCTGGGCGATCGCCAGGCGGACGTTCTTGTTCGCGTAGATGGTGGCCTTGCCGCCGACGGACTGGTTGAGTCCGAGGTAGCCCAGGTTGCAGGACTGGCCGCGGTCCAGGATCGTGAGACCTGAGCTCTTGGCGGTCGCTACGTCTGCCGGGGAGATGGTCTCGGCGAGGTCGATGCTGCCGGACTGAAGCGCCTGCAGCTTGGCCGTCGAGTCACCCATCGGCTTGAAGGTGATCTTGTCGAGCTTGGCCATGCCGGCCGCATCGTAGTAGTCGGGGTTCTTGACGAGCGTGATGTGGTCGCCGGGGACCCATTCGGAGAACTTGAACGGCCCGGTGCCGACCATGCTCTCGCCCTGGCCCTGGGCGTACTTGTTGTCCTTGAGGGGCGTCGTGTCGGCCTTGTCCTTCTGGAGGGCCGCGGGGCTCTCGATGCCGAAGACCTGGAGGGTCTGGCTGATCAGGAAGTTCGACTGCGGCGTCTTGAAGGTGAAGACAACGGTGGTGGCATCCGGAGCGTCAACCGAAACGAGGTTGGAGTCCGCGCCGAAGCCGCCGAAGACCGCTCCGTAGTAGTAGGCGTTGTCCTGCAGGTCGCCCTTGGGGAACGCCTTCCAGCGGTCGTAGTTGAACTTGACCGCCGCCGCGTCGAAGGTCGTACCGTCGTGGAACTTCACACCGGTGCGCAGCTTGAAAGTGTAGACCTTGCCGTCGGTGCTGACGGTGGGCAGGGCGGCCGCGAGTACCGGGATGATCTCGCTGATCGTTCCGGGCTTGAGACCTACCAGGCCCTGGATGACCTGCGCCGCCACGTAGAGCGAGTTGCCGTCGCTCGTCAGAGCGGGATCGGCAAACACCATGTCGCCGTCGAGACCGACGACGATGGTTCCACCGGCAGCCGCGGGGGTCACGGCCGGGGTAACGACCGGCGTGGCAACGGCCGGACCGGTAGTCCCGGGCGCTGCCGCCGACGGCGATGTGCTGCTCGAGGTGCAGGCCGATGCCGCGAGGATCGCGACGGCCAGCAATGAGAATAGCCTCTTCTTCATGTCCACTCCTACCTTCACGTTGGGCCTTCGTGGCCACTTGCCAGGACCGGACTGCGACTCTGGGTCGAATCCCTTGGGCGTCCTGGACTCCCGGGTCACCCGCGCCTAGGGAGCGCGCAACCGGGTCTATCTGGCGCCGCTATGGCACGTGCGGCGCATCCGTGTACCCACCCATCCTAACCTCACTGTCCGAGGGAGCGGACACTGATCGCTTTGGTGCGTGGATCCTGCAACGAAACGGCAACCCGCGAGAAGCGGGCCGGTGGCCGTCGAGTCTGCCCGAAGGCGAATCCTCGACTCCGCCGACCGTCAGTCGTCCGTTGCCGTTTCGATCACATCCTGAGTAGCGACTGTGGCTTGCACCGCTTCCGCCGTGACCTTCTCGGCGAAGTGACAGGCAACCTGGCGAGTTCCTCCGAGTGACCGCAGGACCGGCTCGGTAGTCGCACACTCAGCCGGATTGCCGAGCCGATCGCGCAGCCAGCACCGAGTGTGGAACCGGCAGCCTGTGGGCGGGTTGGCGGGAGATGGCACGTCGCCCTTGAGGACGAGGCGCTTCTTCCGGACGCGCGGGTCGGGCAGCGGGATCGCCGACAAGAGGGCGACGGAGTACGGATGCAGCGGCCCCGCGTACAAGTCGTCGGTGTCCGCCACTTCAACGAGCTTGCCCAGATACATGACCCCGATGCGCTCGCAGAAGTACTGCACCACCGACAGGTTGTGCGCGATGAACAGGTACGTGAGGTTGAATTGGGCGCGCAGGTCCGATAGCAGGTTGAGGATCTGCGACTGGATCGACACGTCGAGCGCCGACACCGGCTCGTCGCAGACCACAAGTTCGGGATCGAGAACCAGTGCCCGTGCAATACCGATTCTTTGACGCTGACCACCGGAGAACTCGTGCGGGTACCGACGCGAGTAGTCGCGCCGGAGGCCCACGGCCTCGAGGTAGTCGCCCACCCGCTTGTCGCGGATGTCGCGCTTGGCCCAGCCGTTGAACTTGTCGGCCTGGGCAACGAGACCCTCGCCGATGATGTCGCTGATGGGCATGCGCGGATTCAGCGAGCCGTATGGATCCTGGAAGATGATCTGCATCCGCCGTCGCATCTTCTTCAGGTCGTCGCCCTGAAGGGCCAGGACATCCTGGCCGGCCATGACGACCTTCCCGGCAGTCGCCTTCTCGAGGCGCAAGATCGTCCGGCCGAACGTGGTCTTGCCGCAGCCGGATTCACCCACGAGACCGAACTTCTCACCCCGGAAGACCTCGAGCGACACGTCGTCGACGGCGTAGACGCTGCCGATCTGGTGACGCAGGAAACCGCCCATGATCGGGAAGTACTTCTTGACGTTGTATGCGCCGAGCAGGAGTTCGCGAGATGTGGCATCGACGTGAGCGGTCGCCGGAATTGCGGAGCCGGCCTGCTGTGGCACGGCACGATTGGTCTGGTTCAACGCTTCGCTCACCTCAGCCGACCATGCCTTCCATTGTCGCCGCCACTGCCTTCTCGAACTCAAGGCGGCGTGAGGCTCCTTCTGGTGCGTGCAGGAAGCAGCGGGACACGGCGCCGCTGGCGGCGGGCAGCAAGTCCGGCTCGCTCAACGCGCATTTGTCCCAGGAGTACGGGCATCGAGGCTCGAACTTGCAGCCGGGTGGCATCCGGAACGGGTTCGGCACCACGCCCTTGATGACGGACAGGGCCTCGCCTCGCTTCTTCACGCCGGGGATCGAACTCAGCAGTCCTTGCGTGTACGGGTGTTGAGGCGAGAGTAGAACCTGGTCCACCTTGCCGGTCTCCACGATACGGCCCGCGTACATCACGGCGATCGTCTCGACAGTCTCGGCGACGACCGCCAGGTCGTGGGTGATCAGGAGAAGCGCCGTGCCGGTTCGGGCCTGAAGCTCCTTGATCAGCTCGAGGATCTGGGCCTGGATCGTCACGTCGAGTGCCGTGGTCGGCTCGTCCGCGATCAGGAGCTTCGGATTGCACGAGAGCGCCATGGCGATCATCGCGCGCTGCCTCATGCCGCCCGAAAGCTCGTGCGGATACTGCTTGACACGCCGCTCGGGCGCCGAGACGCCCACCAGCGTCAACGCCTCGACTGCCCGGTTGCGAGCCTCCTTCTTGCTCACGTCGCTGTGCAGCGACACGGCTTCGGAGATCTGGTCGCCGATCGTGAAGACCGGGTTCAGGCTCGTCATCGGCTCCTGGAAGATCATCGCGATCTCGCCGCCACGTACCTTGCGCATCTCCTTCATCGGAAGCTGAAGCAAGTCACGGCCGTCGAACATGATCTGCCCGCCGGCGATCTCGCCGGGCGGAATATCGATGAGGCGCATGATCGAGTGTGCCGTGACGCTCTTTCCGCATCCCGACTCACCCACCAGGCCCACCGTGCCGCCCCGCGGAATGGAGAAGTCCACCCCGTCAACGGCCTTCACGGTGCCGTCCATCACGTGGAAGTAGGTGCGCAAACCGCGCACGTCGAGAAGCGGCTCATCGGCCTGCTGGGCCGGCGCTCCCCCGATGTTGGTCATGTTCTGGGTGGTCACTCGCGGCTCCTCGGGTCGAGGGCGTCACGGAGTCCGTCGCCCATGAAGTTGATGCCGAGAACTGTGATGACGATGGCTACGCCCGGGAAGAAGGTCCACCACCAGTTGCCCTGGCCGACGAATTCCTGGCCGCCCGTGAGGATGTTGCCCCACGTGGGCGTCACCGCCGGGTCGACGCCGTAGCCCACGAAGCTCACGAAAGCCTCGGTGATGATGAAACCGGCAACGGCCAGTGTCGTGGACACGATGATCGGGCTCATGGCGTTCGGGAGGATGTGCCGGAAGATTATCCGGGTATCGCTGACGCCGACTGCCCTGGCCGCATCCACGAAGACTTCGGTTCGCAGGCTCAAGAAGAGGCTCCGGACAAGCCGCGCGAGGCCGGCCCATCCCAGGAACGAGAAGACCAGCAGGATGACTCGCCAGTCCCCGTTGCCGACCACCTTTGACAGCCAGATCACTACGAAGAGAAGCGGGATGCTCAGGATCACGTCCACGACGCGCATGAGCAGGTTGTCGACCAGACCGCCGAAGAAGCCTGCAACGGCTCCCACGATCGTGCCGATGATTGTCGAGATGAGGGCCGCGCCGATACCGACGATCAGCGACACACGCGCCCCGTTCACAACGAGGACCAGCAGATCAAGCCTCAGACGGCCGGTGGTGCCCAGAGGGTGGCCCGGGGTCAGCGGCGGACAACCGCTGAAGGCCTTCACCGTCTGACTTCCTTCGCAAAACGGCGAATCGAACGACGGCACGAACGATGGATCGTACGGGAGAAACAGCGGCCCGACGATCGCGATGACAATCATCGCCAGGAACAAGGCGGCTCCAAACAACGCCAGCTTGTGCTTCTTGAATCGCCGCCACGCGAGCTGCCACTGGTTGAGTGAAACCAGCGCTACCTCGTAGTCTGCGGTCGGGCCGCCCGGCGGCGGCAACTCGACGTCTTCAATGCGGGGGTCCACGCGCAGGTCCTCAGTCGTACTTCACGCGGGGGTCGACCACCGCGTACAGGATATCGGCGAGCAGGTTGGCCAGAACCACCAGCAGCGATGTGATGAGCAGAATACCCATCAACACCGGATAGTCGGCGTGCCCCACCGCCTCGATGAACAGGCGCCCCATGCCGGGCCACGAGAAGACGGTCTCGGTGGCGATGGCGCCACCAAATATGATCGGAATCTCCAGGGCGACATTCGTCACGACCGGAAGAAGTGCGTTGCGGAGAGCGTGGTGCAGAACGACTCGCCGCTCCGACACACCCTTTGCGCGAGCCGTCTTGACGTAGTCCTGATTCAGTGAGTCCAGCATGCTCGACCGGATAAATCTCGAGTCGCCGGCGACACTAACAAGGACCAGCGTGAGCACCGGCAGGGCTAGATGACGCGAAAGATCGAGAAGCGCGTCGATCGGATGGGACCCCGCAAATGCCCAGTAGCTGCCCGATGCGAACTCCGGCACCGTGCGCGTGTCCCACATTCCTCCGACCGGGAACCATTTCAGTGGATCCCCCTGCGTGAAGAAAGTGATGAGCAGAAGCCCCAGCCAGAAGGTGGGCATCGAAAAGAAGATGTAATTGAAGACGGTCAGCGCCGAGTCGAAGAAGCCGTACCGCTTCACTGCCGCATAGATCCCGGCCAGGAACGCAATCGTGATCCATATGACGTAAGCCGTCCCCGCGAGGATGGCAGTCGGCAGGACGCGCTCGGAGATGACAGTCGTCACGGTCCGGCCGTCGGTGATCGAGAACCCAAGGTCACCGTGGAGCATGCCGTTGTCGCCGCCTGGCAGATTGAGGGCCAGACCGAATATGTTCAGCGTGCCGCCCGGGAGGAAGTTGAGGATGCCCTTGTCGCCCCATACGCCCAGCCATTTGAAGTACTGAAGCCAGAGCGGGTCGTCGAGTCCCCAACGATGCTTGAAGGCTTCGATCTGTTCGACGGTGACCCTAGGGTTCTGGGCGAATCTGTCGGTGGGGTTTCCCGCCTGCAGATGCATCAGAACGAAGACAATCACGGTGATCCCTATCAGAACAGGGATCGCCTGTATGAGCCGCCGGACTATGTACTTGATCATCAATCTCGCCCGTGTGTGCAAGAGGGCGACGAGCCACGTGGGCTCGTCGCCCTCGAATTGGCGACCTAGTTACAGCGACCGATCGTCAGATCAGCCGTTGTTGTACTACCCCTTGATCCAGAAGTCGCCGATGTTCCATTCGGCGGCTGAGGTTGTGGGGTTGCCGGTGAAGTTCTGAACCTTCGGGCTGACGAGCCACACGTCCTTGCGGTTGTACAGCGGCAGCTCGTAGGTGTTCGCGGACGAGGTGTAGATGTCCTGGATGGTCCACATGGCGTCGCGCACGGCGACGAAGTCGACGCTATGCAGGACGGTGTCGTAGGCCTGGTCGATGGTGGAGAGGTTGATTCGCGTCACGTTCTGGCCGTTGTGAGGCGGCAGATCCGGGATGCCGCTGGAGTGGTACACGTTGTAGCCACCGAGCGGATCGAGCGGGGAGACGTACGCGAACTCAGCAACGTCGAAGTTGCCGTGCTGGAGGTTGCACTGAGTGTCGGCCTTGGTGTCGTTCCAGCCACCAAAGACGTCCGAGGACGGCTTGGAGGCGACGTTGGCCTTGATGCCGATCGCCTTGAGCTGGCCGGCGACGATCTTGAGGGTATCCACGCGAACTGCTCGAGTGGTGGTGCAGTAGTTGATCTCGAGGGTCTTGCCGTTCTTGGCGAGGAAGCCGTCGGAGCCCTTGACCCAGCCGGCGTCGGTGAGGAGCTTGAGGGCCCCGGCCGGATCGGCGTCAGTGGTGGCACTGACCGGCTTCTTGTAGTACCAGGTCAGCGGCGAGATGAAGTTGTTGCTGACCGTGACGTTGCCGGCGAGGGGACCGTTGGCGATGGCCTTGCGGTCGGTCGCCATCTTGATGGCCTTGATGACTGTGACAGCGTCGACAGCACCGAACTTGGAGGTGAAGGCGGCGTTGTTGAAGGCGTGGAGCTCGTACTGCAGCGAGTCGTGAGCCGCGACCTGCGACTGATCGATGGCAGCGAGAGCCGGGATGTCGGCGTCGTTCATGTCCTGGCCCAGGTCATACTCGCCCGCCTTGAAGCCGGCGATCATGGCTTCGGCGCTGCCGTAGTACTTCCAAACGAGCTTGTCCAGATACGGGGCATGCCCGCCGATGGTGGCCCAGTTGGCGTTCGGCAGCAGGGTGACCTGCGCGTCGGTGGTCAGGCTGTCCGGGATGTACGAGCCGCTGTAGACGCCGCTCTTGAGGTTGTCGAGCGGGTACAGCTTGGTCACCGCGTCCTTGACCGGGACGGTGGTGAGGTAGTGAGCCGGAAGGAGCGGGGCAACGAGGTTCAGGTAGCCCTCGTACGGCTTGGAGAAGTGCATCACGCAGTTCGTGCCGGTACCGCCGTCAACGCCGGTGATGTCTTCCCAGCCGATGGTGCCGCCCGCGAGGCCGGTGTTGTCCTTGTCCATGATCCATGTCCACGTCGCCTTGATGTCATCGCAGTTGATGGGCTGGCCATCGGACCACTTCATGCCCGGCTTGAGGTTCCAGGTCACGTCCATGCCGGCGCCCTTGATGACAACTCCGCCGTTCTCAACGGTCGGGATGTTCGTGGCGAGGTTCGGGACGTACTTGAGGTCCTGGGTCACGTTAAGCAGGCTGTCGAACATGCTGCCGGAGACTTCGATGTCGGTCTCGGCCTGCGCGTAGTACGGGTTGACCGTGTCGGGGAACTGCCACTCGGCGAGAACAAGCGTGCCACCCGTCTTGGTGGGGGTGGTGGCCTTGTAAGTGCTGCCGGTGAGGGCAACGGAAAGGCCCGTGGGCGACGCGACCGGAGTCGGGACGGGCGTCACAACCGGCCCTGTGCTGGCAGCCGGCGAAGCGGTCGTCGACGACGACGAGCACGCGCCGGCAATCAGCACGGCAACTGAGAACAGACCGAGCAGACGTTTACTCATGAAATCGCCTCCCTAACGAGTACAACCCAACTGCCGAGGCTGGGGCCTTCGACATGTCGCCCTCCAACGAAAAGCCGGTCCATCGAATCGATACGCACTGGGCTACGGGCATTTGTTGGGCTGCTACTGACCTTTACTATGCCCAGGCACCGGCAGGGTGTCAAACGTGCCCTATAGGGCTATTCGTTTCCCCAGGCCTATCAGATCAACGACCGGCTAAACGTCCCGGAGTGCATAGAAGTTCCATCCTGCGGTTAGTTTCCCAATCTGAGCCCTGCGGAAGCGTTAACGCATTGTTTCCCGCCGAAATTACGCCAATTCGTTCGATTCTCGCCACGAATCAGTCGCTCAGCCGAACTTGACAGTCGCTCATCGTGCGATTGCTGGAGAGCCCGTGCGAGACGGCCGGCTGGGGGCGTGCCGGGCGTCAGACCCGCGAAGCACCAGGCCGAGCCCGGCCGAATTCCACCGGCCTATCGGGCAGGGGCGATGGGAGGCGCATTCCGCGCCGGGGGGGCGGTCCACGGCTTCCTCTGGATCTTGGGGTTGGAAGGCGGGCGCCGCGCTCGGATGCCGACCTGTGTCAGCCCACCCACCAGTCGCCGATGTTCCATTCGGCGCCCGCCGCGGTCGGGTTGCCGGTGAAGTTGTGCAGTCTCGGAGCTACCAGCCAGACGTCCTTGAGGAAGTACAGCGGGAGCTCGTAACTGTTCTGGTCCGAGCTGTATAGGTCCTGAACCTTGTACATCGCGTCGCGGACGCTGTCGAAATCAACGCTCGACCGGACCCCGTCGTACGCGGCGTCCAACGGCGCCAGGTTCACCCGGGTGACATTCTGGCCGGCTCGCGAGTCGACCTCGGGCGTTTCGCTCGAGTGGTAGGTGGAGTAGCCGCTCAGCGGATCGATCGGGGAGACGAGCGAGAACTCCGCCACGTCGTAGTTGCCCTGGTACAGGCTGCATGGCGTCAGCGGCTTCAGCGCCCCGGCTGCGCTAAACACGTCGGTCGGCGGCTTCGGGTAGATGTTTACCTTGATCCCGATGTCGTGAAGCTGGGACTGGACGAGCTTGAGAACGTCGACTCGGAGCTGTCGAGTGGTGGTGCAGTAGTTGAGCTCGAGAGTCTTGCCGTTCTTCTCGAGGAAACCGTCCTTGTTCCGGGCAAATCCGGCATTCGCCAGGACCGTGGAGGCCGTGACGCTATCCGGCGTAGTCGTGTCCGCTTCGGACTTGTAGAACCACGCCAGAGGGGACACGAAGTTGCCGTCGACGGTCACATTTCCCGCGAGAGGGCCGTTCGCGATCTGCTTCCGATCGGTGGCCGTCATGACGGCCCGAATGATCGTTCTCGCGTCGGCACCGAACTTGGTCTTGAACGACGCGTTATTGAAGGCCTGCAACTCGTACGTGAGTGAGCTCTTGATCGAGACCTGGTTCTGGTCGAGGCTCGATACCGCCGGGATGTCGAGATTCGTGAGTCCTTGCCCCAGGTCGAAGTCGCCGGTCTTGAAACCGGCGATGAGCGTGTCCGCGGCGCCGTAGAACTTCCAGTTGATCCCGTCGAGATATGGCAGGTGGCCGCTGATCGTCGACCAGTTCGGATTTGGCTTCAACGTTATGGAAGTTGCCGGCTTGGCGCTCGCCGGAATGTAAGGGCCGCTGTATACGCCGGCGGCGGGATTGGTCATCGGATAGAGCTTCGCCGCCGCGTCCTTTGGAGCGGCCGTGGACAGGTAGTGCGCCGGCAACACTGCCGAAACCAGCGTGAGGTATCCCTCGTAGATGTGGCTGAAGTGCATCACGCACACGTTGCCCGTGCCGCCATCGATCCCGCTGACGTCTCGCCACCCAACAGTCCCGTTGGTAAGCCGCGTGGTGCCCGGATCCATGATCCAAAGCCACGTCGCCTTCAGGTCGTCGCAGTTGATGGGCTGGCCGTCGGACCATTTCATTCCGAGGCGCAGCTGCCAGGTGACGTCCATTCCGGGGCCGTTGGGAACGACGCCGCCGTTCTCGAGCGTCGGAACACTGTTGGCGAGATCCGGGACGTACTTGAGGTCGGGGCTCACGCGGACAAGGCCGTCGAACATACTCGCGTTGATCTCCGCCTCCCACGCGTTCAGCGCGAAGTACGGGTTGACCGTCGAGGGGTAGCGCCATTCTGCAAGAGTGACCGTCCCGCCCGTCTTGGTCGGGGCGACGGCCTTGTAGGAGGTCCCGGTCAGCTGGGCATGAGTGACTGCGGGCGACGAGCTGACGGTCCCATCGGACGCGGCCGGGCCGATCGTCGGGACAGTCAATCCGGTAGGTCGGGGCGTGGCGGTCGAAGGTGAGCATGCGCCGACGACCAGGCAAACCGCAGCCACCAGGCCGACCAGACGTCTAGTCACCGACACGCCTCCATGCAGAGAAAGAGCCAGCGCCCGAAGCTGGCGCTTGCGGCATCGCCGTCCAGCAGGAGTGCTCGGCAATCGACGCTTTCCTGGAACGGCCACGGGCGGTCCCGGCTGCCACCGGCTCTACTATAGGCCCAGGCACTGTCGGGGTGTCAAACGCTCCAACTCAGTCCGGACAGGGCGTCTGGCTGCCGGTCATGGCACGCCACCGGAGGTTGGGCTGCCGTGCCGCGGTTGCCTCATCCAATCGACGGACGGGGGTTCCGTGAGGAGCCGAATGGAGCAATTCGGGATCGGTGTGCGCCTCGGCTACGACCTGCCCCAGCGCCTCGACGAAGGCATCCATCACTTCGCGCGACTCCGTCTCTGTAGGCTCGATGAGTAGCGCCTCGTCGACCGTGAGCGGGAAGTAGATCGTGGGCGGGTGATATCCGTAGTCGATGAGGCGCTTGGCGACATCCAGCGTCCTTATCCCGGTCTCGGCCTTGAGCGTCGTCGAGGACGCCACGAACTCATGCATGCACGGCCGCGTGAAGGGAACGTCGAGCAGCCCGCCGATCCGTGCCTTCATGTAGTTGGCCGCGAGAACCGCGTCGTCGCTCACCTCGCACAGACCTGCGGCACCGTGCGCCCTGATGTACGCGTAGGCGCGGACGAGGACGCCGGTGCTGCCCGCGAAGCCTCTGACACGGCCGATGCTCGACGGCCGCTCATGCGGCCGCTCCAGCCGGAATCCGCGTCCGTCACGCTCGCGCAGCACCCGCGGGGACGGGAGGAACGGCAGCAACCGCTCCCCCACTCCAACCGGCCCGGCGCCCGGACCGCCGCCGCCGTGCGGNNAAGCGGCCCATGATCGCGTTGAGATTGGCGCCGTCCATATACGCGAGCGCGCCGGCCTCATGCACGGCGTCGAGGAGATCGCACAGCCGCGACTCGAACAGGCCGAGGGTCGACGGATTCGTGATCATGACCGCGGCCGTACGCGGTCCGAGGGCGGCCCGGAACGCTTCCACGTCCACTCCCCCATCGACGGCCGAAGGAATCGTGATGGTCTTGAACCCGGCCATCGATGCGGTCGCCGGATTTGTGCCGTGCGACGAGTCGGGCACGAGGACTTCGGTCCGATCGAAATCGCCGCGGCTGCGGTGGTACGCCCGAACCATCAGGATGCCTGTCAGTTCGCCGTGCGCGCCGGCGGCCGGCTGCAGAGTGACGGCCTTCATGCCGCCGATCTCGGCGAGCGCCTGCTCGAGCGTCCAGAGCAACTCCAGCGTTCCTTGGGCGAGTTCGTCCGGAGCCATGGGATGGAGCGAAGCGAACCCGTCGAGCCGTGCGGCCCACTCGTTGATCTTGGGGTTGTACTTCATCGTGCACGAGCCCAGCGGGTAGAAGCCGGTGTCCACGGCGTAGTTGAGCTGGCTCAGGTTGACGTAATGGCGGGCAATCTCCGGCTCGGATAGCTCCGGCAAGCGCGCGCCATCCTTACGGCGCCCTTCGGTCGGAATGCGGTCCAGAGCGTCCTTCGGCGGGTGAGGAACCTTGGTACTCCCACGGCCCGGCCGCGAACGCTCGAAGAGCGTTGGAACCAGGCGTTCGCCGGTGACGGTCATCGCGTTGCCTCCTGCGCGGCGCCGGACGCCAGTTCCGCCCCGAGGGCTGCGGCGAAGCTGCCGATCTCGTCGGGGGTTGTCACTTCGGTGGCGCACACCAACAGCGCGTCCGACAGGGATGGCTCGCCCGGCATCAGCGGCGCGAGGGGTAGACCGGCCAGGACGCCACGATCCAAGAGACGGGCGTGGACGGCCCCGGCGTCGGGAACGCGCACGGCAAACTCGTTGAGGTACGGTCCGGGGTGCACCCGTGGCGCGCCGGCGGCGGCGAGGGCCGTCTCCAGCTCATAGGCTCGGGCGGCACCCAGGGTGGCGACATCACTCAGCCCGTGAGGCCCGAGCGAGGCGAGATATATGCCGGCCGCAAGGGCGCACAGGGCCTGGTTCGTGCAGATGTTGCTCGCGGCCTTCTCGCGGCGGATGTCCTGCTCGCGAGCTCGCATCGTCATGACGAAGGCTCGCTTGCCGTCGAGGTCCGCTGTCATGCCCACCAGGCGACCCGGGATCTGCCGAACGAGATCGTCACGACAGGCGAGGATTCCCAGGTACGGCCCTCCGTACGAAAGCGGGATGCCGAGCGGTTGACCTTCGCCGGCGGCTATGTCGGCGGCGTACTGGCCCGGAGACGCAAGCACGGCAAGCGATACCGGCTCGACCACCGACACGAACAATGCGCCGGCGGCGTGGGCCAGGCGACCCGCTTCGGCCATGGGCTCCAGGAGACCCAGGAAGCTCGGGTTGGCGACCAGAACCCCGGCCACCGGGCGTTCCGCATCGGCGAGCATCCGCTCGAGAGCCGCCAGGTCCGTCGTACCGGCGTAAGGGCCTTCGGACACGAGCGGGATTTCGTCGGCGACCAGCGAAGCCCCNNGTGGCCCGGCATGTCATCAGCGCCGCCTCGGCCGTGGCACTGGCCCCGTCGTAGTGCGATGCCGAGACCACGTCCAGCGCGGTCAGTTCGGCGAGGAGGGACTGGTACTCGTAGATCGTCTGGAGNNCTGGAGCGTGCCCTGGCTGATCTCCGGCTGGTACGGCGTGTATGCCGTGTAGAACTCGCCGCGTAGCAGCAGCTGGTCCACGATCGGCGGCACGAAGTGGCGGTACGCGCCGGCACCCAGGAAGCTCACGAGGTCCACTCGGTTGCGAGAGGCGAGTCCGCGGAGGTGGGTCGCCAGCTCCGATTCGGACAGCGGCGGCGCCAGCTCCAAGCCAGACGCGCGCAAGGATTGCGGGATGTCCGCGAATAGCTCGTCGACCGAGGCAACGCCGATCGCCGCAAGCATGGCGGCCCGGTCATCGGGCGTGTGCGGACCGTAACCCATATGTTCTGTGCTCCCGTTAGTCGCGAACGCGATCAGGCGGTCGCGGTCAGGGCTTCATAGGCGGCTGCGTCGAGCAACCTGTCGATGTCGCCCTTGTCGGACGTGGTCACGCGAAGCAGCCACCCGGACCCGAATGGATCGGTGTTGAGCAGCTCGGGCCGGCCGGCGAGTTCGCCGTTGACTTCCACTATGTCGCCGGCGACGGGGCAGAAGAGGTCGCTCACCGCCTTGACGGATTCGATCACGCCCACGGGCTCGCCCTGCGCGACAGTGCGTCCGATATCGGGGAGCTCAACGAAGACGATGTCTCCGAGCTGCTCGGCGGCGAAGTCCGTGATGCCTACGATCGCCACACCGCCCTCGATCCGGACCCACTCGTGCTCTTTGCTGTAGTGCAGATCCTTAGGCACCATCCCGAGCTCCTCCTTTGTCGTTCCCGCCGCCGACGTTGTCGCCGACCGAGACCGCGATCAGGCCTGTCTTCGATAAAACGGCAGCGGGACGACTTCCGCCGGTACGCGCTGGTCTCGTATCTGGACCGACACTATCGTACCGGGCTCGGCGAGGGAGGGCGGAACGTACGCCATGGCAATGGCGTCGCCGAGCGTCGGCGACATGGTGCCGCTGGTGACGACGCCAACCCGCCGGTCCTCGGCGAAGACCTCGTAGCCGTGGCGCGCGATGCCGCGACCGCGAAGAATCAGCCCCACAAGAAGTTCTCTGGGGCCGTCGGCGTGCGCCTTCTCCAGCGCCGCACGGCCCACGAAATCGCCCGTCCGCTCGAGTTTCACGACGCGGCCCAGGCCGGCCTGATACGGCGTGGTGCGCGGACCGAGCTCGTTGCCGTACAGCGGCATGCCGGCCTCCAACCGCAGCGTGTCACGCGCGCCGAGTCCGGCCGGAACCACGCCGGACGACCTTCCGGCGTCCAGCAGCGCGTCCCATATCGTGACCGCCGACGACCCGTCGACGATCACCTCGAAGCCGTCTTCCCCCGTGTAGCCGGTTCGGGCGACGAGAGCCTGCGCGCCTGCGACATGACCCTCGGCGATGCCGTAGTAGCGGAGCTGGTCGAGTGCTACGTCGGTGAGCGGGGCGAGGACGCCCGCCGCAAGCGGCCCTTGAATCGCCACCATTGCGGTTTCGAGCGAGCGGTCGTCGAGTACGGCGTCGCGGCCGGTGAGTCGCTGCGCGAGCGCGTCGCTCACCGCGCCGGAGTTGCCCGCGTTGGCCACGATAAGGAACCGTTCCTCCGCGAGCCTGTAGATGATCAGATCGTCGAGTATCCCGCCGTCCGGAAAGCAGATCATCGAATAGTGCGCTCGACCGACCTTGAGAGATACCGGATCGGTGGTGACGGCATAGGCCAGGCCCGAGGCCGCGTCCGCTCCCTCCACATAAAGCTCGCCCATGTGCGAGAGATCGAAGACGCCCGCGCGAGCCCGAACCGCACGATGCTCCTCCAGGATGCCTCCGTATTGCAGCGGCATCATCCAGCCCCCGAACTCGACCATGCGGGCGCCGAGCGCACGGTGCCGGTCCTCAAGCGGAGTCGTCAGGGGCGTGTCCGTATCTGGAGCCATTCGTCTTCCTCCGCTCGTTCCAGGGCACCCTATCGGGCCGGGCGCGATCGTTCGGGGCAGGTCAGTGAGTCGCGCCCGAGAGACCGCTCTCTGCGGGGAGTCTGCCCGCGGCAAGACCCACGAGTGAACGCTCCGTCTCGAACGTGAGCATCGCGGCGGCGTCGCCGAACGAAACCCAGCGGACTTCCTCGAATTCGTGATCGTGGCGCTCGAGAACGCCGCCGGTGGGCTCCATCATGAAGTAGTGCACGGTCTTGTGGATTCGCGTTCCGTGCTGGATGAACGTGTACCTGATGGCATCGAGCGGCGACAGGATGCGGACGGTCAGTCCGGTCTCCTCGCAAACCTCGCGGAGTGCCGTCTCCTCGAGCGTCTCGCCATCTTCGGGTGTGCCTTTTGGGAGCGTCCAGGTCTGCCCGTCACGCTCGCGCTTCCGGCGGCCAAGCACGAGCTGCGGGATCGAATCCACATAGCGGATGACGATGCCGCCGGCGGAAGTCGCGGTGGCGCTGCTCAGCCTCGCCACGGCGCCGGCGCGAGGCTCGACTGGCGATGGGCGAGAGGTCGCCCGGATCCGGCCCAATGGATGGTGTGGGCGGCACGAACCAGTCCGCTGACCGACCTGCTGCCGCTGGGCGTTGCCGGACGCCAGCCGGTGACCTGCAGTCCGCCCCTCGACGGACGAAGGATCGTGCGGCGCGTGGCCGCACGCTGGAAAGAAAGGCTCGCGTGCAATCCGAGCCTCCGCTCCCATTCCCGCCCTGCCGGGCGTACGAAGCGAGCGGCGGGCCAGGCCGTGAACTTCGCGGCGATACTTTGCTTCATCGGTAGATCGTACCCGGTCGGCGATCCTTTGCAAGGACGTCCCCGACGCGCGAGACCTGGTCCGGTGACAGGGCGCCCCGCTCCCGAGTGATTTCGAGCTCACGACGAGCCGCGGCGAGGTAGATCTCGACTACGTCCGGCGCGACGGCCCGGAGAGCGGCGAGGTGCGATTCAAGAGTACCGGCGTCGCCGCGCGTGATCGGTCCGGTGAGCGCCGGTGCGATGCCCGTTGCCCGCGCGTTTGCCATGGTCTGCTCGACCAGCCGGCCGTACACCGCCAGCGACTCTGCCTCGCTCATGCCCGCGGCGGCACCAAGTGTGGCGATCGCGTCGAGCAGGGCTATCAGACCGCCCGAGGCCAGGACGGCGGCTGCGTGGTAGATCGGCTTGGCCCCGCGAGGCAGCCGCAGCGGCACGGCCCCGATCGCGACGGCCAGAGCGGCAAGCACGTCGACCGCGGAGTCGTCCCCTTCGATTGCCGCGGTCGCACCCCGCATCGCCGCCACGGACCTCTCAACATCCGCGGTGAACGATACCAGCGGGTGGAACGCGCCCAAGGCGGGCCCGTCGGAGTGGCCGGAGTGGCCGGAGTGGCCGGATTGGCCGGAGTGGCCGGAGTGGCCGGACCCCACCGCCCGCAAGACATCGGAACCGAGCAGGCCGCTCGTATGAGCGAGCACCTGGTCCTGATCCGCGTGGATTTGGGCGGCGACCGCCGCGATTTCGTCGTCCGGGACCGTGATGAAGGTGACATCGGCGTGCGCCGCAACTTCCGCCGGCGAGGCCACGGCCAGGGCGCCCGGAACGAGGCTCTCAAACGCAGCGCGGCGTCCGGTGTCGCGAGTCGCGAACGCGGTGACGGGCCATCCGGCACGGGCGGCGGCTACCGCGAGCGCCGTGCCAACCGGGCCGGCGCCCACGATCCCCAACCGTCTGGGCGCGCCGATCGATACGTCTGACTCGCGGCTCGCACCGTCGCGGCGATCCTTCACGCGACTGCCCTCCAATGCCACGAACGGCGCTATTCTTGCCGATGAGTTACAGCGAGGCGATATCGTCCCGAGTGTATCCGTTCCCCAGCGGCAGAGGCGCTCCCCCGCCGGGGTCAACCCGATGGCATCCTCACTCGCCTGGCGGCCGAGGCCTAGGCGACGTCGAGTACCCGCCGCGAGCCCACTTGAACGTGGGTGAGCAAGGGGCGGAGGCGTCAACGTGCCGGCATCGGCCGGCCCAGGCATCGGCCGACTGGCGAGGGAGGCTCGAAGGAGCGACCATGTCCGTAAGCGATCCGTTCGGTGCCCGGAGTTCCCTCGGTCCGGGCATGCCGAGCTACTACCGCCTCTCCGCTCTCGTCGAGCGTGGCGTCGCGCCGGGGCTCGACCTCGCGAAGTTGCCGGTGACGGTGAAGATCCTGCTCGAGAACGTGCTGCGCCACGCCGGCGGCGGCATCGCGACCGAGGCGGACGTCGCCGCGCTCGCCGGATGGAAACCCGGCGCTGCGGTGACGACTGAGGTCGAAATCCCGTTCATGCCCGCTCGGGTGATCCTGCAGGACTTCACGGGTGTCCCAGCCGTCGTCGATCTGGCGGCAATGCGCGATGCAATGGCCGAGCTCGGCGGCGACCCGTCACGCGTCAACCCGCTCGTGCCGGCCGATCTCGTCATCGACCACTCCGTCCAGATCGACCGCTACGGCACGCCCGATTCTCTGGCCTTCAACGTGGCCCGCGAGTACCAGCGCAACACCGAGCGATACCAGCTCCTGCGCTGGGCTCAGACCGCCTTCGACGACCTCCGTGTCGTGCCACCCGGGACGGGCATCGTCCATCAGGTCAACCTGGAGTTTCTGGCGCCGGTCGTGGCGCGCCGCGCCGATCCGGACGGCACGGACGTCGCGTTCCCCGACACGCTCGTGGGTACCGACTCGCACACAACCATGATCAACGGGCTTGGCGTGCTCGGCTACGGCGTTGGCGGCATCGAAGCGGAGGCGGTTCTGCTAGGACAGCCGCTGTATCAGCAGATGCCAAAGGTCATCGGCGTCCGACTCAGCGGTGAGCTGCGCGAAGGCGCCACGGCAACCGACCTCGTACTCGTCGTGACGGAGATGCTCCGCGCGTACGGCGTGGTGGGCGCATTCGTGGAGTTCACCGGGGACGGCCTGGCCGGCCTCGCCCTCGCGGACCGGGCCACGATCTCCAACATGNNACAGCCACTCTCTTCCCGATCGACGACGAGACGCTCGCCTACCTGCGTCTCACCGGCCGCGCGCCGGAACAGGTGGCGCTCGTCGAGACATATGCGAAGGCACAGGGGCTCTGGCGCGAGCCGGGAGTCACGCCCGAATTCGACGCCCTCCTAACGCTCGATCTTGCGTCTGTGGAGCCTTCGCTCGCGGGTCCAAGGCGGCCCCAGGACCGCGTGGCTCTGCGCGATCTCCGCGACAACTTCCGGACCGCGTACCCATTCAGGACGGCGGTCGCCGCCGCTGTGGGGGCGGGCGCGGCGGATAACGCGGGCGGCTCCGGACGTTCGACCGGCACGGCGGCCCAGGGCGCCTACCCCCCCGTCAAGGTTGAGGCTGCCGGTCATTCGGTAGAAATCGCCAGCGGTTCGGTCGCCATCGCCGCCATCACGAGTTGCACGAATACCTCCAACCCCACGGTCATGGTCGCCGCCGGGCTGCTCGCCCGGAATGCGGTGGCGCGCGGACTCTCCGTTCCGCCGACCGTGAAGACGAGCCTGGCGCCCGGCTCCCGCGCCGTGACCGCATACCTGAGCGGCGCCGGCCTTCTCGAGCCGCTCGAGACACTCGGGTTTGCGCTGGCCGGCTACGGATGCACTACCTGCATCGGCAACAGCGGGCCGCTGGACGGGCCGGTGGCCGCCGCGATCGAGCAGAACGACCTGGTCGTCGCGGCCGTGCTTTCGGGCAATCGCAACTTCGAGGGACGGATCCACCCGCTGGTGCGGGCCAGCTACCTCGCGTCGCCGCCGCTTGTCGTGGCGTTCGCGCTGGCAGGGACCGTGGACATCGATCTCGCTACGTCGCCGCTCGGCATCGGTTCGGACGGGCGGCCGGTGATGCTCGCCGACGTCTGGCCGTCCACGGACGAGGTGCGCCGGACGGTGGGTTCGGCCGTCAGCGGAGAGCTGTTCCGCGAGGCTTACGCGTCGGTCTTCGAAGGCGGGCCCGAGTGGAAGACGCTCGACGTGCCGGCCGGCGATCGATACCGCTGGGACGGATCGTCCACCTACGTGGCCCTGCCGCCGTTCTTCGTGGGCTTGAGGGCGGAGCCGGAGCCGGTTGCGGCGATCAGCGGCGCTCGCGTGCTCGCGATGCTCGGAGATTCCGTCACCACCGACCACATCTCGCCCGCCGGTTCGATCGCCGCGTCGTCGCCCGCCGGCCAGTGGCTCCAGGCTCACGGCGTGCCGCCGGCCGAGTTCAACTCTTATGGTGCGCGGCGCGGCCACCATGAAGTCATGATGCGCGGCACCTTCGCGAACATCCGCCTCCGCAACGCGCTGGCGGCGAAGGAGGGGCCGTTCACGGTCCACTTCCCGAGCGGTGAGGCCACAACGATCTTCGAGGCATCCGAGCGCTACCGTGCGGCCGGCGTACCGTCGATCATCCTGGCCGGCAAGGAGTACGGCTCGGGATCCTCCCGCGATTGGGCGGCCAAGGGCCCGAGGCTGCTCGGCGTGCGGGCGGTGATCGCCGAGAGCTTCGAACGGATACACCGGTCCAACCTCGTCGGGATGGGCATCCTGCCGCTGCAGTTCCTCCCCGGCGATAGCGCGGCGTCGCTGGGGCTCACCGGACGCGAGTCGTATACGATCGAGCTGCCCGTGGCCGGACCGGCGCCGCGGTCACGCGTGTGGGTCAGCGCACTGGCGGATGGCGGTGCTGGGGCCGGGGCGGGTGCCGCGACCCGCTTCGAAGCCACAGTGCGCCTGGACGGCCCGATCGAGGTGGACTACTACCACCAGGGCGGAATCCTGCCGGCCGTGCTGAGGCGCATCGCGAAGTCCTGAGTCCGGGCTCGGACGGCGGGTCCGGCAACCGGTCAGGGGTTAGCAACCGGTCCGAGTCGGCAGCGCGAGCCGGCAGCCCGAGTCGCCCGCCCGAGCCGGCGACACCTCTCGGCGGCTGATTTCGCCTCGGGCGGTCTATCGTCGAGCGCAAATCCCGGTTTACGCCCGGGGGTGGTACTAAGTTGCCGCCTCGTCTCGCGCGTAGCCCCAGCCGGCCGAAGGCGGCCGAGATTCGCATGATCGGCTGGTCGACGGGCAGCAGTTCCGGGCTCCCGATAACCACTCGCGGCTAACACAAGCCTGCAGAATGTCGGCTCGAGGCTCCGGCGAAGACGCAGTGCTCCGCAATACCACCCCGGCTGGTATCTCGGAGAAACTCCGCGGCAGCGTCGTGCCAGGCCGGCCACCAGGCACATCACCGCAACAATGGCCAAGACTGGTGAACGAGAGCGCGATGGAAGCCCGCCGCCAAAGGCCTACGCTCGCCGCGACGTGGTTACTCCTCGCATCGCGAAGCCGGCGACGCCGGACACCAGGAATGAGACGAGCAGGACCGCGTCACCCGCCACCCGCGCGAAGCGCGCTCACTCTCCGCCCCTGCCTACTGGCTCCACTCCGTGGGCTCGCGATCCCAGCGATGCTTGCGCAGCTCGTCGAGCAGTTCGGGCGGCAATGAGCCGGCGTCGCCCACGGTGACGTTCGACTCCACGTGGCTGGCCTTTCGCATTCCCGGGATGACCGTGCTCACGTCCGGGTTTGACAGGATGAAGCGGAGCGCCATCTCGGGCATCGTCACGCCGTCGGGAATGAGCGACCTCAGAGCGTCTGCGCGCGCCACCGAGGCTTCCAGGTTCTCGGGCACGAAGTAGCTGTTCCGCCAGTCGCCTTCGGGCCACTTGCTGTCCAGGGTCAGGTTGCCGATCAGGCTCCCCTCGTCGAATGGGACGCGGGCGATCACAGCGACATCCTTCTCGCGGCAGGCCGGGAACAACTCGTCCTCCGGGGCCTGGTCAAAGATGTTGTAGATGACCTGGACGGCATCGACGAGCCCCGACTTCACGGCCTTGACGCCGTTCCACGGCTCCCAGCGGTTGATGCTGATCCCGAACGCGCGGATCGCGCCTTCGCGCTTGAGCTCGGACACGGTCAGCTGGATCTCGCCGGTGGCGAGCCAATCGTCCTCCCAGACGTGGAGCTGGAGCAGGTCGATCGTGTCCACGCCGAGATTGGATCGGCTGATGTCCACGTACTGGCGGACGTATGCGCGGGGGAAAACCTGGCCAAGCGGCACACCGCGGCGGCTGGGCCACTGACGATTCTTGGGTGGAACCTTGGTGGCGTTGTGGATGCGCTTGCCCGGCTGCCTGGAGTTGAGCATCCCCAGGAGTTGCTCGCTGTGACCGTCTCCATAGGCCTGCGCAGTGTCGAAGAAGTTGACGCCCTTCGCCAGAGCCAACTCGAGCGATGCGAACGATTCGCGGTCTTCGGAGCCGCTCCAGTCGCCCATGCCCCACATGCCGTAGCCGATCTCGCTCACTCTCCAGCCGAGCCGGCCGAACCTCCGATACCGCATCTGGGCCCCACCCTCCGGAAACTCAGTATCCAATCGAGCCGGCGACGCCGGGCTCCAATCACTCCATGACAATCGTACCCGCACGCGTGCGGTCTTGTCGGATTGGGTGCGCTGCGGGATACACGCCCGGTCTTCGAGGCGCAGGTGCGGCCCGAACCCGTACCAAAACACTACTTTCGTGAGCCAAACGTTTACAAGGAGCGTGTTCCGACCTGCCGATACCTGACGCAGAGCTTCTGGGCGCGCGTCCCCCGTGCAGAGCTGTGCCAGCAACCCAATGCTCACACCAGACACACGGAGGATTCATGCCGGGCCAGGTCAAGGTGATGATCGACCGCATCATCGAGCAACGGAGCAAGGGCAACGCCGTGTTGGCGTCGACTACCCAGACGAAGCTGATTCTGAAGGGGTTCGATCCCGCCAGGTACGACGCCAGCACGCCGGACGACCCGCTCGTTCTCGCGCAGCTCCGCCAGATCGCGGCCGATCTCAACGTCACCCTCTGAGGAGCCAGTTCGATGGGTATCAGCGTTTCCAAACTGACAGACGTATCCGACGACGCGGGCGCACGACTCGCGGCCGAACTTGGCGGTCCGGCGGTCGTGATCTACTTCGCCTCCCCAAAGCACGATCCGCAGGACCTGGCTCTGTCGGTCGCGCGGGCGTTTCCCGCCGCCGTCACGTTCGGATGTACATCCTCGGGCGAACTCGTGAGCGGTTCCATGAGCAAGGGGGCAATCGTTGCCATGGGCCTCGGCGCGGACGTCGTGTCGCGTACCGAAATCGCCGTTGTGGACGGTATCACCGGATCCGACGATGGGATCGGCCGTGTCTTCGCCGAGTGGGAGGCCAAGCTCGGCCAGAAGATGCTGGACCTCGATCCGGAGCGCTGGCTTGGCATCGTCCTGATCGATGGATTGTCGGGTGCCGAAGAGCGGGTAATGGAGCGTCTCGGCGACCTGACCAACGTGATCTTCATCGGCGGATCGGCCGGTGATGACGTCGCGTTCAAGAAGACGGTCGTCGCGGCCGGTTCCAAAGTCGCTTCGGACGCCGCCGTCATCGCGCTCCTCGAATGCCCCAGCGGATTCGACATCATCAAGACGCAGAGCTTCCATGCCACCCGGCAATTCCTGGTGCCGACCAAGGTCGACCGCGCGGCGCGCGAAGTCATCGAGTTCAACGGCAAGCCGGCCGCGGTGGCGTATGCCGAGGCCCTTGGGGTTGGCGTGGACAAGCTCGCCGACGAGTTCATGGCTCATCCTCTCGGCCTCATGATCGGCGGCGAGCCGTTCGTTCGCAGTCCACAGCAGCTCGTGGGCGAATCGGTCCGCTTCTTCTGTGGCGTGGACGAAGGGATGAAGTTGGCGATCCTGAACTCGACGAGCATCGTGGAGGACACGGGCGACGCTCTGAAGAAGGCGCTCGATCGAAACCAGGAAGCTCGCGGCCTCCTCAACTTCAATTGCATCCTGAGGACGCTCGAACTCGAAGCGAAGGGCCTGACCGAACAATATGGAAACGTCTTCAAGGTGATCCCAACCGCGGGCTTCTCGACCTACGGTGAGGAGTACATCGGCCACATCAACCAGACGGCCACAATGGTCCTGTTCCGCTAGCCGGATCGGACATCATTACGGCCTCATATTGTCGCCGCCCTCCGTCCCCCAGACCATACTGGCCGGAGCGGAGAGCGGCGGCCGGCCGTCCGCCCCGCACTCGACGGAGGGACCATGGCCGAGTGGATCTACTTCATTCACAGTCCGCGCGAAGACTTCGCCGCCACGATGACCGATGACGAGAAGCACGTGTGGGCGGCGCACTTCGAGAACCTGCAGCGGATGCTTGCCGAAGGCACCCTCGTAATGGCCGGCCCAACCCTCGGGCGTATCAACACCGGCATCGCTGTGATCGAGGCGCCCGACGAAGCCGCCGCGAGGCGGATCATGGAGGAAGACCCCGCGATCGCCAGCGGCATAGCCAAAGGTGAGTTGCGCGGGATGCGAGTCTCGCTGCTCCGCGGCCGCGAGTAGTCGCAGGTCACCTCCATTGCGCGACAGGCGCAAACCGTCTAGCTCGCCAGCAGCTCCTCGACCGTAGGAACGCGGATGCCGGCCTTGCTCAGCGCAGCGAGAGCCGCGTCCGGGTCCTCGAATCGGAAGATGATCGCGGCCTTGCCGCCGCGCGACGCGGCGCCGAAGTCATACATGTATTCGACGCCGAGTCCGGCGTCCTCGATTGCGGCAAGTGCGCGGGCCAGACCGCCCGGACGATTGTCCACCTCGACCGGCACGACCTCCGTCATGACGACGACCATTCCCGCCTCCTCGAGCACCTTCTTGGCAGCGGCAGGGTCGCGCACTATGAAGCGCAGGATGCCGAACTGCGTCGTGTCGGCGAGCGACATCGTCATGAGGTCGATCCCGGCCGCGGCAAGGAGCTCGCAAGGTTCACGCAGCTGGCCGGATCTGTTCTCCAGAAAGAGCGAGAGCTGTTGAAGTTTCATGATCCCGTCACTCCTGGTTGTGTCTACGATGCCGTGCCCCGCTATTGGCTCCGGTTGTCCGTGACCCGCTTGGCCTTGCCCTCGCTTCGCGCGATCGAGCGTGGCTGGACGAGCGTGACCTTCACGCGGATACCCAGGATGTTCTCGATCGAGGCCTCGAGGCGGGTCTGCAGTTCCTCGAGTTTGCGGATCTCATCCGAGAACACCTCCGGAGTGACCTCAACCTTGACCTCCATCTGATCGAGGCCCTTCTCGCGCGTGAGCACGATCGCGTAGTGCGGCAGCGTGCCTTCGACGCGCAGGAGTGCGGTCTCGACCTGGGACGGGAAGACGTTGACACCGCGAATGATGAACATGTCGTCCGACCGGCGGCCGATGCGGCGAATACGGCGCAGAGTGCGGCCGCAACCGCACTTGTCGGACACGAGAGCGGTGATGTCGCGCGTCCGGTAGCGGATCATCGGCATCGCCTGCTTGGAGAGTGTCGTCAGCACGAGCTCGCCTTCGGCGCCTTCAGGAAGCACCTCGCCAGTGTCCGGGTCGATGATCTCCGGGTAGAAGTGGTCCTCGAAGATGTGCAGACCGCGCTGCTCGCGGCATTCGATGCCCACACCGGGGCCGATGATTTCCGATAGGCCGTAGATGTCGTGGGCGCGGATGCCGCTCTCGTCCTGAATCCGCTCGCGCATCGAGTCGCTCCAGGGCTCGGCGCCGAAGATGCCAACTCGCAGCTTGCTGAAGTCGGTCTTCGTTTCCTTCGCCGATTCGAGCAAATGAAGGAAGTAGCTCGGTGTGCAGCAGATCGCCGTCACGCCGAAGTCCGCCATGACCATAAGCTGGCGTTCCGTGTTGCCGCCGCTGATCGGGATCACCGTGGCGCCGAGTGCCTCACCGCCGTAGTGCGCCCCAAGGCCACCGGTGAAGAGCCCGTAGCCGTATGCGTTCTGGATGACGTCGCCGCGATGTACGCCGCAGGCGACGAATGCCCGGACCATGACTTCCGACCAGACATCCAGATCGGCCTGCGTATACGCCACCACGATCGGCTTGCCGGTAGTGCCGGACGAGGCATGGAGACGGACGATCTGCTCCATAGGGCTCGCAAACAGCCCGAATGGGTACGTGTCGCGCAGATCCGCCTTGACGGTGAAGGGAAGCCTCGCGACGTCGGCGAGCGATGCGATCGAAGCCGGAGTCAGCCCGCGCTCTGTCATGCGCGACTGAGTGAGTGGCACCCGGTCGTACGAACGCCAAACTACCTGCTGGAGCCGCTGAAGTTGCAGAGCCTCCAGCTGCGGGCGCGGGAGATAGTCCGGCGCACTGACCGGGTGGAACCCGCCCGGCGGATCGTTCCAGGTGCTCACCGCGTCCTCCTCTGGCGAAATCCAAGATCCGCGCCGCGAACCGTGACGGCGGCCCGCTCAGCTGATTGTGACGTGCTCGGCGGCCAGCTTCCGGCCCAATTCGAAGGCCTGCTCGTTCACCCCGCGCAACTTCTCGGGCAGCGCCGCCGCCAGGGCCTCCATGAACGCTTCTCGCGGCAGTTCAAGGTACGTGGAGAGCGCCCCGAGCAGCGCGACGTTCAGGCTGCGCTTGTTCGCCAGCTCTCCTTCGGGGACAAGTTCCGGAGCGATCAGGACGCCACCCGGCCGCATCGTCGCCCGATTGACCTCCACCTCGGACGGCGCCAGTACCACGAGGAAATCGGCCTCGCCCGCTGGGACCATCGGGGATCCGACTCTGTCTGCGGGGGCGCGGCCGAATCGAACGTCGCTGGTGACCGAACCACCCCGCTGGCTCATGCCGTGGATCTCGGATTTCTTGACGTCCAGACCGGCACGCAATGCGGCGTCTGCGAGTATGTCGGAGGCCTTGATGACCCCCTGCCCGCCCAGACCCGCAAGGACCACGTTCACGACGCTCCTGCCGGCAGCGGAGGGAATGGCGCCCTTCGGATACGTAGCGCTCATCGTTCCTCCACCGGCAGGTCGAACGCGGCTTGATCGGCCGACGTGGCGCGAATTGCGGCCGCCTGCTGCTCCCACTTCCGAATGTCCGCGGCGGCAAGGATGCACGGCCGCCGCGCGACGATGACCGACAGCTCCGTTGAGGCCAGGCGATCGCGGAGCAACTGCTCGAACCCATCGGGATCGGCATACGGGTCGATTACGGTGACGCTCTCGATGCCCACGGCCGCGGCAACGGCCTCGATCGAGAGCTTGTTCGTGGGGTTGTGATCGAGCAAACGGCCGGTGCCGGCGTGCTCCTGCTGTCCGGTCATGGCGGTGGTGCCGTTATCCAGCACGATCACCACGTGCCCCGTCGCCGGCCGGTTATAGGCCATCTCGACGAGCCCGGAGATACCCGAATGAACGAACGTGGAGTCGCCGATGATCGAGACCACGCGGCGCGCCTGGTCCAACGGCAGCACATGCCGCAGCCCGAGTCCCACGCCGATCGACGCGCCCATGGCCACGCACGTATCCATCGCCTGATACGGCGGCAGGACCCCGAGCGTGTAGCACCCTATGTCGCCCGCGGCGATGCAGTCGAGCTTGCGGATCGTGGCGTAGACGGTGTGGTACGGGCAGGCCGGGCAGAGCTCCGGAGGCTTGCCGCGCGCCGGCGGAGCTTCCGGGGTCTCGTCTCGAGCGACGATCCTGCGGACGCGCTGCACGTCCAGCTCCCCGAATCGGTACATCTCCGACTTCGACTCCACGGCGATCCCCGCGGCGCGGAGGGCGTCTGCGAGGATTGGGTCGCCCTCTTCCACGACGAGACAGCGCTCAACGCCGGCGGCGAAAGCACGCGCGCGTTCCAGCGGAAGCGGGTGCACAAGCCCGATCTTGAGGATCTTCGCGGCAGGTGCCGCCTCGCGCGCGTGCATGTACGAGACGCCCGAAGTGATGATGCCGAGTGTCGTGCCGGCTTCGACCGCGGCCCCGTGAGGCGCTCCGGCCTCCACGCGATTGAGCTTGTCGGCGGCCGCGCTCTCCCCCCAGGCGGCGATCTCGGAGAGCTTGGCCCGGAGCCGGCGATGGGCGGGCCGTGCGTAGGCCGGGATCATCACCCTGCCGGCGATATCGTGCTCGAAATGGGGAGCCGGAGCGGCTTCTCTGCCGGGCGCTCCGCTCTCGCGGGCCGTCACGATCGACTTGCTGTGGCACACCCGCGTCGTCATCCGGAAGAGGACGGGCAGGTGCCACCGCTCGGACATCTCGATGGCGGAGAAGAAGAAGTCGTACGCCTCCTGGGAGTCGGAGGGCTCGATCATCGGCAATCCGGCCGCGATCGCGTATCTGCGGTTGTCCTGCTCGTTCTGCGACGAGGACATACCCGGATCGTCCGCGCTGACTACCACCAGCGCACCGCTCACACCCGTATACGCGGCCGTGAACAGCGGATCGGCGGCGACGTTGAGGCCCACGTGCTTCATCGTGACGAGCGTCCGTGCGCTACCGAATGCGGCCCCGAGCCCCACCTCGAGCGCGACCTTCTCGTTGGGCGCCCACTGGGCGTGTCCGCCGAGCTCGGAGAAGGCTTCGAGGATCTCGGTGGAGGGGGTGCCCGGGTAGCCGGTTCCCAGGACCACGCCCGCGTGCAATGCGGCGAGCGCGACCGCTTCGTCGCCGGAGAGGAGTTTCCGGTCCATGCGCGTCTTTGGTCCTCTGGTTAGGGGTTGTCGCGTGGAAATGGAGCTTGGACGCCGGCCCGGATCATACCTGCGCGGCCGCCTGTGCGTGGACCGCAGAGTCGCCGACCACGATCAGGTTTTGCGCACCTTGATCATGGTCGAACCGATGCTGGCGAGCTCGGACTGCGCGATGCCCGTAGCCGTGATCGAGTAGGTGGCTGTTGCCGACCCGATGCCGACGGACGCGTAGATCGCATTCACACCCGGCGAAGCAGCGAGGCCGCCCGGAAGATCGCCGAACGACGCCGATCCGCTTGTCCCCTCCGAAGGGCACTGGCCCTCGCAGATCTCCAGCTGTCCGCCACCAGTCTTCTTGTACGTGATGAGGACCTGGCCGCCGTTGGGCCGCGTGAAGGTGCCCCCGGCCAGGTACCACTTCGCCGGGAGCGCGGCGCAGTAGACGTCGAAACTCATCAGACGCGCCGCATCGGTCAGGAAGGCTTGATTGTCCGCGCTGCCTGTGCACTGAGCGGCGGGCGGAGCGGGAGATACCGACGGCATCTCCGAAGGCGGCGCCGAGGCCGACTCCGCGGATGTCGCGACCGGTGTGATGACTGCAGTCGGCGTGGCTGCCGGTGTCCCGGTGGCGGCCGGTGTCGCGGAGGCGTCGGCAAGCATGTTCGAGGGTGCGAGAGCCGTACCAGGCGGCGTCACATGGCTGCACGCCCCTCCAGCCAGGCCGGCCGCAAGGACCAAGAGAACGATCCGCATTCCGCCGGGTCTTGTGCCGATCATGATTCCTCGGTTTCCTCTCGTGTAGCAGCGTGCCAGCGATCCTTATACACGAACTTCCAGCGTGTGAGAAAGGGGCCTATGGGGTAGGTCGGTTGTGTGGCCGGCCGGCACGAGCCGACGGAAAGCCGGGACCGTGGACCAAACGACCCCGGCGATGAGTCTCGAGCGAGGCGCAGCGATCGGTCAGGGCTTGGGCACCTTGACCATGGCCGCAGCGAGGTTCTTGAAATCCGCCTGGGTCACACCGGTGCCCTTGATCGAATATGCGGTGGCCGTGCCTGGATTCACATAGATGACGTACACGTCCGGCGAGGCCGAGAGAAGGTCGAATTCACCACTGAGGCTGCCGAAGGACGCGGAGCCGAGCGTGCTTACGTGAGTGTTGCAAGTGCCCGTGCAGAACGCGCCTTCGGAGATGTCGAGCTGACCGCCGCCCGTCTTCTGGTACGTGATCGTAACGGTCCCGCCTTTGGGCTGGGTGTATCCGCCGGCCGTCAGATACCACTTCGCCGGTAGCGACGCGCAGTACACGTCGAACTTCATAAGCCCGGCGGTGTTTGCGAAGAAGGCCTGGTTGTCGGCGCTGCCGGTGCAGGCCGCGGCCGCGGATGTGGGCGATGCCGAGGGCATGGCGGACGAGGACGCTGACGGGACTTCGGACGGTGCCGCCGAATCAGACGCGGAGGCCGACTCGGACGCCGATGGATCGAGCGTGATCTCGACGGTCGGGCTCGGGGTTGGACTCTCCGTGGGCGTGGCTTTGGCGGTAGCCGACGGTGTCGGGGTGGAAACTGCCGCCTGGGTCGCGGTCCCGGTGCTGCAGGCGGCGGCAATGAGGCACGCCGTCAGGGCCACGAAGAAGATCTGGGCTCCGGATCTGTTGTTTGTCATTTGTGGTGACTCCATCGCTCGAGTGGCGGCCGCCACTCCGACGACCCTATCCAGGCGACAGACGGTTGGCGGAAGGCGTTGGTGGCGTGAGCTGGCGAAACGCTGGGTGCCGGTTGGGCGTAAGGCCGACAAGCCGAGACCCGCCGGAATGCGCTCGCGCAACTGCCTGTCGAGGGGGAATGGTGGGCGATACTGGACT
>PMBG01000159.1 GCA_003153755.1 Chloroflexota bacterium | reverse complement strand
GAGAGGCACACGCTCCCGCTCGACGCCGCCGGTTCTAAGCCTCAGCGGGTGCGGCTACTCGGGCTCGTTCTGGTAAGCCTGCAAGTGGGAGAAGAACAACGCCGCGATCTGATCGAGCGGCATGGCGGTCAAAGCCCTCGGGAGGAAGAACACGTTGGCCGGACTCATGAAGTTCAGAAGGCCGAAGAGCGTGTCGAGCTGAGCACCGAAGCTCCTCTTCACGGGGCGGTTGAGCACCACGCCTAGGGCGACGACCTGACCTCGATAAGTGCGCGGCTGAAGACCGATAACGTCTCTCCAGAGAATGGGGTCGCGACCAAACGCCGAGAAACCGTTTGGCCCGACGATGGCGTAGTAGGGGCTGATAGCGGCGTTGATGTGCTTCGGGAGCGTCAGCCAGCCGAAGAGACAGAGAAAGCCGCCCACCATGAGCTTCGGATCGACATTGGAGCCTGGCACGAACAGCCCGTATCCCATGATGACGAGACCGCCGAGAGCGAAGGCGGCCATGATGAGCACCGACAACTGCGCCCGCTGTCGCCGCATCGGAATGACCATGCAGGGACCCAGAACGGGGTCGGTAACCGCCTTCTCCACTTGCCCTTCTCCTCCGGCTCCTGGCTGCTCTTTCGATATGTTCCTCAGCCCACAGCGTAGCCGTCGGGACGCTCTCTGATCGGACGGCCGCCACGCCGCAACCTCACTTCTTCGGAGTTTGTGATGCCTGGGCGTCGCGCCGTTGGCGTCAAGCGAGAGGCGGGCTATGCCACTACCAGACCTCACCTTGCTGCCGGGCTCCGATGCCTATGAGCGAGGAGCGCAGGGCCCATCGACGCGGAGCCAGGCAAGTCCGGCCTGTCGACTCCGCCGGCTGGCGGGCATGAAAAAGGACGAACGCCGGGCGTCCCCTCCGGCGTTCGTCACGTGCAGAAGTCTCGCGTTCTGTGAGGCTGCTGCGCAGTGCCGAATGGCACTCCCGCGCGGGCATCTAGTCCCCAGGCGGAGGTCAGACAGGGTGGGCACGGTAACGCCGGACCGGGAGGCAGCGTCGGGTGCTTCTAGACCTGTCTCGACCTCGGCACGCTCGGGTTCTTCCGGAATTCACGTGGTATTGGCACGCCGGAACTACTGGGCAGGATTCGGCCCCACGCGGCGGCCATTCCTTGCACTTTGTACGGTGTGGCGTGAATCCCGCCAGCTCTCGAGCAAGATGAGGGCGCGGAGTCACGGGACGCTTCTGTTCTGCCAATGGTGTTGGAAATGTGGAACCTCCTCTGGTCGGCGCGACCCGAGGCATGGGCGGGCATCGTCGCCCGCCCAGCCGTGACCCGAGGCACGGGCGGACAGCGTCGCCAGCGCGCCCTCGCGTCGCCCGCCCAGCCGTGGCCCGCGGCTCGGGTGGACCGAGCCGTCCTCCTGTCAGCGTGGGAGCGTGTCGCCGGCCCCTCGCGCCCCGCCCTCCCGTGCGCGACTGCCATTCGTTCGGGGAGTGGCCGCCCACCCAGGCACGGCTCTTCGCGGGCCATATGGCCCCCGACCTTAGGGAGCCGTGTCGCTACGTCCCCGCGCCGCCCCAACGCACACTATGACGATGCTCGCCGATAGCCAGATTCCCGTTCGCCGACTGCTCATCGTCAGTCAGCACCGCGCCGCCACAGAGGCGCTATGCGATCACCTCTCCCGCCACGGCTTCATCGTCGCCCAGGCGTCGTGCGAATCCGCCGCGAGGGAGGCCGCTGCCGCCCGGCCGGACGTGGTGCTGCTCGATGCGGATGTCGCGGGCGGCTGGCGGCCGATGGTGGCTGCGCTGAACGACCTCATCCCCGCCGAGAGGATCGCGGTGCTGGCCTCCTACTGGCATGCGGACGAGCAACGCGAGGCGGTCGCCAGCGGGATTGGCGGCACCCTGCTCAAGCACTTGGACGGATCCGCACTGGCCCGCCAGCTGCGCGCATTGAGTGAACCGAGCACTGTGACGAATACGCCGACACCGGAATTTCCAGGCATTCCGGCCATCATCGACGGCTCGGAGGCTATCGCCTACGTCGAGACGCGGATCAGCGACGGCGCCTGCGCCTACCCGATCACTCCGTCTACGACCATGGCGGCGGTCTATCAGGTCGCCGTCGCCAATGGCACCCCCAACCTGTGGGGCACAAAGCTCAAGTTCGTCGAGCCGGAGTCGGAGCACTCCTCCGCCTCAGCCGCTGAGGGCTTCGCCCTGGCCGGTGGCCGGGTTACGAACTTCACCGCCGGACAGGGCCTCATCCTNNAACATCCACGCCGGCCACGACGACATGATGGGTGTCGCCGATGCGGGGTGGGGAATGTTCTTCGCTCGCAACTGCCAGGAGGCGGCGGACCTCACGGCCATTGCGCGGCGCGTCGCCGAAGATGGCGAGACGCCTTGGTTCGTGGCCCAGGACGGTTTCCTGACCACTCACACGATCGAGAACGTCAAGCTCCCCGAGGACGACCTGCTCCGCCGTTTCGTCGGCGACCCGCGCATCACAGTCGCCGACATGTTCGACCCGAAGAACGCCCTGATGGTCGGGGTGGTCCAGAACCAGGACGCGTACATGAAGGGCCGCATCGCGCAGCGGTTCTGGTACGACAAGCTCGTCACAATCACCGAACGGGCAATGGCCGAGTGGGCAGTCCTGACGGGCCGCAAATACGGCCTCATCGACTCCTACAAGACCGAAGACGCCGAGCACATCGTGGTCTCGATGGGCACCATGGCCGACACCGCCACCGCGGTCGTGGACGAACTCCGCTCCCAGGGTCGCAAGGTCGGTTGCGTCACCGTCACCAGCTTCCGCCCGTTCCCGGCCGAGCATCTCGCCAGGGCCCTGCGCAACGCGAAGGTCGTTGCCGTGATCGAGCGCACCGACGAGCCTGCGGCGGCGGACAACCCGCTCACCCGCGAGCTCAAGGCTGCGCTCGCGGACGCCGCGATGAACGGCGCACCGCTGCCGCGTGTCGTGTCGGTTTCGGCCGGCCTGGGCTCCCGCGACGTCCAGCCCGGCGACATCGGCGCCGTCTACGATTGGATGACGGACGCGGACTCGATGCGCCGAATGAGGCGTGCAGTCCTGGGCATCCGCCATCCCGATGCCCTTCCCAAGTCGGACCTGAGCATCCGCCCCAAGGGCGCCTACAGCCTGCGCGGGCACTCGGTGGGGGGCTTCGGCAGCGTCACCACGAACAAGCTCGTGGCCACGACGGTAGGAGAACTCTTCAACCTGTACGTCCAGGCCTATCCGCGCTACGGCTCGGAGAAGAAGGGTCTGCCAACCACGTACTTCCTGACGATCGCGGAGGAGCCGATTCGGCTCCACAACGAGCTCACGGAAGTTGACTTCGTGCCGCTCCACGACACCAACTCATTCAAGCAGGGCAACCCGCTGACCGGTCTCGTCGACGGCGGCACGGTCTTCGTGCCGACGCCCCTACGGGACCCGCAGGAGATCTGGTCGGTTCTGCCGCCTGCCACGCGTGCCGAGATCTCGGCGCGCAACATCAGGCTGCTCGCCCTCGACACCGCAGCGCTCGCAATGAAGTACGCACCGCGACAGGATCTCGAGATCCGAATGCAGGGCGTGGCGCTCGTAGGCGTGTTCCTCAAAGTCTCGCCGTTCGCCGAGCGCGCCGGTCTCGACCGGCCGGCTCTCATGGACGCCGTCCGCGACAACCTGACCCGCTTCTTTGGGAAGAAAGGTGGAGCCGTGGTCGACGCCAACCTGAGCGTGATCCAGGAGGCATACGACGGCGTGATCGACGTCACCGCCGCCATCAAGGCAGCCGCAGAGGTAGCCCGATGACATCCGGACGAACCGTGGGCGCGGCAATGACCGCGAACCCGATCTCGATCATCGAGACGGCTTCCCTGGCGGAAGCTGCCAAGATCCTCGACTCAAGGCGTATCACCGGTCTCCCGGTGGTCAACGCAGGCGGGACCCTGGTTGGAGTGCTCAGCCAGACGGACCTCGTCCGTGTGCGCGCGAACCAGCACCTCAACGAGAACTGGCCCGGCCTCCCGGTCGGTCAGATCATGACCAAGCCGGCGCTCACGATCCACGCCACGGCAAGCCTCGAAGAAGCCACCAGCAAGATGGCCGAGGGTCGGGTCCACCGCCTCGTCGTCATCGACGAGATGTCCAACCCGATCGGGATCATCTCGACCAGCGACCTCTTCCGGTCGATGGTCAAGTAGCCTGGTGATTGAGCGAGCAATGACTGAGACACTTGCGATCGGCGATATCGAGAAGCTTGGGGCAGGCCCTGGGCTCATCGCGCCAAAGCGCTTCAACGCCCAGGATTACATCGCGGACTTCAACACGAATGTCATCGATGCCTATCGCCGCGGCATAGCGGACGTGGAACTCCCGGCGGACGAGGGCGTGGGGCGCAGCCTCATTGCCCCGGGTTCGGCCGGTATCCGCGACTTCAGCAATCTGTCCCCGTTCATCCCGGCGTTTGAGTCCGAGAAGTGCGTCGGCTGCATGGCGTGCGTCAGTGCATGCCCGGACAGCGCGATCATGGCGACGGCTCAGCCCAAGGGTGCCCTTGCCGCGGCGATCACGACGTTCGCCGGAACTCAGACCGACCCGACGCTTGCCGAGAGCACAGTCAGGTCGCACTTCGTCCATACGACCAAGTACGGCGACGTGCCGGCCAAGAAGGGCATCGAGGGCGCCGACTTCGGCCTCTTCATCGACCCGATGCATTGCAAGGGCTGCATGGAGTGCGTGGAAGTGTGCGCGGCACTCGACCACAACGCCCTCACGCAGTTCGAGAAGTCCGACTGCGAAGCCGTGAGCGGCGAGTGCACGCTCGATCGCTATCGACGCGACATGGCGTTCTACAAGTCCCTGCCCCCGACGCCGATCGCGTATCGCAACGAGAAGGCCCTCGCGGACCTGATGCTCGGCGAGAACGCCTGGGGCTTCGTGGGTGGCGCCGGCTCGTGCTCCGGTTGCGGCGAGGCCACCGTCGTCCGAATGCTGATGGCGGCCACGCTCCAAATCCACGGGCCCGAGAGCATGGGCATCGTGGCCGAGACCGGCTGCAACAGCGTCTTCGGCAGCACGTATCCGTTCAACCCCTTCACCGTACCGTGGACCAACTCGCTCTTCGAGAACGGACCGGCCGACGCGATGGGCATCCGCATGCGCTGGGATCAGGCCGGCCACGCCGACCGCCGGCTGTGGGTCTTCGGCGGCGACGGCGCCATGTTCGACATCGGCTTCCAGTCGCTATCCCGCATGGTCGCATCGGGAATGGACATCAAGGTCCTGGTCCTCGACAGCGGCGCCTACTCCAACACGGGCGGTCAGGCCTCCACGGCTTCGTTCGGCGGCCAGGTGGCCAAGCTTGCCGCGTACGGCAAGACCGAACACGGCAAGCAGGAGAAACGCAAGGAACTGGGCCGCATCCTCATGGCCCACGGCGATGTCTACATCGCGCAGGTCGCGGCATCCAACATCAACCACCTCTACAAGGCGATGATGGAAGCCAACGCCTATCCGGGCCCGGCCGTCCTGGTCGCCTATACGCCCTGCATGCCGGAGCATGGGATCGCCGACGACGCTGCCAGCCGCCAGGCGAAGCTTGCCGTCGACTCGCGCACCTTCCCGCTTTTCACCTACGACCCCCGACGCGGCACCAGGCTTTCCGAGCGACTGTCGCTCCAGGGCAACCC
>PMBG01000037.1 GCA_003153755.1 Chloroflexota bacterium | reverse complement strand
CCCATCTCCACCACTTCTTTGCCCTGACCGGCGCGTACGCCGGCATTCGGCGCGCGGGGCGCCAGGCCGTCCCGCTTGACGGCAGCCGCCGACAGTCCTCACCCCAGAAACCAGCTCGCCGGGCGGCCGATCTGTAGGCGCGCCCGGCGAGGGAACTGTCGAACTGGTGTCAGTCTACGAGGCGCTTCGCCACTTCGGGGTCCATGTAGGCGGCAAAGCGAAGGGCCTGCGCATGCGCCGCGTCCTTGCCTTCCTCCGCGGCCTTCCTCTCCTTGTTGGCCGAGCCCGTACCGTGCAATCCAAAGGCCACGCCGAACACGGCGCCGCCCAATGCCCCGACGATGGTCGTGAGGATGCCGAAGACGGGCATAGCCTCGGCCGAGGTCTTGTAGTTCAGGATCACTACGAACAGGCCGACGAGTATCACCAGGAACCCGGCGAGGACCACGATGACGCCGAACAACGCCATCTGGTTCTCTCGCGGAGCGGCAGCAGGCTTCTGCTCCGGGTTCACCTGGACCGTGACAGCTGGTGCAGGCGACGACGCGGGAGCCGATGTGGCCGCGGGAGCGGTTCGTACCGCCGCGGCAACGGACGTTCGAGGTGCCGTTCTGGCGGCTATCGTCCGCCGCACGGGAGCTTGCCTGGACGGGGTGCTGCTCGAGCCGGTGGTCGTGCCGATCGGATCTGCCATATTTCACCTCCGCCGACGATCCGGTGCCGCTCCCGTGATTGGGGGCGCGCAGCCGTTCGACGTCGGGTGAGTATGCCTTTGCCGCGTCCAGTCTGGCAATCCGTCGGGCGTCGGGGCGGACGATGCCGATCACCACCAGCTTCATCCAGCGGAACAGGGGCGTAGCGGCTTCAAGTGGTGCACCCTCGCACCCGATTGCTCTGCCGGCCCAATGTGCCACGGGCTGATGCCGAGGGGACGGGTGGTATTCTTGACGTGGGTAACTGACCATTCCGCACGCCCCAATACGTGACGATGGAAATATCCCTGGCGTCAACTCGCATCGACTACTACAGGATGCTCGGCCTGGACCCCTCGGCTCCGCTCGAGGCGGTTCAGGGCGCCTACAAGATCCTCGCCCGGCGGCTCCACCCGGATATCTCGGGTGACCCATCCACGGCAGAGGCGATGGCGCGCGCCAACAAGATCTACCAGGCACTCGTCCAGAGGCCCGTCCCGTCCGAGTTTTCGATGGACGTCTCGCCGGTCATGCGACGCGCCCAATCCGGCACCGACCCTCTCTCCCGCTACCGCGAGATGATGTCCATGGCGCGGGGCGACTCCGGCAGACTGGTCGACGTCCTCGCATAGGCCGTCCGCAGGGAGTTCAGCGGTGCAAGGCGCCACGCGCTCCGTCTCGATCTCGCTGAGTTCGCGCCGTCTGGGCGTTCTCGGGCTTGGCTCTGTCGCGCTCATCCTCGCCGGGATGCTCGTCGCGGCGACGCCGTATCGCGGTTTTGGTGGCGAGGGCTACTCGCCGCTCGATCACTTCATCTCGGAGCTCGGCGAGATCGCCGTATCCCGCTACGCCTCGGCGTTCAACCTGAGCCTGATTGTCGGTGGAATGGGCCTCGGGCTGTTCATGGTCCTGCTGTCTACAAGCCTGGCCGGCCGATACCGCGGCATCCTCCTGGCGGTAAGCGTGGCATCCGGCGTTTCCGGCGCGCTGGTCGGGGTCTTTCCGATGGACTACCACGCACTCCATCGAGTGGTGTCCGGCGTCTTCTTCGTTTCGGGCTGGCTCGTGGCCGGCGTATTCGGCCTGTGGCTGTTCAGAACGCCGGACCCGGGGCTCCCTCGCTGGCTCCTCGTCCCGAGCGCGATCGTGGTGGCCGTCTTCATCGTCTTCATCGCCGTCTACAGCACATACATACCTGCAAACCCGGACGGACGGATCCTGGGTCGACCCGACGTCTGGCAGTATCCGCTGCTCGAGTGGGCGTCCCTCTTGAGCCTTCTCGCCTGGTTCGTGTGCGTGTCCGCCGTTCTGGTTCGGAGGAAGGGCTAACGTCGGGCGGGCTCCCACCCGCAGATCCTTCCTCACCTATCCTGTCGCAATGCCTCACGCGTCGAGTACCCGCAGCAGACTGCGCGGCCTCCTGATCGACCTCGAACCGGTCCGGCGAGACCGGGATTTCCGCATGATCTGGCTCGGTCAGATGGTGAACAACGTCGGCCGGCAGATCACGCTGGTGGCTCTCCCTTACGAGCTGTGGCAGCTGACTCACAGCCCGCTCTCGATCGGCCTGCTGGCGCTCGTCCAGCTCGTCCCCATCCTCATCTTCTCGCTGGGCGGCGGTGTCATTGCGGACGCCGTCGACCGGCGGCGGCTTCTGATGATCACCCAGGTACTCCTCGCCGCCTGCAGCCTCGGCCTGGCGATCCTGGCGGCACAACCGGACACCGCGGTCTGGCCGTTCTACGTTGTCGCGTTCGTGGCGGCTGGAGTAGGTGCCGTAGACCAGCCCGCGCGATCGTCGGCCCTGCCGCGTCTGGTCCCTCGCGAGCGCCTGTCCGCCGCCATCGCCCTCCAGTGGCTGAGCGGCTCCGTCGTGGCGATATCCGGCCCCGTGATCGCCGGCCTGATCATCGCCACCGCGGGCGTCTCGACCGCCTTTGCGCTGGACGTGGTCACGTTCCTGGCAAGCCTGGCGGCGCTCGTGGTTATCGCGCCCATACCGCCGCACCCCGACGCCGTACGACCGAGTCTCAGGGCGATACGTGAGGGGCTCAGCTTCGCGCGCGACAGACAGATCATCCTCTCCACCCTCGTGATCGACATCGACGCGATGGTCTTTGGCATGCCTACCTCACTGTTCCCTCAGCTTGCCCTCACGGTATTCAATACCGGCGTCGCCGGCTTCGGTCTTCTGAACTCCGCACTCGCTCTGGGCGTCTTCGTGGGCGCGCTTCTCTCCGGATGGGTCGGGAAGCTGCGGCGCCCGGGCCGCGGCGTGGCGATAGCCGTGGCGGGATGGGGCGTGGCCATCGCCGCGTTCGGGATGTGCACCGCCTACTTTCCTCTCGCGCTGCTATGCCTTGCCGTCGCCGGGGGAGCGGACGTCATCAGCTCGGTCCTGCGGAGCTCCATCGTCCAGCTGGCTACGCCCGACCAGCTTCGAGGCAGGATCTCGTCCATCTACATGCTGGTCGTGACCAGTGGCCCCCGACTCGGCGACGCCGAAGCGGCGGCCGTGGCCGCGATTGCCGGACCCCAGTTCTCGGTGGTGTCCGGTGGCGTCATGTGCCTCGTGGGGTTGCTGGCCGTTATCCGCTACTTCCCGCACCTGCTCCGCTACGAATCTGCCGAACACGCGGCCGATCAGGCGCTGGAGGGATCGCCGACCCTGTCCGCGTAGCACATCAGCAGAAACGGAAAGAGCCGGCGCTTTCGCGCCGGCTCTACAGCTGTCTGAGCGAGTCGAGTCCTACCCGGCAAGACCACGGCGCCGAGGCGCGGCCGACGGGGCGGGCATGATGGCGGGTGCCGCGGTCGGGGCTGGGGTGGGGGCTGGGGCGTTGGATGGCGCCGGCGTGGGGAGCTGCGACGGAGAGCCCGACGCTGGCGGCGGCGTAGTACCGATCTGCAGGAGCCCGTCGACCTTGACGTAATGCGAGTTGTACACGTCGTTGTGAAGAACGGTTCCGTTGGCGTCCTTCACAACCCGCGTGACCACCGTGTCGAAGCCGTTCGTGGGGTATTCGGCTCGGTAGGTCTTCCCGGGTGCGATGGAGCTCACGTACTTGGTGGTGTCCGACGCGGTGACCTCATGGACCAGAGCCTTCTTGCCATCGGAGACGGCTACCGTCCGGTGGGTTGGGAGGCTCCAGAGCTGGAACGTAACCGTGTTCTGGCCGCGGCCGTAGGTGGCCCAGCTGCGCATCACGATCGCGTTGGTAGTGTCGTTTGTGAACTTCATGTCGTAGACGCTGATGCCGTTGGAGAACACCGTGGCATCGAGTCCGTATGGGTAGCGGTTCACGAAATAGGCATGTGGATGGCGCTCGTCGATCTGGAGCCCGGCCGTGATTGCCGCGTTGAAGGCGGTAGTGGAAGCCGAGCAGATGCCCCCGCCCATAGCGCCGGTGTGATCGCTCTTGCCGCTGAGGATGACGCCGCCCTTCGCGAAGCCGTGTGCCTCGTCGATCGGACCCACTGAGCCGAGGAAGCTGAACTGCTGGCCGGGGCCGATGACGGTGCCGTTGAGAACCTTGGCCGGCTGTCTGATATTGGCGCCGTTCCCGTTGCTCTCACCGGGGAAGAAGACTGTGGTCCACTGCCCGATGATCGACATTCCGGTCATGTCCCCCACGTCGCCGATCTTCGGGTGGATGGGACCCGTGATTGCCTCAACACCTGAGCCAGGGCTGCCACCGTCGGCGAGCGACTCGAGATAGGACGAGACCGCCGCGGTCGTGGCAGGCCCGTCGACGCCCACGCCGTCCTTGCCGGCCAGGAGGTTGATCGGTGCGCCTGTCGTGGTATTCCACACGACGGACGGCTCGACCGGCGGGGTGTTGGCGCTCACCGTCAGCTTCGTGAGATAGGCGAGGGACAGTGCCGGATCAAGCGACGGGCCATACGTTCCGTCGGCCTTCCAGCCGAATGAGATCCAGTTCTTTATGGTCGCGGCAGGGATTGTCCATTTCTTGGCTCCCCACGTGAGCGTCACGTCGACCGACATCTTCTGGGCTTTGACGATCGCGGCCTCGGCCGTCTGGTCGGTCACCTGAGGCGTAAGGTTCACGAAAGTCGCGGAGGACTGGACGCTCGATGCCGGGGTGATCAGAAAGAGCTGGTCGATAATCGCCGTCGACAATGACCCTTCGTCGATGCCCCGGCCCGTTTGTGAAGGCGTGAACGTGAAGGCGCCTTGCTTGCCCGTCACCACGGCATTCTTGGACTCAACCTCACCTGCTCCAACGAGCTGGTGAACGCGCTGCGCGAGCGCCGCCGGATCGAGCTTGATGACCACCGGCACGCTCTCACCGAACAAGGCCGAGTGGACCGACGCGATCGCGTCGGTGATTGGGTTTCCGGAGTGGCCGATGGACATGGCCGCGTCCGCCATGACTTCCACGTCGGGCCGGCGCCCCGCATCGCTGTAGTGCACCGTATCCGAGCCGCCCGGCGTCGTGATCGTGATCTGGCCCTGGGTCAGAAACGAGTAGGAAGTCTGGAGCTTCTGGATCACCTGGTCTCGCGTGAGACTGGAAATGTCCACGGTGCCGACGTGAATGCCGGTGAGGGTCTTCTGCCCGCCCCCGCCGAAGCCCGTAGCCAGCATCACGAATAGAAGAAACGCGACGGCTGAGCCGACAGCGAAGGCGACGATGAAGCCGGCCGTTTGGGCCGGTATCCGGCCCATGATCGATGCGATCGCTCGAGAGAATGCCTGCCCCGACTGCGGCAACCCCTGGGCCCGCCCGTGCCGCGCCACCGACGGTGCGGCGTCTTCGCCCATTGCGGCGTCGCCGGCCTGGGTCGCTGCGACCGTTCGCTTGGGGGCGGCCACTATCGGAGAGGCGGCCTTGGATTGCTCCTTGGGCTCGAGATCGTCGAGCGGGTCCGTCGTCATTGCTGTTCCTTACTGGCGCACCGAATCGGCGGGTCGGCGCAGCGGAAATCTGATTCGGGTGGGCGTAAAGCCGAGATGGCCCCCGGCAGCGCGTGTGACGCGCGACGGGAGCCACTCGTTACGCCTTTTGACCAATCCTGAGCAGAAAGCTTGACATTGTCAAAACCCGAAGGCCTGGCGGCAATTCACGCTCTCCGCGACGGCGGAACCGTCCACCGATTCGCTGCTACTGCTGTGGCGCGCGGGGCAGAACCACGACGCGGCGGTTCGGCTCTTCGCCGATCGACTGTGTGGCAACGCGCTCGTGATCGCGCAGCGCCAGGTGGATCCAGCGCCGCTCCAGTGCGGGCATCGGCTCGAGCTGAAGCATCTTGCCGGTCTCCATCACGCGCTCTGAGGCGCGATTGGCGAGATCTCGAAGCTGGCGCTCCCGCCGGCCGCGGTAGTCCTCGACGTCAACCAGGATGCGAGTCCACTCGCCGACGCGGTTGGAGAGAAGCAGGTTCACAAGGTGCTGAAGGGCCGAGAGCCTCTCGCCCTTGCGGCCGATGAGCGCCCCGAGGGCCTCCTTCTCGTCGCCTTCGCCGACAACGTTCAGCCGGTTGGTCTCGCCGGCCTTGATCTCGACCTTCACATCGAACTCGAGCATGGCCATCACCTGCTCGAGGATCTCCTTCGCCGCGGCCATCGCCTCTGGAGTCACGGCTGCGGACTCTGTTCGCTCGGAATGAGGAGCCACTCGAGCCGCAGCGACCTCGGCGATTTCCTTGGCCGTCAGCCCCGGCTGCGGACGAGGTCCACCAGCGGGACGCGGGCCACGGTCTCCACCCGGTCGCGGGCCACGGTCGCGGTCGCCGCCGAATGCCGGTCGCGGGCCACGGTCGCCAGC